>CAYZGX010000001.1:0-234253 GCA_964478235.1 uncultured Gammaproteobacteria bacterium
CACCGACAGACATGGTGTATTGCGGAGTATTCGTATTAACACCAAACACACCAGTATTAAACACTGTCACAATGTTGGTACCCGTAGACGAAGCAATGATAAATGGGTTTGATGATGAAGCCGCTTGAATGGCCAAACGGGCAACAGGTGTTGTGGTGTTGATACCCACATTCCCATTGGCCGCAATAAGTAATCTAACACCGTTATTAGCAAACGGATTATTATCACTAGCGCCATTGTTAGTAGCAAAGAAAATATCTGTTGGAGCAAGACCGGTTGCTACAGTTCCATTTACACGAGCACCGAACGAAGCAGCTGAGAGATAACTTGTCCCGTCATAGGGATAAAAAGCAAAAGACCCAACATAATCACCGCTAGCGACAGTGGATAAAGAACCAGCTGTGCCACGGGCTTTTCTAAAATCAGCAGTCGCCGCATGGACACCAGTATTAATCTGAACGATAGAGAGACCTCGTGAAGATACAGTCGACTCAGAGACTAATTCCAAATCAGCGCTCGGGCTATTGGTACCAATACCAACTTTACCACTATTCAAAACAGTTAAGATATTAACCCCAGTCGAAGTGGCGATAACAAAAGGATTAATCGTTGAAGAAGCCTGGATACTCACCAAAGCTGTCGGCGAGGAAGAATTTACAGCCAACAAACTTAGGACATTAAGGTTGGTAGTTGTCGCGTTGGTAAAACGACCAGTCGTTGCAAAAAGATTAGTACTTGTAACCGAAGTTCCGACCGCAGTGGTGAAGGTTAAAGTTCCAAAATCACCATTCGTACTAGTCACACTCGTCACAGTCAATGTACTAGCTGACAGTACGCCAGTATAAAAATTAGTTGTTGTTGCATTACCAATTACCGCACTACCGCTCACACTCAAGTTAGTGGTTGTAGCTCCAGTAGCTACCAAGTTAGCGACAAAAGCGTTAGTCGAAGTCAGACTGGTACCATTTGCCTGAGTGTATTGCAGCAGCGAAGCAAAGGCGTTGGTGGAAGTTAGGCTAGAAACTGTAGTTGAAGCAAATGAAGTTGTTCCAGTGAAAGTGGAGGTACCGGTAACGGTCAAACCTGTTGAAGTAACACCACGGAAATTAAAATTACCAGTCGCATCAGAGATTGGGATGTAGGTAGACGAAGAAGCAGTAGAGGTCGCAGCCACACCATCGAGATAGCGAGCGTTGAAAGCATATGGAGTGGCAGTGAGTTGCTTGCGCGGAGTCATCACTTCGCCACCGACAGTGATTTGGAGATACAAATTTTGATTGCTTTGGAAAATAGACGGATCAAGCGAGTTGGTACCAGTGCCACCAAGCTGAACGGTGAAAATACCATTGCTTGGAGTGACTGACAAAGCAACTGGAGTACCGACTGTGCCACTAGCAGTATACACAACTGAACCACCGGACGAAGCGGTGTAGAGCGAAATGATCATTGACTGAGAAGTGGTTGCCGACAAACTCCCCACCAACAATTTTCCCTGATAGGTAATCACCGTTGGAGCTTGAGCTGCTTGCGCGTCAGAAACTGCTGGAAGAGACCAGAAAGAAAATGCTAAAAAAACAAAAAGGCCGAAGCCGACAAGAGCTCGAACAAAGGATTTGGCTGACAAGTTTTCCAAAACTCTTTGCTGCATAGGGAACTATACTTATAGTATACACCAAATACAGCTTTTTTTGAACGCCAACTGTTGATAACTTTCAGCAAGAATCAGCTATTTTTTCCAGAAACGCCCTTGTTCAAACATGGCACGCTTCCAGTGATAGAAATTGAGGTAGTCACAGAGGGTAAAATCAGGGGTTGAGGAGGCTGAATAGTCACTCGGGCATGAAATCTCCGATGGTGTGTTGTAAAGTACCTGTCGCCCACCTGTTTTGCTCACCTGATTCACATACAAACCGAGCTCATGCATCCCCAAAATGTTCGGATACTGCTCACGGTCACCAAAAATAGAATGTCCTTCGAAAGAATTAGGTAATTGAACACCGAACAGCTGAAGAAGTGTCGGTAATTGATCTAATCCTGACGACAATGTATCAATACGCTTCGGTAAAACCGTCCCCGGCACATACAAACCAAAGAAATTTTTGTCGTAATAAGTCATTTTTCCAGCTTCTTCAGGAAAAATATCGGTGGTAATCGCTCCTGGAAAGATAGCGTGATCCCCCACCACCACTACAATAGTGTTGGTGGCATAGGAGCTCGCCTTAAACTGCTCCCAGAACAACCCAAAAGCATCATCAGTCGTGTGAAACATGTTTAAGACCGGCTGCTTACCATCGCCATATGGCACCGCATCTTTGGCTAAATTAAAGGGAGGATGCGTGTCGACAGTCGCAAGCATCATGAGAAACGGTTCTGGGGCACGCTTCATTGCTTCAAAAAAGGCTGGAAACAACTGGTGATCAGAATACCCCCACGACAATGGCTCACCCGAAATATACTCGGCCAACTCACTCGTACCAAGCACCTCATCTACCCCCATACTCGTGAAAATACCATTTTTGTGAGCAAACTCTTTGTCTACCGCCGTCAAATACTTCGCGGTTTTAAATCCACGAAATTTTTTAAGAATTTCTGGTAAACAGAGTAGGTGGTGATTTTGCAACTTCCGTTCATTCTGAATCTCATTGTGCCCGGTTGGCGGTAAAAACGAACACAATTGCGATAGTGTACCGGTAATAGTCGGCGTAGAAGCATTAAAATAATTGGTGAAGATGGTTGTATCTTTATCTTCCAAAAAAGCGTCAAAATGCGGGGTCACACCGCGCATTTTTTCGTTATATACTCCGCTAAAACGAGCGGAAAACGACTCCACATAGACAATCACGACATTGGGCACCTTATTTTGTAATTTTTGTGGCAAAAAAACTGTTGTGGTCGGTGAAAAAGCAGTCTCCCGCTCAAGTACTCGAAACGCTGTTGGGTCATAATTCAAACCAAACTTTTGCAGTTTAGTTTGAAGCGCCGGCGACAATTCTACCGCCGGAGTTTGGCGGATATAAAAATCATAAAAAGAATTAAGCACCGCTCGCTCAGGAGTATTTTGAAGCGACGACAGGCCGGTGAGCCCCAAAACAGCTATCGTAATAAGCATGGTGTCATAGGCATACCACCACTTTCGAGCGACAACACGATGTGTGATGATTACTCGACGGATAAGCAGTATCATCAAAACAGTCAAACCGACAGTGAGCCCAACAAGCACTAGTGAGAGCGGGTTTTCCATAACACTCTCTGAACCAGCTGCATGGCCAAGCGCCACCGGGCTAATATACAGACCAGAAAAATATAAAATGGCGATATTCACCGCCCAAATCGCCAAGAAAAAAATATACGACAGCGCCCACGCAATAAATCCAAGCAAGCGAACGACGCGAGACCGCACCGACACAAAAAGTAGCGACGCAAGAGCGAATAACGCAAGCCACACGAGCGTCACCGCCAACGATCGAAAAAAAACAATATTAAAAAACTTTACGTTGCTATCTAAAATATAATAGTGGTACGCGGTATACTGGAGAGCACTCTGGGTGACAAACAGCATGAAGGCAAACACAAACACCACGCGACTCAGTTGCGCCACCTGAACAGCTGACGGATGTCTTGCTAAAATAATCTGTGTCTGCCAAAAAATAAACCAAAAAACGAAAGCGCTATAGAGCAAGCTCGCTAATTCATTTTTCAAAAAAAAGATACCGAACAAAAGTGATGAAACAAAAAAAAGTGTATCCAGCGAATGAAACAATTCGCCGGTCCAAAACGACGACCGCCTAGTTCGTATTGCCACCTGTAAATAGACATATTTCGCTACCAAAAAAGCCGCGAGTACAACAACCAAAATAAGGCTTAATTTAGCAAAAAAAATCCATGCGTCACGCATGGAAAAATGATACCAACTCCAACCAGTGGCAATTAGTAATGCGGCCGCAAACGACCGCCATGACAGGGTGGGAAAATTAGACCGCGGCATCATCGTATTCTTTTACTTCTCGAGCAGTATTTTTATTTTTTTTAATATTACCAGCTAATTTAATTTTGTGTTTTTTTAATTCACTCTCCAATAAATCGCGCATGAGATCAACTGCTTCATAGACACTCATCGCTTCTTTTTTTCCAAATACATTATTACCCGGAACATCAAGAGTGCATTCCGCAAAAAAGACGTCGCCCTTCTGGTGATGATTGCTTAGTCGTCCAAGCACAACACTTGCTCGATTGATTCCGTCAAAAAATTTATCCAACTCGTTTATTTTCTTAGTAACGTAGTTGTCGATAGCGTCTGTTAAATCGACCCCCTTACCGGTGATGCTGATCTGCATATAGGTAAAAATTACTGAACAATATGAACTTCCTCCTCAAGTTCAACCTTAAATTTAGTATACACCCGTGACTTCACTTCTTCAACTACCTGAAGAATATCTGTCTGTGTCGCCTCTTTTTTATTGATTAAAAAATTACCATGTTCCTCCGAAACCATCGCTCCGCCAACAGCAAAACTTTTGAGACCACATTGCTCAATCAGCCAGCCAGCCGGTACCCGACCCTGCTCAACAAACTCTTTTGGCAATTCAGCAGTCGAGCCAGGCCATTTTTTCAAAACAATATTTTTAAAAAAACTCCCCGCCGAAGGCGACAGCGGATAATGACCAGCTCGACGCTTTAAAATTTCATGCATAACCACCATGCTTTCTCGCGAATTACCCGGGCGAAGCGTAAACCATGCTTTGAGAACTACATAGGTAGAGTGTTTAAATACGCTATCGCGATACCCAAAAGCGCACTCCTCAGGCGTCATTTCTATAACATCACCATCGCACCACACCAGCACTTTTGATAAATTATGCGCAACATCTCCTCCCATAGCCCCAGCATTGCCCCGTACCGCTCCCCCAACAGTGCCAGGGAGACCTGTGGCCCATTCAAGGCCAGTGAGCGATAGCTGAACAGCCTTGGTCGGCAATGACCCAAACAAGACGCCAGCTTCAGCAATAATGGTTTCACCTTCTACTTCTAGGCCGTTCGTTTTGATCCGAATAACTACTCCTCGAAGACCGTTATCTGGCAATAAAACATTAGAACCACCACCCAAAATAAAGTAATCTACCCCTCGGCCGGTGAGAAATGCCAATAAAGCAACGAGCTTGTCAGTATTCGTTACCTCAATATATCGGTCGGCGAGTCCGCCAACCTTAAAAGTAGTGTATTTAGCGAGAGATTTGCGCAAACTCACGTCCCCAAACTCCCGAAGCTCCTTAGCCAGACTATCCATACGGTACGCTTGTCAAAATGTGGTTTTTTTAGTATACTAAGGGAATATGAAGTCCCTTATTTTAGCCCTAAAAACGACCCCTGTCGTCTATATCACCCGCGACTTAGAGCGGGCTTCTGCTGGGCTTCACCTCAAGAACTATTTCATTATAACAAACAGTACCCCATTTGGGAAAGAGTTGGCCAAAAAACACGCCAACATTATTGTTATTCCAAACAAACTAAAACTAGACACCCGCGATCTCCTCACCCACCCAAAAACGGTGGCTTTTTTAAACACCCTCCCCAATCATCGCATCGTCGTCTTCAAAAACACTCGCGAGATTGAAACCATCTGTACCACCAACAACTGGACGCTCCTCAACCCAGGAGCTGAGCTTGCCTCTACCGTTGAAGAAAAGATTTCTCAAGTACGCTGGCTTGGCGAACTCAACAATCTTCTCCCCCCTCATCATATTCAACTAGGCGAAGATCTCCTCTGGAGTGGAGAAAAATATATTATCCAATTCAATCGCGCCCACACCGGACTCGGCACTATTTTGATTGAATCAGCCGAACAACTTGAAGAAATTAAAAAGAAATTCCCTAAACGCGAAATCCGCGTTACTCAATTTATTGATGGACCAGCCCTCACCAACAACAACATCGTTTGGGGCAACGATATTCTCTTGGGGAATATCAATTTTCAAATCACCGGTCTCTCCCCTTTCACCGACAAACCATTTGCCACCATCGGCAACGATTGGGAACTCGGAGCCAAAATGCTCAACCAAAAACAACGCGAGGAATATCGCGTTATCGCTACCACTGTTGGAAAAAAACTAGCTAGAGACGGTTGGCACGGATTATTTGGCATTGACGTTATTATGAATAAGCACACGGGCAAGCTCTATCTCCTCGAAATTAACGCTCGCCAACCAGCCTCTACCACCTACGAATCAACTCTCCAACACGAGATTGGCCAAAAAAACACTACCTCTATCACTACTTTTGAGGCACACCTCGCTGCTCTCCTTGGTATCAAGCGAACCGGCGAAACACTCACCACCATCACGACCGGAGCTCAAATTATCCAACGAGTTACACCTACCCGAAAAACTATCCAAGAAGGCCTGCTTGAGCGCCTCCGCGACCTACCTGTTGCCCTCACCCCCTATCGTAACACCGAGCCAGGCAGCGATCTCTTGCGCATCCAAACCAAACGCGGGATAATGAAGGAGGTAACAGTCTTTAATGCTCTCGGCACGACAATTGCCTACACTTTAGACACCAATCAGAAAAAAGGCTATCGCGCCGGTGTTATTATTATCCGCGATAAAAAAATCCTCCTGATGAAACGTCGTCACGGGGGTATTTATTATCATTCTATTCCTGGAGGCAAACCAGAGCGTTTTGAAACACTTTTCGCCGTCGCCAACCGTGAGGGTCGCGAAGAAACTAATTTGCGCTTTGAAATTGACACCGCCAAAGAACCACTCACCCTCGAAAGCAACAAGCGCAATTTATATTACTTTACCAAAAAAGTCAGTGGCACTCCTCGCCTCGGTGGCCCAGAGCAAAAGAAAAACAGTCCAGAAAATTATTACGAACTACAATGGCTTACTGCCGACGAACTCACCAAAGCGACCCTGCGCCAAACTGAACTCAAGCCGATATTAGTCCACTTGCTCAAAAAATAATATGGACGAACAAAAACCAAAAGTAGGCATCGGAGTTATGATCTTCAAAGATGGAAAGATTCTCTTGGCAAAAAGAAAGAGTGCTCATGGCACCGGCGAATACGCTTTTCCTGGGGGCCATCTTGAATATATGGAATCTTTTGAAGATTGCGCCAAACGAGAAACACGCGAAGAGGCTGGCATCGAGATTACCAATATTCGCTTTCAGCTCGTTGCCAACATTTTTGAGTACGCTCCAAAACATTATGTTCACATAAACTTAATGGCAGATTGGCTGTCCGGCGAGCCAACGGTGCTTGAACCAGAAAAATCAGAAAATTGGGGCTGGTACGATATCGACAACTTACCAACACCACTTTTTAAAACTATTCCCCGAACAATCGAAAGTTACAAAACTGGCCACTATTACTTTGATTCAACCAAAGCCTAGGTATGCTCTCCCCCAAAGCTGAACAACGCATCAAAGACTATTTAGAACTCCCCTTCAAAGGTATCAAAGGAGTTCGTTGTCCGTATTACAACAACGCTCGCAGTCGCGAACGCGGTCAGCTTCGTGTTCTTATCGGCAAAGGTCTGCCTCACGAAATTGTAGAAGAGGCTCAAATTATTTCTATCCAATACCACGCTGGGATTTTCACCAAAGAGGGCGAATGTTGCCTACACAATGCTCATGAATCAACCACCACCGATGCTATTCGAAAATTTTTAATTGACCACCAGCTCGGCATTGAATGCTCTGGTTTTGTGACTCATGTGCTCCGAGCCCATTTTTTAGAAACAAAAAAAATAGATATCACCAAAAAATTACATATTATTTCCAAACGCCGAATTATTCGCTGGCTTATCACCCGCTTGCGCCCGGTGGAAAACATCAATGTCCGCACCTACACTGATCCAAAAAATAGTCAGGTACTTATTGGCCACAACGAAGCATGCGATGCTCAAAAACTTTCTCCGGGAGACATTATCACCATGCTTGAAACTGGCCCCAACAATAAACGTAACCATATTTTGGTAATTATCGATATTCAAGGCGATGTTATTCACTACGCTCACGCCCGCGCCTGGACCAGTGAAGGGCAGTACGGCCATGGCGTCGCTCGCGGTACGATTACTATCAAAAAACCAAACAAAGGATTATTAGAACAAGTTTGGGAAGAGAAAAAATTAGCGAACGATAAAAATGAAACCTATTGGGAGGCAGCACAAGCTCACACCCTTGAGGTACGTCGCTTACATCTATAACTATGTATATTGAACTACTCAAAACATCACTGCTTTACCTCCTCGCCTCGGCCACCGGTGCTTTTTTATTAGCACCACTCTTGGCCCGCTTTTTAACCAAATTCAAAATCACCCGCGCCGGAGAACTTGACCACACCCTCCAAGGTGAGCGCCAACACAAAGTTGGCACACCAATTATGGGCGGACTATTAGTCATCGGGGTGGTGACTATTATCACCATGCTCTTCAACTGGTCACGCACCTACACCTATGTGCCAATCGGCGCAATGGGGCTAGCAGCACTCCTTGGGGCCACCGACGACCTTCTTAATATTTTTGGAGGAAAACGACGATTACGCAACATTCGCCACACCCTTATTCTCATCCGCGTCCACAAAAAATGGTATATGAAATTTTGGCATCTCGCCACACTTCCCTGGATCGCTTTCCAAGATTTTGCTGGTATTTTTGGCTCAAAACAAACTCGCGGTGTTCAAGCTCACGAAAAACTCCTCCTACAATTTGTCGCTGGCGCCATCACTGCTTGGTGGGTCTACAGTCGCCTCGGCGAAAGCTGGCACACTCTCAATATTCCATTTGACGGCACTATTTATTTGGGCTGGCTCATTATCCCGATTATTATTTTCTTCGTCATGTTCACAGCAAATGCGGTCAACGTGGCCGACGGGATGGACGGCCTAGCTGGCGGCTCGATGATTCTCACCTTCACCGGCCTCACACTTATCAGCTGGATCGAAGGGCGCACTGCTTTTACCCCGTTTAACGCCACCGTTGTTGGTGCGCTTCTCGCCTATACCTATTTCAACGTCAAACCGGCTCGTTTTCAAATGGGCGATGTTGGCTCGCTCGGCCTTGGCACCCTGCTCGCTATCAACGCCATCGCGCTCAATAAAATTGTCCTCCTCCCGCTTTTTGGTTTTATTTTCTATATTGAAATTTTCTCAGTTATTATCCAAGTACTCTCTCGTCGCTTGCTTGGCAAACGCGTTTTCAAAATGTCGCCACTGCACCACCATTTTGAGATCAAAGGTTGGAACGAAGAAAAAATTGTTATGCGTTTCTGGATTATCCAAGCGCTCGCTGTTATTCTAGCTGTGTGGTTGTCTATCAACTAGCTTATGACTTACCTTACCTGGGACAAAAAAACTATCACTGACTTCTCGCCCGAGAATATCGCTTCGGCCTACAACGACGGCTACGTAGCAACCCGTGTCGGTCGGGGCGTCATGGATAAAACCCGCAGTCTTCGTATTGACCTGTCCCGTTTTGAGCTCAGCAGTGAAAACCGTCGCATCCTCAAAAAAGTTGAAGGCTTACGGCTCGAAAAAAAACCACTCCCCTACACCGACTATCATTGGAGTCTTGGCAAACTTGGTAAGGATTTTTACGAAACAAAATTTGGCGAAGGAACCTTTAGCGCCAACAAAATAAAAGAATTACTCACCGACAAAAACGAGAGTTCGTTTACTACACTCTTTGTCTACCACTACAACGACATTGAAACTGTTGGTTATTGCATCGCTCTTGAGACACCAAGTATCACCCACTACTGTTATCCTTTTTATAAATTAGACACCACCATCACAAGCCTCGGGCTTGGAATGATGCTAACAGCAATTGCTGACGCCAAAGCAAACGGAAAAAAATATATCTATCTTGGCTCAGCCCAACGCAGTAGTGACACCTACAAACTCCAGTTCGCTGGATTAGAATGGTTTGACGGAACAGAATGGCAAACCGACCAGCATCAGCTTAAGACACTTCTTGAAAAAGCCTAACTCACGGTATGTCCTCACAAAAACACATTCACTTTATCGGCATCTGCGGAGTAGCTATGAGCGCGCTTGCTTTAGCTTTCAAACGACAGGGCTACACCGTCACTGGCAGTGACGTAGGTTTTTATCCACCCATTTCCACTCACCTCAAAGATAACCACGTTGATTACTATCCTGGCTGGCACCCCGAAAAAGTCCTAGCTAGCTTCAAAGAAGGTATCAAAAAACATCCCAAAGACTATGTCGTAGTGGTTGGTAATGTTGCGAGCTCCCAAAATCCAGAGTGGATGTTTACTTTAGAAAACAAACTCCCCTACCGCTCCTATCCAGAAATTATTCGTGATTTTTTTATCAAAAAGAATTCTATCGTTGTTGCTGGTACCTACGGCAAATCCACTTCCACCACGCTACTCGCTTGGATTCTCAAAGAAGCTGGCTTTGATCCGAGCTATATGTTTGGCGGGTTAAGTCACAACACCCTTCCAGCCGCCGAACTAACCAAAAGCGACTGGAGCGTAGTTGAAGGCGACGAATATAAAGCCTCTCGCTGGGACAAAGGACCAAAGTTTAATTATTACAAACCAACCCACCTCCTCCTCACTTCCATTGTGTGGGATCACGCCGACATCTATCCCAAAGAAAAAAGTTATCTCGCTGTTTTCAAAAAACTCGCTTTTAGTATTCCTAAAAACGGTCTGCGTGTTATTTCCGAACAAGTCGCCGATGTACTCCTCACCAACCGTGGAATTTTTTCCTCATTTTCTAATCTCTTTGGTGGAACATCGCCAATAGTAGTGTACGGTAAAGGTGAACAAGCCAACTACCGTTACACCAACATTGTTCAGACAAAAAACGGCCTCACGTTTGATATTATCCACGACGGAACAACTTATCATATCACTTCACCGTGTCTTGGCGACTATATGGCCGACAATATCACGGGCTGTTTTGCGATGGCCAAAGAAATCGGACTGGCTCCCGAAGCAATCATCAAAGCTATTAGCAGTTTCACCGGCATGAAACGTCGTTTAGAAAAACGTCACGACGGCGCTGTGGTTATTTTTGACGACATTGCCCACTCAGGCACCAAAGCCAAAAGCGTTCTGGAAACATTGCGAGCTGTCTACCCCGACAGCAAACGTATCGCTGTCTTTGAGCCAAACACCGGCAACCGTCGCCCCGAATCGGTAACGTGGTATGAACATGCTTTTGATTCAGCTGATGAAGTTATCATTCCTCGTCTCACCAAAATAAAAACCGACCCACGCGAAGCGCCGCCTTTTGAAGGCGACGCGTTAGCAACTATTATTAGAAAAACACAACCAAACGTCAGCTATATAGACAATGACGAAGCGTTAGTAGAGCGCCTCGCTTCGAGTCCTGCCAAAACAGTTATCGTTTTCTTAGGCAGTCACGGCTTCCGAGGAATGATTGAAGAGGTGGTCAAAAAAATAAACAAATAAAAAAGCGATCGCTTTCAAACGCTCGCTTTATATGTCAGGTTTTATTTTCCTTCATCAACCACTTCAGCGTGTACGGTATCGCCATCAATTGAACCAATTTTAAGGGTAATACCACAAACATCGCATTCAATCACATGCTCTGGCTCAATAGACGGAAAAAGGCTCAAATTAACATCATTTTTACATTCTGGACACACTAATTTCATACATGGTAGGATTAAATCTTACTTCGGTACAAAGTAGTATACGCTAAAAAACGAGAAAGATCAAGAGTTTATGAAAACCCCCCAAACCCCCTCACCCAAGCTCGCTTCCGCCCTCGGTATCGCGAGCGAAGTCTGGATCAAGCGCGAAGACAAGCACCAATTTGGCTCCCACAAAGGGCGCTCTATTCCGTTTATGATAACCAATTATCATAAAAACGGGGCGACCACTTTTGTGATTTCTTCTTCTGGCAACGCTGCCCTAGCTGCCGTTTTGGCTATTTCAGCTCACAACAAAAACAAGCCAAATGATCCACTCACCTTACAAGTTTTTATCGGGCCTCATATCGCCCCAGCTAAAGAGCAGAGAATACTCTCGGCTCAAGCCGGTGACGCACGCATCACTATCACCAAACAAGACAACCCTAAACAATCTGCTCTCCAATTTGCCAAAACTAACGGCGCCCAATTGCTTCGTCAGTCCAACGACGATACAGCACTCGTCGGCTATGCTGAGCTCGCTCGCGAATTAAATAAAATTGAAAACCTGTCAGCTGTGTTTATTCCGACTTCTTCTGGCACCACCGCTGAAGGCCTAGCCCGCGAATTTGCCGAGCTGGGGTCAAATCCAGAAATACACATCGTCCAAACCACTACCTGCCACCCACTTGCTGACACTGTCCCGGGAAATAAAAAAGCCAACGATGAAATTTCGTTAGCCGACGCTATTGTTGATACGATTGCCTACCGTCAAACGAGTCTTAAAAAAATATTAGAAGACACTCGTGGCGCTGGCTGGATAGCTGACAACACCGACATTATCTCGTCTCAAGAACTACTCAAAAAAACCACTGACATCGACGCGTCGCCCAACAGCGCGCTCGCCCTCGCTGGCCTCAAGCTCGCTATAGAGGCTGGTCGCACTTGGACCGGCCCGATTATTCTTCTTATTACTGGTCAATAAGTTTTTGATACACTTCTTCCACCACTCCGACGTGACCCGCTAAATCATTTTCCTTCACACACTCTGCCCGAAGCTTTTCTCCAACCGATGCCAACTGTGCATCGGTTTTTGTATACCAATATTCAATTTTTGAAGCCAACTCTCGCGCATCACCCGGCACCACCAGTAATTCTTTAGGCAACATTTCGGTTATTCCGCCAATTGCACTCGCAATTACTACCTGACCGCGCGCTTTGGCCTCCACCACCGTCAACGGATAATTTTCATACCAAATACTTGGCACGACTAGTAACCGAGCCGACAGACGAAGTGATTCTAACTCTGCCCCAGTCTTGTAGCCGGTAAAAATAACGTTACGCAAACCGAGCTCATGCGACAAAGTCTGGAGCGAAGCAAAAGCCGGACCAGTGCCCACGATAGTATACGAAATCTCCGGAGTTTCCTTAGCTGCCCGAAGCAAAACAGCTACTCCTTTTTCTTCGGACAAACGACCGATATATACCACCCCTTTCAACTCCTTTGCTTGATTTATTTTTTGCGCTTCAACAAACAGCGGCAAGTGGCGTATTTTTTTAGGAGAAAATCTGTGACGCACCAGCATCGTTTGCATAAATTGACTTGGTGCCAAAAAAACAGCTACTAATTTTTCATAATATCGTTTGAACTTGTGATGAAAAATCATTTCCAAAACCACAATCAGACTAAACAGTCGACTATCTTTAAAACATTTATTTTTGACACACGACCAATACCACCCGCGCGCATCTTCTTCGTGTACTCGTCCATGATGAAACAGCGTGTAATTAGGCGACACCAGTTTATAATCGTGCACCGTCATCACGACAGGTATCCCCCGCTTTTTAAATACTTTCAAAATAGAAGGTGAGATGTGGTGATAGATGTTATGAATATGAGCAACATCAACCGGATGAGCGTCAAGCAACGCTTCCAACTTTCGTTTAGCTTCGTAGGAATAAAAAATCTGCCCCACTGCTCGCATTTTACGCCACCATGACACGTTGCCTAAAGAAGAAAAATCCAAAGCATCTACAAAATACTGGCTATACTTACTTGGCAAGTTGCGTTTGTCGGCGACGGCAAAAGGAATCACGGTGTGTCCGCGATCACGAAGCGCCTGCGACAAAGCGAGCGCATACTGTGATGCACCCCCTTGTGGCCAATAATATTTTTCTACCTGCACAATTCGCATAGACTAATTCACGAGTGCACGATACTCTTCGGCGTAGGCCGACACCATGCGCTCCATACTAAACTCTGCCTCAGCTTTGGCTTTGGCCGATTCGGCCAAGCGACGATTTTCTCCTGGTGATTGAAAACAATGCGCCAGCCGATCACGAAGCGCTGAAACATTACCCGGCGGAGTGAGCCAACCAGTTTTACCAACATCAATACTTTCAAGCAGGCCATCAACTGACGACGCAATCACCAGCCGCCCCGCGGCCATAGCTTCACGCGCCGCGACCCCCAACCCTTCCCAAAGAGACGGCATAAGCACAATATCTGTCTCCGCCAAGACCCCCGGAACATCTGAAGTAAATGGCAAAAAACGAACGCGTTCAGCAATACCCAAACTGACGGCGAGCTGTATCAAAGATGGTTTGAGCGAGCCCTCGCCTACGACCGTCAATTGCCACGAAGCATGCGGTAGTTGTGCCAACGCTCTAAAGGCAATAGCGTGACCTTTCTGTTCAGACAATCGGCCGATAATAGCCAAACGCCACGGCGCACGCCCCTGAAACGGCGGCAACCCACTAAAACGTTTTACAAAAATACCATTAGGAACAACATCAATTGGTTTGGTAATTCGGTAATGCGTTTGCATATATCGACGCACCGCTTCCGAGCACGCCACATAGCGTGTGCTTTTATTGCGAAACCACCATTTAATAATCGTCCGAAGCGCTCCGTATTCACGGTTCACATTGTGTTCGGTGGAAATAGTCGGCAACCCCAATCGACGCGCTGCGAGCGTTCCCCAAATATCAGCGGTAAATAAATGTGTATGCACCACGTCAGCTTGAAGCTCGGCCAAAACCGAGACCAAATCAGCGGTAAACTGACGGCCAGACTTGGTATGTTTGGGTATATGACGCACCACTACCCCCGAACGCTTAATCGCTTTGGATAACGGCTGGTGATCGTTCACAAGAATCACAGAAAAACGAAACTGCGACGGATCGCTTTCGTTAATAATATTCACCACGCAATGTTCGGCTCCACCAACACCAAGCGATTGAATAATATGGACAATATGTAACGGTCGAGAAGACATACAAAAAAATTAATGTTCGCGACGAAGCTGAAGCGCCGCCACCGCCACCCCAAGAGGCAACCACATCGTACTCAAAAAATAAGATGTATTAAATAATTGAAACGTCACTGCTCCAATTGCCATCATAAGCATACATTGCGCCAGCAGTGTATAATCACTATCACCGACGACATCTTGCTTCTTCGCCAACGATCGGAAAAGCACCACTAAAAAAACCACAAAAAAGAATAGACCGATCAATCCCGTTTCAATCACTATTTTTTGTATAAAACCATGAGCGTCGAGTGGCTCGCCGTATTCCATCACAAACACTGTCGTCTCCCCCATCAGCTGAATAAACGTCCCTGGGCCATACCCTAGCCACGGCTTGTACTGCGCATAAGTGACAGCAATATCTATCATCGTGCGACGCGACGCATTCGAGCTCGTGACGATAGATGACGCTAAAAATACCCCCATGTAACCAAGCACTGCCAAAGACAGCACCACTGGCACCACTCGGGCACGAAACATTTTAGTAATAAACGGCACGACTGATTCTCGGTGAAACCAAGCAAAGATACAACCTTCCAAAAAGAGTGCGAGCCAAGCAGCGCGCGATAAGGTCAAAAGCGCGATAAGTGTCATAAAAACAACACTGGCTCGGAGTGCCGGAAACCAAACAGATTTATGTCGGAAGCTGAGCATCATCAAAAAGAAAGCCACTGGAATAATTGCCACCAACGGCTCCGCCAGCAAATTATGATTCATCCCAAACGGCGTCAGGCCAAAAAGTGGATACGGCACTGCTCGAGGCAGACCGCCCGACGATACCATGAAAAAAGATGACAGGCCATAGAAGCTAATTCCAAGACCCACCAACAACCAGATAACAAACGTAGTAAACAAGGTGCGCCATTCGCGAATAAGGAGAATCGGCATCACCATAAAAATCAAATAACTAAAAATCATCGGCCGAGCGACATATTTAAAACTTGCCCCAATACCATGGTGGTAGACCAAATATGCCGAAATGCTAGCTGTCACAATAAATAGACTATACCAAATACCCGCTGGATAGAGTGCCGACAAGGTACGCAATTTTATACGATACACTCCGATAAGCACGCTCACGACAAAAATACCAAACACCGCCAGCGAAACGATGTCACCAAGCGGAGCGGTAATACCACCACGAAATGGCAGATTAATAATCTCATCAAACCGATCAAACGAAATACTAATTTGCCAGCCAGTGACAAACGCCACAGCCGACATGATATACCAAGCCAGACGCAGACGGACACTAAAAAAAATAAGAGCGCTACCACCAATGATGAGCGCCAAAAAACCTGGGATAAAAAAATAAGCGAGGAGTGTGAGGAGGATAAAAAAACTAAACTGGAGATAATCCTGTTTGGTCGGTTTTTCAATCGCTGCCCTGAGCAAATTAATCCCATCTTTCATATGGGGATAGTGTATCAATGTATTGACTTTATTTCAATATAAAACAAAAATCCACCGAAGAGAGATTGCAGTGGATTTTTGGTTCGACAGAATTACTTCCGCCAATGGATTAACTATCGAAATAATTAACCCGGTAGGCGTGTCTGGAGGACGGTGGTTTGATCCACGCGTCCTCCAGACAATTATGTTGTGCCTATCTCTTGTCGCCCCCTCCTTTAGGGGCAGGTGACGCCGAAGGCGCTGGCCGGCACGAACTGGTTGTTGGCCGAACCGTCGCGGCAGCTGTTGTAGGCGTACGAGACGCCCGCGGTACCGCTGACGGAACGGCCTGTCGAGGTGGTGAAGGCGAGGTTGCGCGGGTGGCGCGACTTGTCCTCGCACCCCCACCAGGTGCCGTCCGGGTTGCGCACCCAGAAGCCGAGCCCCTTCTGCCCCTGCCAGCTGAACTGGCAAACGTTGTAGGTGCGGGTCGTGTTGTCGGGGAGCACGACGAGCGTCTCCGTGACGTTGTCCCAGACGAAGACCTTCGCCCCGTTCTGGCCGGAGACGTTCATCGAGAAGGCAACCTGGGTCGCCGTGACGGTGCCGCCGGGCTTCGAGCCGTCGGGGTTGGGGGTGACGCCGCCCTCGTAGTCGCCGCCGCAAGCGGCGACGACGGAGACGAGCACGAGCGCTGCGATCTTCTGGATCTGCTTGAACATCGGAGTGTCCTTTCCAAAGCTCTGCACCGGCATGGCGCAGGTGTTCAAAGACCCGTGGTCTTGATACACATATCGACAGACAAAATTATCTAGCAATATGTGTACCAAGCCCAAACTGTACTAAGAGATAGGTTGGTAAAAAGAGCAGTGAACTACCTAAGCGCAGTCCAGTCGCTACAACCAAGGTTGGTTATAATGACTGTAGTGCGCTCGTTTTTACGAAACGAGCAAAACGTGCGATTGACGCCGACCGCGCGCAACTGCGGTGGCGAGTCCGTGAACCTTACAGACTAGAAGGATTACAGCAACTTACTTGCCCGGCTCATCCTTGTGCTCGTCACTATCCTTCTCCTCGGGGGTTCCGAAGATCCAGACGATGGAGACGAGCGCGCCGAAGACATCTTCGGTCTTGGCCAGACTCCACGTACGCGAGTACGTGAGACCAGCATCGACCTGGAAGCCCTTGGCGGGGCGGAAGACGAACCCGGCGACGGCGCTCAGCTCATCGAGCGTCGGGAGGGTCGGCGTATTGAAGGCCCGCATCCATCGGGTCCCGAACTGGAACCCAACCGGCGTCTCAACGAGAGCCGTTGGCGCGAACATCCATCGGGCGCTGTTCACGAGGGGGACGTACCCCCCGCCGAGCCCGAGCCGGAACTTGAAGTTCCACCCGGAGCCGATGGGGCGAATGAAGCCCGCCTCGACGAGTCCGCCAAGGTGTCGGCTTGGCCCCGAGAGCGTGAGCCCGAGGGTGAAGGGGGTGAGATTGATCTTCCCTTCAGCGATTCGCATCGCTTCCTCCGCCGTGGCTTCCGCCTTGGTGGAGCGCTTGTCGCTCTCGTCGGCCTTCTTCTCGGCCTTCTCGCTCTTGGTCATCGCTTCACGTGCCAGCGCCTTGGCCTCTTCGATCTCCTTGGAGAGGTCGCGCGCCAGCTTGGCCACGCTTCCATCGACGCGCTTGATTTCGGCGTCCACCGCGGACGAGGTACCGACACCCTTCTTGAGAGCATCGATCTCGTCACGGAGACCACCGAGCGCCGGCGCGATCGATTCGAGAACCGTGTCGTGCCGACCCGCCTTCGCCTCGAGCTTCCCGAGGTTGCTTTCGAGCATCTCGATCTTCAGGTTCTGGGTGTCCACCAGGCGCTTGACCGCCCGGTAGTCACCGTCGAGCTTTTCGAGATCCTTGCTCACATCCTTGCCGAGCGACCCGAGGGTCACCGACGAGGGACGTGCTTCGATCGCCGCGAGCCGGCTTTCGATGGCCGACAGGTCGATGTCCTGACCAGGCTTGGTGGCACACGTCGTGACGCCGTCCTTGGGGCTGTCGCCCTGGAGGTAGAACGTGACGCACTTGACGCCCTGCTTGATCGAGACCTTCGCCTCGACCGACTTGCCGTCGCGCCCGCGGATGAGCGGAACGCTCGTCACGCGGTCGGAGCACTCCCACAGGAAATCCTGGGAGCCGGTCACCGTCGCCTTGCACGTCTCGATGACGCGCGGGCTGCGGTCGCCGAGGCGCTGCCCGTACACCGAGGTGTCGAGCGGCTCCGCCTGGGCGGGGTTGAGGTTGGCGAACACGAACGCGAGGACGAACATCTTCAGGAACGAACGCATGGTGGCCTCCTGGCCGGTGAAGTGCGGGTAGGTGACGAACTGCTGATTGATGAAACGCATGAACGCTTCCTCTCGTGCTTTCTTCTCCCCACACGGGAAGAAGCGTGTCTCGGGCAGATCCCGAAACCGTAGCACACACCGTCTCAACAGTTGGTACTATGGTTTCGAGAATCGCCGCGTAACACACGAGAGTCTTTTGTAAGTTACTGTCAATTGTAAAGAGCTATCCTATCTACCGACAACAAGTGTTATCTGTAGAATGGGACTCTGGGCGATGATGTTTTTGCAACACCACCGACCAGAAGTTTGTCCCACGAGCTACCTCGTGTCAGTCTATCTTTCGACAGTCTGACAACTAAGGCAGTCGTGTTTTACACTCTAGTTGCGATCACCTCCTTCACCCTGGACGCAGTCGAGCGCCCAGGAGCCGTTCTTGTCCTCGCGGAAGTCGGGGGTGAGACCTTCGCGGCCGCAGGTGACCGGCCAGGGCGGGATGCCCTGGAGGCCGCGCTGCGGGAGGACCAGATAGAGCGTCGTTCCCGACGCACCCCGATTTCGAACCGGAGTGAAGCGGATACCCGAGGCGCAGAACGAATCCTGCGAGTTGGGTTCCGATGGCGGAATGACGATCGTTTCACGATCTTCGTTCGTCGCCTGACGTTCCTCGTTCGGCGACGTGTCGTTCTTCTTCGACTCAGCCACCACCACCGGGGCGGGGGCATTGCCATTCTTCTTGTCCTCGTCGTCGAGACCGAGGTCCGGCAGCTTCAGGCCGGCGTCTTCCACCGCGGTGGTGGAATCGGCCGTCGGCGGCGCCGGGGCGGTACCGTCCTTCTTCATGACGATGATCCGACCGATTTCCGGATTTTCGGCCGGGACATCGATCGTCGGCGGGAGCGGCATCATGTCCCAGTGGACGACAGTGACCACCTGCTTCTCGATCACGTCCGCCGCCTTGTTGATCCCCTTCTCCGTCTCGAAGTTCGAGGCGGGGACGTTGACGCGGGCGGCCTTGCCGATCTTGGCGAGCCGCTTCTGCAGCACCGCCACGCGCGGGTCCTCCTTCACGATCTCCGTCGGGAACAGGTTCGCCCCGAGGAGCATCCCGATGATGAGGGCGACGATCCCGACCGCGAGGAGCGGGTAGATGCTCCGCTTCGGCGGGGGCGGCGACGCGGCGGCGTGCTGGTCCGGCGGGTGGGGCGGTTCGTGACCGCCGTTGCCGTGCTCCAGGTGCTCGTCGTGCGCCCCCTCCTCGAGGTGGTCGTGGTCATGAGGAGGGTTCAGAGGTCCAGGCTCGTCGTCGTGCTTCTTCGTCTTGACCGAAGCGGCGATGACAGGCTTCTTGATGCCCGCCTCCTTCGCGTCCTTCTCGGTCTGGTCCTTGCCGACCGCTTCGACGAGCTTCTTCCAGATCTCCTCGGTCTGTTCCTTGAGGGCCTCGAGTTCGGGACCCTTGGAGGTGTCCACCTTGGCGATCTGGTCCGCTGCCACGATCTTCTTCGAGTTCTCGACGAGCTCCTTGAAGAGCTTGCCGATCTCGGTCTCGTGGAACGTCGTCACCGGGATGGTGCCGGACTTCTTGTCCTCGGTCACCTGGCGGTTCTGGTACGCGTACTCGAAGATCTCCTTGACCTTGTCGGTGAAGCCGACGCTGATCAGGACGAACGCCTTGAGCAGGTAGTCCATGATGTCGGCGGGGATCGCCGACGGGTTGGAGGTGAGCTTGCCGTTCTCTTCGGGCTTCTTCTCGTCGTGCTTCGGGGTCGTCATGGTACTGTCCCTCCTTGGGACGGGGTGGTGGAGCATGGACTGCTTTTGGTAGTGCCGGGACCGCCCCGGCTTTCGCCGAGGCCGTACTATCTGCCTGGAAAACGCTTACCTAGATAAGATAGGCATTTTCCAGACAAATAGGGCCGATTTCACTACTAGAGTGTAAATTGTAATGAACAGGTTACAAAAAACCTCTCAAACTGTGTGTTTAAGAGGCCTTTAGCGTAGAAGGGTCTGAACCCTTGCGCCAGTGCCTCTCTCAAACACCAGTCAAAGTAGCTCAAATTGTAACAGATGAGTATACCATAAACCGACTGTTTTGTCAAGCCCACAGCGTACCGACTGTTATGATTTTTTAGCTAAAATAAGCGGTTTTTTAAGATTGTACTTGTCAGTAATGGCTAACCTTAGCGGTTTAGCCAGTACAATTCAAGGGGCAGGATCTGTAGTACAGACCTGCCCGATTAGCTATAAGTGAAGAGATTGCTTGTTTTCAAGCCCCACCAGGGTGGGAAGAGTCCGTCGTCACGACGGTCCCTCCCCAACCCTGGATCAGCCTGACCCTGACGAGCCTAGTAGAAGTCCGAGCAACGCAGGTCGCTCGTACCCAGCCGAGCCCGCGAGGTGAATCCGAGCGCTTGGCTCAGCTTCAGAACCGGCGAACCCGTCACCGGGTCGAGTACCGGCTCGCCGTTCGGGTAGTACACCCGGACCTTGTCGGATCCAGACGAACTTGAAACGTGAACACGATCACCACTCGGTGTGTCGATGAGTGAGCCAAAGCAGAACTGCCGTGGCGTGACACTTACCCGAGCGCTCGTCGCGAGCGGGTAATCGGTGGATTCGTTCCAGACAGTAACCTTACAGTCGGCCGATGAGCCGACGACACAGATCACTTCATACTTACCCGTCGGAACAATTCCGCTTCCGCTCGGGATGATACCACCACCCGTTGAACCGCCACCGGTTGATCCACCAGTCCCCGTGTTGTTCACGGTGACGGTGGCAGCGAGGCTCGAGTTGCCAGCAGCGTCTCGCGACACCACCAGGATGATGTTGTTGCCGGAAGCGAGAGTGGCCCCCGCCGTCCAGGTGATGCTCCCGCCGGTCCCGATGAGGGTGGCCGGGATGTTCAAAACACCGGTCGTCGTGTTACTGACGAGCACGGCCGTGACGCCGACGTTGTCTCCCGCCACACCACTGAAGGTAGCGACGTTTGACGTGATGTTCGGCGGCGTAGCGACGGCGACCGTGGGAATGGTCGTGTCAGCGGTGGTACCCGTGGGCGGTGTGTAGGTGACCTGGATGGTTGCCGGGTCACTGCTATTGCCCGCGGCGTCGTGGGAAACGATCGCGAAGATCGTCGTCCCGGTGGCGAGCGTTGCGCCCACCACCCACGAGGTGGTCCCAACCGGCGCGGAGCAGGAGGAACCAGGACCCGAAACGACTGAGCAGGTGACCGAGGTCACCCCCGTGTTGTCGCTCGCCGTCCCCGCGAAGGAGAAAGCGTTTGACGTCACGGTAGCCGGAGTAGCGGTCGTGACGACCGCCGTCGGCTTGGTGATATCCGCCGTAGTAACCGGCGGGGTGTAGGTAACCGTCACGTAGGCCGGATTGCTTGGCCTGCCCGACGAGTCTTCCGACACCGCCGAGATGAGGTTGGAGCCCGAGACCAGCGTCACAGGCACCGTCCACGTAGCGGTCGTCGCCGAGCCACCAAGCGTGGCCAAGCGACCGACACCGGTCGTGATGTTCGCGACCGTGACCTTGGAAACACCGACATTATCCCCTGCCGCGCCCGTGAGGGTGAGCAGGTTTGACGTGACAGTTGCAGAGGCCGGCGCCGTGATGGTAACAGTCGGCGCCGTCGTATCTGCCGGGTTCACCACGATGTTGTAAGCAACTTGCATGATCACGGGATCGCTCGTATTACCAGCAGCGTCTTTCGACTGCACAGCAAACACGGTGATTCCGTCGGCGAGCGTTGCGCCCACCGCCCACGAATTGGTCCCGACCGGCGTTGCGCAGATCGAGCCGTTACTCGCGAGGACACTGCAGGTGACGGATGTCACACCCACTGCATCAGCGGCCGTTCCCGCAAAGGAAAAGACGCTTGAAGTAGCGGCAGCCGGAGAAGTAGTCGTGATGACGATCGTCGGCTTGGTAGTGTCGAGAGGAATTGCATAGACAACCACAACATACTGCACTGTGGAGACATTCCCGACCGCATCGCGAGACACGGCCGAGATCCGGTTGCTTCCGAGAACGAGCGTCACCGGGATGGTCCAGGTGACACTGCCGGCAACGGTGTTGAGCGTCGCCGGAGCGCTGCTTGAGCCGGCCGTGATGTTGGTCACGGTGACAGCGGTAACGGCCGTGTTATCGGTGGCCGAACCCGACACCGTGATGGTGTCGACAGCGCTGGTTGCGGATGCGGCGATCGTGACGGTCGGCGGAACCGTATCCACCGGAGTGACCGGCGTATATGTCGCAACCATGATGCCTGGCGCAGAATCATTGCCACGCGCATCCTTCGCCTGGCAGGCAAAGGTCGTCGAGCCGGTAGCGAGCGTTGCGCTCGCCGTCCAGGTTGCGGTTCCGGTCACGGTGACCGTCGACGCGTTACCTGAAATGTTTCGGCAGGTGACCGAGGTCACCCCCACGAGATCGAGCGCCACACCATCGAAGGTGAAAGCACTCGCCGTGGCCGTGGCCGGGCTCGCGGTTGCGATCGTCAGGACTGGCGCCGTTGTGTCAGTGTTCGGAACATCGTACTTGATGTTGACATTCTTCGTCCCCACGTTCCCGACAGTATCCTTCGACGCCACCGTGATCGTGTTGATGTTTTCCTCGAGCACAACCGAGCAGGTGAAGGCTCGGGTGCGAGCGGTCGCCCCGGTTGTGGGGCAGACCGTCGTCGTGCCGGTCGCGAGGTTGGTGGCCGTCACTTCGACGATCGCACTCTCGCCGTCAGTTGCGCTTCCCATGAGGGTCGCACTTCCGACAATGACCGTAACGCTCGAGGCGCTCGGAGACGTCACGTCGACCACCGGTGCCGTCGTGTCAGTGGAAGCCGGCACGTTGTAGGCGATGACGATGGTCTTGGTGTCGCTCCGGAGGTTATTACTGTCGACGGCCGAGCAAATAAGCACTGTCGTGCCCTGCACAAGCGACATGGTCGCCGCCCACGCAGTGGTGCCGGTGACCGACACCGTTGAGCCGTTGCCCGACGCGTTGAAGCACGAGACAGCCGAAACCGCCGCGTTGTCACTCGCCGTTCCCACGAAAGAGAACGCCGACGACGTTGCGACGGCCGGTGACACGAGCGCCACCGCGATAACCGGCTTTTCCGTGTCCGGAGTAACGATCTCGTAGTTCACATACACATACTGCACCGCACTAGCGTTACTATCTTTGTCGACGCCGACCACCGAGAGCACGTTCTGGCCCACGGCGACGAGCGGAACACCGCTCGCGACCCAGAGGCTACCGGTGAAGGCGGCCAAGGTCATCGTCGGGGTCGTGGCCGTCAGGTTGGTGACGACCACCTTGTCCATCTCGCCTGCCTCCGAAAAGCTACCCGTGAGGGTAATGGTCGGCGTGAGCGAAACGGCGCTCGGGGTGTTGATCGTGATCGTCGGCGGAGTCGTGTCCTTCGGGATTACGGGGGTATAGCGCACGGTCACGGGGACCGGAACGCTCCGGTTTCCAGCACCATCAACGACGGTGCAAGAAAAAACGGTCGTCTCGGTGAGCGTTGCGCTCACGAGCCACGTCGGGGTCGTGCCGGTCACGGTGACCGTTGACCCGTTCGCAGAAATGTTGGAGCAAGTGGCGGATGCCACCGCCCCACCCGAATCCATCCCGGTGACGGTGAAGGTGAAGGTGCTCGTCGTAGCCGTTGCCGGCGACGAGACACTCACGACAGCCGTCGGCGGAGTGATGTCCGCCGGAGTCGGAGGGGTGTAGACGATAAGGATTTCCTTGACCGTCTCCTGTCCCTCGTTGTTGGTGGCCGTGACCTTCACGACGTTCGCTCCCGAATTGAGGGAGACGGCACCAGCCCAATTGATGACACCACCCGACTGGCTCGGCAGGTCCGCGAGAACCTCCTGACGCGGGGTCAGAACGAGGTTATCGAGAACGACTGACGCCACTCCCTCTTCCGGATCCGTCACCGTCCCCGCGAGGAGGATGGTATCGGTGGTGGAGGTCGTGGCCGACGTGGCCGTCGTGAGGATGGCCGGCGTCGCGAACTGGTTGGTCTGGCAGGTGATGTTCGGAACGTTGTCGATCCGACCATCGCAGTCGTCGTCGCTCCCATTACACGTTTCCACGCCAGGGAGGACTTCGTTCTGCTGATTGACCCAGATGTTGCTCTCGCACGTCTCGATCGCCGTCCGGCAGATGCCGACGCCGACCGTCTTCTTGTCCGCTGCGGAGTAGGTCCGGCGGATGTCGTTCACGGTGCAGTCGCCCGCGGGGGGCGTGGTCGTCTCGCACCCGGAGGTGAAGACGGTGAGGGTGAAGAACCCGGCCACCATGGCCAAGCTCAGGAAGAACTGCTTGAGGGACGTCATGGGACTCTCCTGTGTTGCGGGGTCGTACGGGGTGGTAGTGCGGGAAATAACTCGTACTGAACGAGAGGTCAACCGGAACCATTCCGGCGCCTTGATGACGCCGGACCTCCCGGCGTACAACTGGATCACTCTAAAAACAAGAGTAACCCGATTGTACGTCGGGTAGGGTTTTTTCATTATATATAATCTCTTCACTTGTCAAAGAGCGCTTGTCAGCGAACACAAGGTGTCTCCACATTATGTTCACAATGCAAGGGGCAGTCGATGAAGACTGCCCAGGTTGGTATTGAAGAGAATAGTTGTATCGGCCGCGGGGCGGGGAGATGAGTCTGTCGTCACGACAGTCCCTATCCCCCACGCCCGTTAAACCGAGTGCCTTACGGCGTGTAGAACCGACCGCACCGTGCCTCGGTCATGCTGACCCCGGCGCGGGAGCGGTACTGGTCACCGGTGGCCCGCGACTGGCGGAGCACCGGCGTCCCGGTTTCGATGTTGACCACCGGGACTCCGTCCGGATCGAAGATCCGAACGAAGGCGACACCGTAGTTCGTGGAGGCCTGAACGACCTCACCGCTCGGCGTGTCGATAAGCCCGACGCAGAAGTCTTTCGGAGTCACCCGGATCTGAACGAAGGCACTGTTCGCCCCCTCATGAATCGGGATGTTGTCCGCTTCTGCCCACAGCGTCACCCGGCAGTCAACCGGGGCGCCGGGCGCGCACTCGGCCTTGTAGAACCGCGTCGTGGGGCCCGTCGAATTGCCGGGGTACCACACATCGTTGGGGTTCGTCGGCGTCGTGCCCGTGCCCGGCGTGGCGCCGGAGCATCCGAGATCGTACCTGGTGGCCGCCGCATTGTTGCTGTTGGTCGCGGCGACGCGGAGGTTCACGAGCGAACCGTCGGGACGGCGCAGTTCAATCCAGTCCTTCGACCAGCTCGAACCGTTTCGTCCGATGGTGTGGAGCACTTCCCCGTTGCCAGGGTCTTGCAGTGCACCTTCGCAGAAGATGGCTGCGCTGACGCTCATCGAGTTGGTGTACTCGCTGTAGCGGGCGTTGCCATCGACCGTCGCCATGTTCGGGTTGTAGACCCGTCCGATCGTACCCGACGGCGCGCCGCTCTTGATGTAGAACGTATAGCTCCCGGTCGGCGTGGTTGGCGTCGTCGGGTTGGTCGGGGTAGTGGGGTTCGTCGGCGTCGTGTTCCCCGGCTGGTAGGTCAAGGTGACATACCTGGCAGTCGAGTTATTGCTCGAATCCATGACCTCGATCTCCACCAGATTGCTTCCAACCACGAGCGGGACGAGGGCCGTCCACGTCGTGTATTTCGCGTTCAGCGTGTCCATGGTAACGGTCGGGTTCTGTCCCGTGCCACCGAAAACGCTTGCCGAGATGGACTTGATGGTGCTGTCCACATCCGACACGTACCCGATGACCGGGTATGGCGTCGTCGTGACGTACTGGCTTGCGGTCGTGATGACCAGAACCGGCGCAGCCACGTCGCCTGTGGTGGGATTGGTGTTCCCGCCACAGCTCGTGTCCTCGTCGGTGAAGCCGTCGCAGTCGTCGTCGTGCCCGTTGCAGGGCACTTCGGCGATGGAGCGGACCTCGTCCTGGACAGTCAACCACGTGCCGTTGTTGCACGACTCGATCTTCGGCTTGCAGTTCCCACGGAACTCGCGGGAATCGTCCACCTTGATCTCGTTGTTCGTGCAGACGACGTTCGTCGTGCCGGCGTCGGAGCTCGAGGAGTTGTCCTCGTAGCCGTTGTTGATGCCGGCGTTCTTCCAGTCGTCGCTGCAAGCAGCGAGGGTGAGGGTGACGGCCAGGGCGGCCAGGGTCTTGAGCGCGGTCATGGGACTCTCCTGTGTTGCGGGGTCGTACGGGGGTTTTTGCCTCTCGGAACCATTCCGAAAAAGCATATTCTCTTCAATTTTCAATGAGCTCCTAAGCTCTGTGTTACGAAAAAACCTCTCTGGGTTAGAGAGAGGCTCTTTGGCAAAGAATTCCTTACCAAGGCGCCTCTCTCAAACACCAGCGTAAGCTTATTTTGTAACAGCTCAGTATACCACTAATTGACCCTTTTGTCAAGGGGAAAGGGGCGAAATTGGCTAAATTTAGCCAAAATAGAAGACCTCGAGAAGTACTGCCTATACCTATATAGGCGACACAAGTTGAGGGGGTAGGTTTTTGAGGCCTACCCAACAAAAGAACGACTGAAGCAACCCGGGAACGGTGGGAGAGCGTTAAACACCCCCTCTCCCACCGTTCCACACGCTGTCGTGACCCTACGGATAACCTACGTCTACGCAACCGAGCATGGCTTTATCAGCCCGCACCCGGTCACGATAGCCGACGGCCGTTGAGAATGGCAGAATCGGCAAACCCGTTGCCGGATTGACGATTGGTTCACCGCTGGGTTTGAAACCACGAACATTACTAGCGCTTACACCGTCACAGGCAGCATGCATCTTGTCACCGCTCGGAATGTCAACGAACGTAGTTGCACACGTTTGCTGTGGCGTCCGACTAACAGACACCCCATCTTCTGAGAAATCTGTTTCCTGATAATACACTCGCACTCGCGCACCAGTCGTACACGACCACTGGTACCGACCAGTCGCCACCGCCCAGGTGGTAAAGTGACCACGATCAGTTCCATTGGAGGCAGGCACACTAGCATTGCCGGCCAGGTCAGTTCCCGACGCTTCATAGTAATACGTCGTCCCCGGAGCGAGCCCCGAGAGCGTCATGCGCGCGAATGTCCCTTGCGTTCCACCGAGCGACTGGTTGAGTGTCCCCGGAGCGGTGCCATACCTAAATACAAACGACTGTATCATTTCACTCGCCGCCACGAGAACTTCTGCCGAGGTAGTCGTTGGCGTACCAATTTTTCCAACAGACAGCCATGGTGGCGTCGTATCAACAACTGGCGGCACAAACACCTCGGTCGTGAACGTCCCCGTGTCCGAGAACGACTGACCAGAGACACTCGCGCCGAAGAAGTTGTAGGTGTATGTTTGTCCAGGCAAAAAACCAGACACCGAAAACGATCCACTAAAGCCCCCTGGGGCTGAAGTCGGGACATGCGCTCCCGGACACGAACATGTCCAGTCAAACATGACCGAAGTAGCCAGTTCAACATTAGAGCGCCACCGGATAACTACCGAGTCAGACGAAACACTCTCCGGATACGCCACTACAAACGGTGTAGGCAAAACCGACTGAGCGACGGTCGCTGCTGAAGCGAGATTGCTCTCGCCCAGATTAGCCGGCACTGCTTTGTCACGCCCTTTGATTTTCACCGTGTACGACGTGTCTGGATTAAGACCGGTCAGTGAAATCGTACCCGACGAAGTGTTCGGAGTACCGCCCTTCGTATAGGTCAGATGCTGGGCGTCAACACCATAATGCACAACCGGATCAACCAACTCTTCGGTGGCAAGCCAGTCTACGACGAGAGCGTGCTGCCCCGCCGGTTTAACACCGACAAAAATCGTCGGCTTTGTTGTGTCGGGCACTACCCCAACATCAAACGAACTAGTTACGCTGACAGTCTCCCCCATCCTGTCGGTTACAACAAGGTGGTAGGTGTACTGTCCCGAAGCCAAGATAGCGAGAGTGAACGAGTGATTAAACTTGAAACGAGTCTCACTTTTTGGAGCAAGATTCGTCACCGTAAAAACACTCGTCGCTTCGCGATTGGTATCGCCAGAAATGATGAACACCCCTTGAGCGATTTCAAGCAGCGTAAAGTTGTCGATTCGGAGCCGCTCCACTACAACACCAGCATCGCTGCCAGCGTCGACCACTTCCCCACTATCTGGAGTTTCGCCAGCGTCAGGCACATTTCCGCTGTCAGGCACATGACCCGCATCAACAATTTCACCGGCGTCTTCACTCGAAGCGTCAGGCACGTTGCCTGCGTCAGAGTCAGAAGCGTCGAGCGCCCCAGCATCGCTGCCAGCGTCGACCACTTCCCCACTATCTGGAGTTTCGCCAGCGTCAGGCACATTTCCGCTGTCCAACGTTTCGCCAGCGTCAAAGCCAGCGTCAAAACCGGCATCCGGCATTCCAGCATCACCAGGTGTCGGGCAGACCACTTCAGGAGTGCGCCTGTCGCACATCCCCGTGCCGTCAAACCCCTTGTGCTCGCAAGTAAAACCCGGAGCGCAATCAATATCCTCCTGACAAAAACCGACCGGAATCGGGAGAGTGCCCCCTTCGGTGCACCCACCCACGAACAAAGCTATTGCAAGAGCCGTTCTCGTCGTGCGCATCGCGATTCTCCATCCTGTGTCGGAAACCGACACGAAAGCCCCTTATCAGAGCGTGAAATTCGAACGTAAGCCCGCCAATCTCGACGTACGCTCACTATACCTTATATATACTAATATAGAGTGAGTGCACACCGAGATTGTTTGGGCCCTAGTAATAATAAAAAGAACAACGTGCGCCATACACATGGCGCAACACCAGAGTATATACAAAAACTACCTTTTTGTAAAGGTAGTTAGAGGTTTTACTATGAAAAAGTACTTTAGCCAAAAATAGAGCGTTTTTTATAATAGGTCAACCAGACGCCACACAACAAACCGCCAAGTAGAAGGCCAGCTAAAGAAGTGACCACAAAGTCAGGACGAGCCGGCAAACGAGAAACGAGCGGAGTATCAACTTGTTTAAGCACTACGTCGCCACCAATATATTCCCAACCGTGAGCGGTGAGGGTTTGAGCGATAGCATTAGATAATTTCACCACTTCATCTTTAGAAGAAGCGTATGTAGTAATTTTCAAAAGACTCGTGTTGTAGACAACGACTGCTTTCACATCACGCTGCCACTTTCGGCGCTGAGCGCGCTCATCAAGATTTTTCCAAACGTTTTTATCAAAAGACGTTTCAGAAATTGCCATCACTTTGGCAAAAAAATCAGAGGTCTGCATCACACGAGCAAGATTTTCACCAATTCGTTCAGCTGATTTCGCTTGAGTATACGGATCAACACCGTTACGGTCGCGAGCAATGAGGAGCACCTGACTCGTCGCACCATACTGGCGTGGAACAAAAAAAGCCACCGCATTTAAGACCAGCGCGCCAAGCACTGCCCAAAAAAGCACTAGTGACCACGAACGTCGAACAACATCGATCATAGAAAAAATTATAACGATTGAAATGGTACGGTAAGCTCAATCTCTTTACCAGAACGGACAACCTTCAAACGAGCAGTTGGTTCATTACTAGTATACCATATCGTTTCAAAACGAACAGGACGGCCATTGATTTCTCGAATCGTATCACCACGACGTAAACCACTCGAAGGAATAAGCACGCGAGTGACTAGAAAGCCTTCAAATGACTGTGCTGCGGCATACAGCGAAGCCTCATCACTAAACCAACCTTCTACTCCGAGAGTACGGTAGGTCACCGCTGATCTATCGGAAATACCAGCAAGCACTGAGCCAACAGTAGCTGTCGGAATAAGACGGGCGTCTTGTCGAACAAAGCCAAGCACGGCTCCTTCAGCGTTTACCACCACCGAGCCACTTGGAAACGAATCGCGAAGTGCCAAGCGAGCCGTCGGCACAGTATCAAGATGGGCGACAAACAATCGACTATCTGCTGGCACCAAACGAGTTGACACCAACTCTCCACCACGACGAACAAAGACTGTTGATGGCACATCAAACGAAGTAGTGAACAGCGCCACTTTTAATTGTTCTTCTGACGAATCGTTGGCAGGAAGCAGTCGTTCCACCCGAACATACGCCAAACCAAGATATTTATCGTAAAGCACTTTAGTGACATTAAACAGCACACCCTCGTCACCAACAACGCGCCATTCCTTAAAGGCACCGTCATAGGCCGGAACACTCGCCACAAGCCATCCAGAAGATACACCAACCACTGCTTCGGCCAAACGATCAGCTGGATCAAGATAGGTCACTCCGCCAAGGGTTGATGATTTTTTATACAAAGTAAACACCGTCGAAGCAACTCGACGATTCACTGTCTCAGATACCGTTTCTTCAGAAGTGGCATGCGACGTCACTACAAAACCTTCTGGCGACAATGTAAATGTCGTAAAAAAAGCAGCAAACAACGCTGCTGTTGTGAGACCAGCAAGCGCACCAAACAATGTGGAGATAAACACCAACTTAATGCGCTGCCAACTGCGGTGGTGCGAGATAACGCACGTTTGTGGAGGTAGATGTGGAGGAGTAACCATACAATTATTTCCAACGAGCAACTAAGGACAGGAATATACCAACGAGCACAGCGTTGGTCAAGAGAAACCACCGCTGACGATTCCAATCAACCCCCTCTTCAGAGATGAAGAAACGAAGCATAAGCCAAATAATATACCAAAGCCAAGTAAGAAGAAGACCGCTCGTAAAATAGCCGAGTGGCCAGAGCAAAACGATGTAAGCCATTTCAGTCAACACAAACACCATAACCATAACTGATACAAGCAGTTTTCGACTATACGATAAAGTGTATTCACGCCACCCCCAGACACTAATAAGTGTCGTCATAAAAATACCACCAACAACGAGTGGAACAACATAGGTGCGTGGCAAGGCTTGAAAAATTTCCAAAGCTTTAATCATTACCCAAATACCAGCTACTCCAAAAATACCCATCAACATTTTGAAACGACGATACGGCTTGGCAACCACCGACAAATCAGATGAGCGCGACGGCACGAGCCAAAAACTTACAACCGAGCCAAGCAGGCTGAGCGCCAAAAGCGCTGAGCGCAATACCGGCTTATCGGTAAATAAGTACAACAACACAATTCCACCATGAAACAAAAGCAGCGCCTGCCAATGTTCAATTCGTTTTAAAAAAGTCGGGAAATACATGGTGTAGACCAGAAGTAACCACCAGAGCGCCCGCGCTGTAAACCAAGCAGAGATAGCCACCACGCTGACGGCGCGAGGCAATGACCATAAGAAAACCAAAGCACTCACCCCTTCGAGAAGGGCGGTAAATCGGGGATGAATAGAGATGCGAGTGCGAAGCGATGAGGCCATAACTAAGAGTGAGTATATACCACCAAACAGAAAAAAGGAAGTCCTTAGAGGACTTGCTGTTTGGCTACGTTGTGCTACAATATGGCAGATATGCCGACGTTAGCTGACAACCGCAAAGCCCATTTTGATTATGAACTGCTCGAAGAATACGAAGCAGGGATTGTGTTATCAGGCCAAGAAGTAAAGTCGGTAAAAATGGGTCATTTAAGCCTCAAAGGCTCGTTTGTCACCTTTCACGACGGCAGCGCCCAGCTCACCAACGCCCATATCAGTAAATACCCGTCAGCTGGCCCACTCCCCGACTACGACCCCACCCAAAGTCGCCGTTTACTCTTGAAAAAGCGGGAAATCGAGTTTTTACGCGGAAAATCACAGGAAAAGGGCTTGACAATAGTACCAATTACCGTGTATACTCGGGGCAATCGTATCAAGGTTGGAATCGCTCTTGCTCGCGGCAAACATAGCTACGATAAGCGAGAAACGATCAAAAAACGCGACCTCGATCGAGAACTCCGCCGAAGCGCCAAATAAAAAGCGCTTTTACATGGGAGTGTTACGGTTTCGACAGGATAGCGAATCGCTACCCGCATACCGAGCTAGTACTCAAGCTCGTAAATACCAGGTACAACTATAATAAGTGCAAACTTGTTATCAAAAGTAAAAGCTTCTGTTGCATCTATTGCCAACAGTTTCGCCTTTGCTCCAGCTTTGGCCTAACGGCCTAGCTCATCACCCTAGCAAGATCTCATAGCTAGTCAGTGGTGTCACTTATGAGATGTATCTATAGCAGGGCGCCTGCGATGTTATAGAGACACTAACCGTGGGCTAGACATATGCATTTTGCCAACCTTTTAGCACGTGTTCGAACTACCAAGGTCGGCTGAGTATGGAGACGGTCTCGAAACATATCACTGGACGCGAGTTCAACTCTCGCCACTTCCACCAAACATTACCACTATGCGTATTACGCATCGCCGAAAAAAAGAAGATCTAAAAAAACAGTACGACTACAACGAGAGCATTACCGCTCCTGAAGTTTTAGTTCTTGGTAAGACCGGCGAAAATATTGGTGTTATGAAAACTGGCGAAGCGATTATTTTCGCTCGCGAACAAGGTGTTGATTTGGTAGAAATCAATCCAAAGTCCAACCCACCAGTTGCCAAGCTGATTGACTTTGGTCAATTCCGCTACGCCCAAGAAAAAGAAGCTCGTTTACAAAAAGCTCACCAACATGTTGTCGACACCAAGGGTGTCCGCTTGTCGGTGCGCATCGGTCAGCACGATTTAGATATTCGCCACACCCAAACGATCAAATTTTTGAACGATGGTCACAAGGTGAAAATTGAAATCATGCTCCGCGGTCGCGAAATGCAGTACGCTCATCTCGGCTTTGATGTGGTCAAAAACTTTATTGCCAAAGTCCACGCTGAAGTACCGGTCCGTATTGAGCAGGCTGTTGAAAAAACAGCCAACAAAGTTACTGCGCTTATTGCCAAAGCGTAAACGCTTCCTGAGCGAAGCGAATTGTCTTTTTCGAAAGATACTTCGCTGCGCCCACGAACTGGTCGCATTCATTCTTTATTCATAGACCCGTCATAACACCAGCCTTAGCCAGCCCCGTTATTGATGAGATGTCTAGACGTATACGTATGCCAAAATTAAAAACCCACAAAGCTACGTCCAAGCGCTATAAGAAAACCTCTACAGGTAAAATTATCAAGCGCACTTCTGGTCAAAACCACTTCAACGCTCGTGAAAACGGCAAAGTTGGTCGCAACAAGAAATCCGACGTAGTTACAAGCACTGCCCTCAACCGTATCATCGGTATTGCTTTACCACATAATTAATTAGATACTTTTTCTAGCATCCTATGACACGTATTAAAGGTGGTTTACTCCACAGCAAGCGCCGCCGCGGTATTTTAAAACATACCAAAGGTTACCGCTGGGGTCGCAAATCAAACATCAAAGTAGCGAAAGTTGCTAAGATGAAAGCTGGTCAGCATGCCTTCGACGGTCGCCGTATGAAGAAACGCGTCAACCGTCAGCTCTGGAACGTTCGCATCAACGCTGCGCTCCATACGCTTGATCTCAGTTACAGCAAAGTAATGGGCCTCTTTAAGAAAAACAACATCGCGCTTGACCGCAAAGTGTTGTCTGAAATGGCCATCAAATATCCTGAAATGTTCAAAGCTGTTGTTGCTCACGCAAAATAACGCGTTATCCACACGATAATCGTTGACAAAAACAGCCTCGTCCCGTAGTATCACTTTTACAAAGACCCTGTGTGTGTTTGGCAGCTGGAGAGGTGCCCCCTCCTTCACCTCCTTTCAACTGTCAGACGCACACAGGGTCTTTTTGTTTGAGTATAAACCGTATTGACAATACCGCTGTAGTACTATATAATCCTCGTACAAATTATGGATCGGTAGCTCAACTGGTTAGAGCGCTGCCCTGTCACGGCAGAGGTTGCGGGTTCGAGTCCCGTCCGGTCCGCATAACAATAAAATACACCTTTCAAGGTGTGTTTTATTGTTATAGTAGATTGTACGCGAAACTCGAACCAAAAAATGTAGTACCCAGATTTCACATTGACTTTCCCCTCAAAAAATGATGTACTTGGTCGTACATCCCACCCCCGGGATGCCCCACGGAGGCACGCCATGAAACTGATACTCGGCGGTGAACCCACGAGGTCCACCGTGTCAGACAAACCAGAAGCACCACAACCAGTTATTCTGATTTTGGACGACGAAAGTGCTGTTTGTCACATCATCAAGGCCGAGGTGGTGCGACTTCTGCCCGGAAGTGAATGCCTCCTCGCTCGAGGAAGCAACGAGGCCAACGCTCTGCTCGCAGAGCGCAATGTGGACATTTTGGTATCAGACATCTCGCTTGGCATGAGCGATCCGCTCGGTGGTTTTTCCACCATCAGCGCCGGTCGCAAGCTCAAGGGTGACGCACTCACCATCATCGCCATGTCGAGCGGTAATCACGAAGCGCAGGCTCTCCACCAGGGGGCCAACAAGTTCTTCAGCAAGCGTGGACACGACGATTTCGAATTGGCTGTCGCCTCGCTTGTCATGCAATTCTGGCGGAAGCGCACCGCCACCAAGTAACTATCTGTAAGGAGCAGGGTGTGCGGCGGGCTCACACACAAACGCCCGCATACTATAAGCAACTCACCAACGTGGGTTGTTTTTAATTACCCCAAACTCTTGACAAAAAGGGTAACTCCTGCTACACTCGAACCCCACTACAGTGTGTCAGGCGACTTCGGGCAAGGAGGCTCGAGTCGCATTAACCCGACGATCAGACAAACATCTGGCGTCATTCACCACAAGGCAATCACTCATGGGAGCACCTGTTCCTCTTCGTTGGTACGAAATCCTCCCCAAAAAAGTAGTGATCGGCGTGGCCCTCGTTGGCTTCGCGGTCATTGGCGGAGGCGTTTTGCTCATCTCGCTGGTCCAATACCGGCAGTAGAGCACTCGCCCCCCCCCTCCACACCCTTCCGACCCGCCCCAACCAGGCGGGTCGTATCACGTCTCTATCTTGTACACAGGGGCTGATTTGACAGAACCAACCCCATACTGTATACTCACTAACAGCTGAGCTAACCTACACTTCTATCCACGTAGGCGCTTACACCCACCCCGGCTAACCCCGTGGGTGGTTTTTTTTATGGACTATGCTATACTGATTAGAGAGGTACCCATTACCTCATCTAGTTTATTAACCAAAAAATACGTATGTTTCAAAAAACACTCGCTACAGCTGTCACTCTCGGTCTTATCCTGACCTCTCTGCCAGTAGCCGCTCAAGAAGAAGGTACTGTTGCTCCAACACAAACAAAGGCCTCATTAGAGCAGGCTCGCGAAAATCTTAAAGATGCTCAAGAAAAAGTAAAAGAAGCTCGCAAAGAAGCTGAAGAGAAACTCAAAGCATCCCGCGAAGCTGAAAAAGAAAAAATGTCCAAAAAAAGAGAGGAAATGGAAAAAGAGCGCTTAGAAAAAAAATCTAAGAACGAACAGCTCCTCAAAGAAAAGAAAGCAAAAAATGAAGCATACACTGCTGCCGTAAAAGCTGCCAACGAAGCCTACAAAGCAGCTATTAAAAAAGCTGAAGCAGATTTCAAAGCCGCTCGCGAGGCCGCTCGCAAAGCAATGCAAGACGCCAAAGCAGCTGCTCTCAAGCTCCGCAGCGAAACAACTTCCAGCACATCAACAACAACAGCTCAATAACAACAAACTAAAAAATCCTCCGATGTGGAGGATTTTTTATTTCTTTGCTGGCACGGCAAAGGCAGTGATACTCTGCACAATTGATTCAAAGGTTGAGGCGCTTCCCGACAGTCGAATTATTTTTTTCGTTTTAGCGTAGCCTTCGGGGTACACTTCCAAATACACTACAGTTGATGATGCTCCGGTATACCTACGCGCCGGCAATCCATTCCAAGTAGTCGTCGTAAGTGGAGCATCAACGATCTGAGGGGTTTGAGAACGTACTTCAAAAAATAAAGCCCCATCACCCACCAAGATTGATTCCTCGTTAGTACGAACCGTATTCCAGAGAGCTGGATAGGACATCTCAAACTGAGCAAAGCCATCTGATCGGTAGACATGTTTAGCTTCCGCAATTTTCTCGGCCTCATGTTTGATCGCTGCCTCACGAGCCTCATTCCGCGCCACCACCAACCGCTCCTCCACCCTAGCTTCCACTTGTTTTACAATGTCAGCATCACTCACTGTCTGGCAAGTAAAGCCAACCAAAAGCAACGACAAACTACTTAAACCTGCCATAGAAATGGAGCGTGACAAAATAGCTTGAGGCAACCGAAGAGCTGTCGTACCAAGCGACGCTTCAGCTGTAGCGAATAACGCTCTCGTAGTTAGAATCGCATCTGGAGTGACTGATAAAGCATCCACCCGCTCTTGTGCTAAAAAAGTAATAAATGATGGGTGAAGTGCTCGACCACCATCACACACCGTGACCGTGCGGCCAGCTCGATGAGCCACGCGAATAACCTCATTCAACAATCGCTTCATCGCTACCTCTTCTTCATTAAACCGCTCAGCCGAAAAAACCACAGCATCTTTGGCAAAAGTAAACTGCGATAAATTTTCCAAAGAAACTATAAAACCGTCAAACAAAGTGACTAATTCTTTTGCCATAAGAACATTAGCTGGCAATTCACACATGACAAAAATCTTGAGACCATCACTCCCTCGTTCAAGACCATATTTTTTTAAAAGGGCTGTAATCGCTCGCCCCTCTTCAACGGTGCGACAAAATGGCACGATAAGAGAAATATTTTTTTGCCCCCATTCCAGACGAGCTCGGACCACCGCTTGGCAAGACAGCGCAAACGACGCTTGATGATCAGGATGTAAAAAACGACTCACCCCACGCAAACCAAGTAGCGGATTTTTTTCAACTGTTTCAAACAACGCACCACCCGAAAGAGCACGGTACTGTTCAGTGGTTGCCGATGAAAAACGGAAGTAGACTTCTTTCGAGCCAAAAGCTAGAGATGTTTCAGTTAGCGATTCGGCCAAACGACGCACCATCGCTTGCGCTGGACTACTATCAAGCGCACTCCATTGTTTGATAGCTTTTTTTAGCTCACCATCAGTCAGTGATTCGTAGTTACTAAGCGCGCGCGGATGAAAACCAACCGCCGTTGTATAGAGCGACTCCTCAGACAACAAACCAACTCCGGAAGCAGGCAAACTTGCCACTCCTGGAGCCACAAACGAACGAGTTAGTGTGGCCATCACTTTGGTGCGAAGTCGTCGAGGAGTTATTTCTTTAGCCTCGAAACGAGGCTCAGTTGTAAACGGTAAATGACCGCTATATACCTGCCCCCTAGGACCATCAACAGTCGATACCGTCACCATTTGACCGGTATGTAATTTCTTTAAAGCATCAGAAACTCCGTAAATACACAAAATACCCATTTCCCGACAAAACTGTACCTCATAACTCTCCCGGTCATTGGAAGTAGAAATAACCGCTGCCGCTGATGCAAGTGTTTGATCCCAAACTGGAGAAGTATCACCAACTACCACGACCGACGGAGTGCTAACAGACACTGCTACCGGCTGCTTGGCGACAACTACCGCCCCATGCACCACCGCCTGCCCTACCGCCGCTCCAGAAGCCAAGACGGCCCCACGACGAAGGAGGCGATACAGCAAAGCGCTCGACGGCAAAGATGAAGCTACCAGCGCCCCCTCAAAAGCATCGTACACAACCAACGATCCAGAAGCATCTTCAAACCAAGCAATCTTAGTCAAAGCTGAATTTTTTAAAAAAGCCGATTGAGCATATGACGCTAGAATACCAAGCGCCCCATCTTTAAGCGCAGGCATCTTTTGAGTTTTTCCTACAACCGGCACTTTAGCTACACCCGATGGAGTAATGCGTAATTGTTTTTTCTTTTGAACAACATGACGACCGAAAATAAACGGTGCATCGTTGTTAAAACCAATTTGAAAACGATCAAACGACGCCTCGGCAACAGGCGCACCAAGCGTTACAGCAACTTGAACAACCGGAGAAGAAAATCGTGTATCACGGGAAATAAAACCACTTGTTCGGATAGTTGTGGCTATCCCCACCTGCAACACAACTTGCACCGAGGTATAATCATACCCCTGATGAATTGATTCCAGGAGTGCTTCTTCAGAAAAACGAGCGATACACGCTTCTTTAAAAGCGGCGATAATTTGCTCTTTGGTGCGAACACCAAACGCCACTGCTGCCTGATTAGGCAACACCCCACCAACAATCGAAGGCACTATATAAAGGGTATTTGAACCAAGCATTTTCAAACCTTCAGCAATGGCTATTTCTATTTTTTTAGGAATAGGTGTAGCTCGGATAGAAGCTTCAATCGTTTGAGCAATTTTTGACCAAACCGGCTGATTACGCCCCAAACCGCGAAGCAACGATTTTATTTGAGCGCCAAGTTTTGTTTCAGATAAATATGTAGTGTAAGCCTCGGTAGTAATCGTAAAAGCTGTCGCTTTGCGAACAGCTTCAGAAGAAGGGAGTGATTGAACTAAAAAAGCTCCAGAGCCCACTTCTTCGGCCTGAATAGCAGTTGTTTCTGTCTGTGTTCTGACAAGCACCATATCTCCTTAGTATAGCACAACCTACGCAATCAAGTGTAGCAAATCTTGTTCATTCAATACCGGCACACCGAGCTGTTCTGCTTTAGTGAGCTTACTCCCCGCTTCTGCCCCAGCAATAACACCGCTGGTTTTAGCACTCACCGACTCGCTCACTGTAGCACCCAGAGCTTTAAGCTTGGCCTTAGCCTCATCTCGACTCATCGTAGCGAGTGTCCCTGTGAGCACATACGTACGACTGCTCAATGGGCCATTTGTGGATTTCTTAGCCACCGGCTGAATAACCACCCCATTACGCAATAGTTTTTCGATATACGCTCGATTGTCTGAATCTTTGAGGTAATCAACCAATGATTGCGCAACTTTTTCACCCACCCCAGAAACCAAAAATAAATCTTCGAGCGAAGCTTGAGACAAAGCCTCTAATGTTTTAAAATGTTCTGCCAAATCTTCGGCCGTTTCTTCACCAACATGTTTAATGCCGAGCGCGTTAATAAATCGCGCCAAGGTAATTGACCGCGAAGCGCTGATAGCTTCCACCAAATTCGTCGCCGATTTTTTTCCAAACCGCTCCAAGGTAGTCAGGTCGCCCACGGTGAGAGTAAATAAATCAGCCGCATCTTTAATCAAACCTTCACTTACCAGCTGCTCAACAATCTTCTCACCCAAGTGGTCAATATCAAAACATTTCTTACTCGCAAAATAAATAATATGAATTAGCTCTTGCGCAAAACAATTCGGATTCAAACAATGAATCGCTACACCCGCTTCATCTTTTTTACCAACTTCTCCGCCACAAAGCGGACATTTGGTTGGCTTTTTAGTTTTTTTCTCAGTGCCGGTGCGCATTTTTTCAAGTACCCGAACAACTTTTGGAATAATATCACCGGCTTTTTCAACAACCACTGTATCGCCCACCCGCACATCCAACCGTTCAATTTCATCAAAATTATGCAAAGTAGCGTGCGTCACTGTGGTACCAGCCAATTTTACTGGCTTCATCAAAGCCACCGGGGTCAAAGCGCCAGTACGACCAATTTGCCAATAGATATCTTCTACCACAGTTGTCCCCTGCTCAGCTGGAAACTTAAAAGCAATCGCCCAACGTGGCGCTTTGCCGGTAAACCCAAGAGCTGTCTGATATTTTTTCTGATTTACTTTAATCACCACACCATCAATCCAAAATTCTTGCGTGGTTTTTTTTGTTTCCCATTCACGATAAAATTTCATGATATCCGAAATACTTCGGCAGACTCGCCAATGTGGATCAGTTTTAAAACCAAGCTCTTTAAGACGAAGTAACTCTTCTTCTTGAGTAGCCGGAACATTGTCGCTTGAAATATCGTAGACTGTAAGCGAAAGTTTTCTGTCTGCCACCACCTGCGCATCCAACTGCCGAATAGTGCCGGCAGCAGCATTGCGGGGATTAGCAAACAAAGCCTCACCTTGAATCTCACGCAAATCGTTTATCTTGGAAAGCATCGTACTCGAAAGCCAAGCTTCACCTTCCACAATAATATCCACTAGCTCTTTGAGCTTGAGTGGTACTGTCTGAATAGTACGAATATTTTGGGTCACATTCTCCCCCACCTTGCCATCACCTCGAGTGGCAGCTGTCACCAAAAGACCGTCTTCATAGGTGAGCACCATATGCAGGCCGTCAATTTTAAGTTCGCACACATAACTCAAATCATCCGGACGGCCACCAAGCTCTTTGGCAAGCATTTTGGTGATACGCACTTCCCAGTCAGTAATATCTTCTTCGCTAAAAGCATCGTTAAATGACCATTGCGGAACTTGATGCGTCACCTTCACAAAACTATCAAGCGGTCTACCGGCCACTCGCTGCGTTGGCGAATCAGACGTGATAAGCTCAGGATGTTCGGCCTCAATTTGCTTAAGCTCACTGGTGAGCCCATCATACATAGCATCAGTAACTTCCGGATCATTGAGCACATGATACCGATAGCGCAAATCATCAATCTGAGCACGAAGTCGCTCTACTTTGTGTTGTAAGTCTTTAGATGTCATACCAGCCAACATTATACAAAAAACCCTCCATACCAAGATACTATAGCCGAACCAAAAAGCAAAGAAATAAGTGTCCCCACTGCCAAAAAAGTCCCGAACGGAATAGCGTCACCTACTGCCTTCTGACGCGTTGCAAGAAGGCCAAGCGACACTCCAGCTCCGAGCATATAGCTAATAAACAGGGCGACCAAGATAGTTGGAAATCCAAGAAGGAGGCCCATCATCACCCCAAGACGCACATCACCCCCACCAATCCAGCGTCCTTTAGAGACAAGATACTGAGCCAAAAAAAATCCACCACCAATAAAACAGCCGAGAATCAGGCTGACCGGCGACTGGTGGAGCGCACCATAATTAAGGACAATCGCCATAACACTTCCTGCCCACACCACGCTTGGCAAAATCTCCATATACAAATAGTCGTACATGAAAACAACTAAAAGTACGACTGAGAAAAAAATATCTCTAAAAAAATGCCACGTATTCAACACTGGCAACGCTTGATGATACCAAGTCACTGCAAAAAAAAGCACTGCAGTAATCAGCTCAACAAAAAAATAGTGTCCAGGAATACGCTTGCGACAGGTGCGGCAGCGACCGCCGAGCGCCACAAAACTAACGAGCGGAATATTCTCAAACCAAGCCAACTCTCGCAAACAGTGGATACAGGTGCTTCGCCCAGCCAATCGCCACACATTATGACGGACACGCCAGATCCACGAATTAAGATAGCTTCCGGTCAAAAGTCCAAAAAAACCCACCAATAAAGGGGCTGTGTAGGCGCTCAAAAAAAGGGTAAAAGACATACAGGTAAGTAACCTCAGTATACCACAGGAAAGAGTCTTCGGAAAGCCGAAAAAAATCCCGGCTGCCTAGGGCAACCGGGATCATTTCTAAACAAATAAATGCTTAGCGAATACCACCTGGACTGAGGGTAACTGCGCCACTAAGGCCGTTTACAGTACCTTCAAGAGTAGCGGAGATCGAGTAAGAACTCGAAGCTGCCGTATAGGTGTAAGAACTGCCAGCTACTGGATCTGACGGAACTTGCGCCATATATGGAGTTGCGCAACCTGTTGCTGCGTAACCACTAGCGTTCAAACAAGCATAGTTGCCTGTACCGAGGGTAGCACCACTACCTGATGGGTAGCTGTTTTGGTCGGTATAGTACAATTCAAGAGCTGTTTGAAGTTGGCGTAAGTCGGAAAGACGTTTAGAATCGCGAGCTTTAACGCGAGCGGATCCAAGCGCAACGACTGCCAAGGTTGACAACAAACCGATGATGGCGATAACCACCAAAAGTTCGATCAAGGTGAAACCCTTTTTGTTCATGTTTTTCATGTTGTCACCTCCTTCCGCACGGTTATTTTTTTGTCCATACGTTTAGGAAAGATGCAAAACACTCTTAACCTTATCAACAATTTCCGAAGGTTTGAAATGGGCTTTGATTAAATAATCAACTGCCCCAGCTTCAAGCCCTTTTTCCACATCATCTTTTTGTCCAAGATTGGTGAGGAGAATAACTGGAATACCCTTGGTGCCTGCATCGGCTTTTAACTCTTTTAAAACAGTGAAACCATCCATTTTTGGCAGAAGCACATCAAGCAAAATAATATCCGGCTTCTTCTTTTTGGCGTCAGCTAAACCTTTTTCTCCGTTATCGGAGGTGCTGATCTTATAACCTTCCATTTCAAACTTTTTCTGATAAATTCCAGACAGGAAGACATCATCTTCCACCAGGAGCACATGAATTTTACTTGTATCTGTGGGCATAGAAAGAAAAAATTATCGCCCTCCCTGTGTTAGTTATAGCTTATACTATCACATTACGGAGCGCAAGACCAATAGCTGACGACATACGTGGGCCAATAGCGTGTAGAATGGGTTTGAGACTTTCCTGATAGACCACTCTACCCCACGGATCGCCAATATAACAACGCATTTTAAACTTCGTTGCAATATGGTCAGCCAAAAACGGAAACAACGCCGATCCACCGGTAAGAATAATTTTCTCTGGACGTTTATTTTGATTAGCGCTTTGGCGCAAAAATAAATCCAAACTATATTCCAACTCTTTGAGCACCGGCTCAACAATAGAATTAAATAATTCCAAAAATTGTTCTTTGGTAATTCCGCTATCAGCTGGATTAGCAATCAAGCGAGCAAACATATCACGCTTTAATTGCTCGGTCATAGTGCCTGGCTCAAGTTTCAAAACAGATTCCAAAATAGCATTCATCTTAGCACCACCGCGTTCAATACTATGGTGGGTAATTGGCACCGCCTGGTCAACAATAAAGAAATTAGTGCGTTGTGCGCCCATATCCACCAAAATAGTAGTGGAAGCATCGCGACCAACAAGCGAACGAGTGATAGCAATCGATTCTGGCTCGAGCGATTCCAAAGTGAGACCAGCCTGTTGAAAGACTTTAGTATAGAAAACTACCATAGCTCGAGGCACCGCATTTACCAAAACACGTTGAGACTTGGCCCCAGCTTCGCCAGGCATCACTTGAGAATCAAGCACCATATCTTCTAGAGGATATGGCAACAATTTTTTAATTTCCGCGCGTAAAATACGGTCAAATTCTTCTTTTTTAACAAACGGCATCGTCACAATTGCATGAAACACCGCCGACACCGGCAAGCTAGCTACCGCCGTTGTCGATTGAGTCTTAGCCTGCTTACAAACCGCTCGGAGCATATCGGCATACATGGTAATCTTGCTTTGATCAACCACAATACTCGGAGCAGATTTTCCAGCATCCGGCGAACGCATAAACTCATTAGCTTGAATCATTTCGTCAGGCGAAGATGGAACCGTTTTACTGAGCAGCTGATGCACATCGTGATTACCAACAGTAAAACCGTAGGTAAACAAAACCGGCCGATTCTTTTCGGCTCTCAGTTCGACTACTTTCACACCACCAGCGCCAAGATCGACGCCGAGATATGATTTCGGTTTGCTAAAAAATGACATAGTTATACATAAGTATACCAAAAAATAACCACTTCAGATAGCCAACTGTTGATAACTCCCGCCAGATAGGCTAGTATACTGAGGTTATCGTATAACTTCTCTGTATGACCATGCAGCTCTACAACTCTCTATCACGCACCACTGAACCGCTTCACTCTCTCAAAAAAGGGAAAATTACCCTCTATACCTGCGGTCCGACTGTGTATAACTACGCCCACATCGGCAATTTGCGCACCTATGTCTTTGAAGATATTTTAAAACGCACCCTCGCCTACAGTGGCTACAAGGTAAAGCATGTGATGAACATCACCGATGTCGGACACCTCACCAGCGACGCCGACAGCGGTGAAGATAAAATGGAAAAAGGTTCAGCCCGCGAAGGCAAAAGCGCTTGGGATATTGCCAAATTCTATACCAAAGCTTTTTTACATGACATTGAAGAATTGAACATCGAACCACCGACCAAACTCCCACGCGCCACCGATCACATCAAAGAGCAAATTGCTATTGTAAAGACACTTGAGAAAAAAGGGTTCACCTATACCACCAGCGACGGTGTCTACTTTGACACTGCCAAACTTCCTGACTACGGCAAGCTCGCTCGCCTCGACAAAAAAAATCTCCAAGCTGGTCAGCGAGTAGAGATGGGTGACAAAAAAAATCCGACCGATTTTGCTTTGTGGAAATTTTCTCCAACCGGAGAAAAACGCCAAATGGAATGGAAAAGCCCTTGGGGTATTGGTTTTCCTGGTTGGCATATTGAATGTTCTGCTATGGCCACCAAATATCTAGGCCAGCCGTTTGACATCCACTGCGGTGGCATCGACCACATTCCCGTTCACCACACCAACGAAATCGCTCAAAGCGAGGCTGCTTTTGGCAAACCACTCGCTAATCTCTGGATGCATGGCGAATTTCTCCTTATCGGCGATGACAAAATGGCTAAATCTGGCGGTAATTTTATTACTCTACAAACCATCAAAGACAAAGGTATTAATCCCCTCGCCTACCGTTTCTTCTTGCTTCAAGCCCACTATCGCAAACAGCTGGCTTTCTCTTGGGAGGCGCTTCAAGCGGCGCAAACTGGCTTAGAACGGCTCTATCAAGCTGCCCGTCTACTCCCCAAAAAAGGCGCTGATTCTAAAGAACTCACCGCTCAATTCAAAAACCATCTTGAAAATGACCTAGACACAGCTGGTGCTTTGGCAACCATCTGGACAGCACTCCACAACAAAACCATAGATCTTAAAACGCTACTCATTTTTGATAAAGTGCTCGGTTTGGCTATTAAGAAAAATCTAAAGGTTGTAAAAATTATTCTGACCGACACAGCAACAAACCTCGCCAAGGAGCGAGACGCTGCGCGCGCTACCAAAAATTGGAGCGAAAGCGATCGCTTGCGCAAAGAATTAGAGGCTCTCGGCTACACCGTTGAAGATACCAAAGACGGTACGAAAATTAGTAAAAAATAATCTAAAAAGAGCAACCCGACCACCAAAGTGGTCGGGTTTTTTGCCCTCCTTACTTCACCACCTACACCACAGCCATGCTTGGTTCAGAATGTTGTGCTGGCGTAAAAAGCATCTCCGGCTCAAAGCACGCATCTCGCGTGTAATCATGCGCCTCTTCATCGCACGAATACACCGGTTCAAACAAGCATTCTTCAGCACCAGCCAAGCTAAGCGCTCCGAGCATGCCAACCAAAACAGCGAACACTACGCCGACAACTTTATCTCGCGACGTGAACATGGCGACGCCTCCTGATTTGGGGTGGATGGTGACACTACTATCTCAAAGTATACTCCCCGTTTTAAAAGCGTCAATAAAAAAACCGACTGAAGACACCGGCCGGTTCACTAGAACTTTCTATATCCATTCTTTCTTTTTGAAAATAGCCACCAAAATACCCGCTCCAAAAAGAACGAGGCCTAAAATAACATAAAAACCAAACTGATGACCGATAAATGGCGTACCGCCAGCATGAATTGCAAACACCGAAGTGAGCAAAGTTAACGGGAAAGTTACCACCGAAATAACCGTCAGTGTCTTCATCACCTGATTAGTGCGGATCGTCAAAGATGACTCATACGCTTCGTGGAGGGCATAAATACTCTCTTTCTGACTTTCGAGCATATGCCAGATCTCCCCATTAGCTTCACGAACATTGTTTAGATACGACTGATACATGGATAAATTGAGATCCTTACCACCATACAATACCAACCGTTCAAAAACTGTTCGGTGCCCCTGCATCGTACGACGAAACGTAACAATATTCGTTTTTAAACGCAAAATTTCCTGGGTCATTCGCCCTCCTCCTTGCGGAGCAAGCAGTCGGCTGTCCACAGCGGTAATATCTTCATTAATATGAAGCAAGATCGGAAAAATAGCCTCTTGCAAGCGATTCATCAGCTCAAACAAGACATGAGCTGCCGTTCCACTGAAAAAAGCCTGACGAATTTTCTCATTTTTACGGACTTCTTCAAAAAAGACTTCGATCGGCAACAAGCTGCCGTCATGAATGGTGACAATATAGCTAGAGTTCAAAAAAACATCGAGCTCGGTGAAATTCAAACGCTTGGTCAATCGATCAAACACTGGAAAATGGAGGACAATAAAATAATATCCCTCTCGTTTCACGATTTTTGGACGTTGAAAAGGAGGCAAACACTCCTCAGCATCGCTTTTGAGAAAACCAAAACGCTTAGCGACCTCAGCCACCTCTTTTTTGTCTTGGCGAGCGACATTCACCCAGAGCAAACCATTCTGTTGTGTCTCGGAAATATACTTCATGTGAAGAAGTATACCACAAAAACAGTCGCAACAAAATAACACTTGGTGGCGAGATACAATATGTGCTATACTATGCTCATCCTATGGCTATTGAAATCAACAAAAATCTAGGTGAATTTGCCGACCAACCGCCAGTTGAGCAGTTTGGAACAAAAGAATCTACTCCCGAACAAGAACCGGTCGAATCGTCCGATTCTTTTGAGTCTTCCGAAGAACCAAGCGAAACCACCCCTCCCGCTCAACAACCTCAACAACAAACGCCAACTTCTCGACCACAAGTGACCGTCACCACCGCCGACGAACTCACAAGACGAGTAGAAAAAATTATGGAGCAAGATTTGGGTGACGCTTTTAGCCATCTCTCCCCGCTCGCCAAACAAGAATTCAAAATAAAAGGTGAAAAAACTGCTCGCGCTATTCGCACACTTCTTTCAAAAACGACCCTCAAAGTAAAAAAAGTTTTTGAGCTGATTGTCGCTTGGCTCAAACTCCTTCCTGGAGTCAATCGTTTCTTTTTAGAACAAGAAGCCAAAATCAAAACAGATCGTATTATTGAACTCCACAGTGAATACCGCTAACGTATGTCTTTTAACGACATTCTTAACTTACTCGACATTGCCAACTATACCTCGTCGCCTGAGGCACTCCTTCTCCCCCTAGCTATTCTTGGGGGATTAATCATCTGCGTCATAGCCGGCCTCTTTATTCTCCGCGGAATTTTTCACAGTCGCACCCGTGAGTTTAAAGCTTTTCACAAAACAATTCTGCTCATCAAAGTTCCTAAAGAGCGCAAGAGCGACGATCAAGGCAAAGCCAGCGAAGATAACCTCAGCCAAGTTCGCGAACAAATTGCTGTGGCTGAAACGCTTTTTTCAGCTGTCTCTGGTCTCAAAAAAGAAAAAGGTTTTACCGCTTGGCTCAGAGGTAGAAATGATCATATCTCATTTGAAATCGTCACCAAAAACAATACTATCTCTTTTTATGTTGCTGTCCCAGACAAGCTGAAAGAGTTTGTTGAACAACAGATTCATGCGCAATACCCACATGCTGAAATCACCACCGAAACTGATTACAACATCTTCCAACCACAATGCCACATTGTCGGGGCCAACTTGTGGTTCAAACACCAGTCTGCTCTCCCTTTCAAAACTTACAAAAAAATGGAGAGTGATCCACTGGTCGCCATCTTAAACCCACTCAGTAAAATCTCTCCAACTCAAGGAGCGGTGGTGCAGTTTATCGTCCGCCCAACCAGCTCATCCTGGCGCTCTGAAGGTGTTCACATCACCCGCAAAATTAAAGAAGGTCGTCGTTTTGAAGAAGTTGTTGGCGAAACCGGCCTCACCTCATTTTTACGCGGCTTTGGTAAATTTTTTAGCGTTAAATACGAAGATAAGCAACAAAAAAACGGCGCTGGCGAACGCTACCAACTCACCCAAACCGAAGAAGACATGGTGAAAACGATTGAAGAAAAACTCAGTCGCGGCGGTCTTGAAATAACTATGCGCGTGGTGAGTTCAGCTGAAACAGTAGAAAATGCTCAGCTCAATTTAGAAAATATTATCAATGCTTTTAGCCAATACAACATCTACCGCTACGGCAATTCACTGACTGCCGCCATTCCAAGCAAACCGTATGATTTAATCCGCGATTCTATTTATCGCTCGTTTGACAACAACCATCACTACGTTCTCAACACCGAGGAGCTGGCTAGCTTTTGGCATCTCCCCCTTCCTGGCACCGAAACACCACACATCAACTGGCTCGGCGCTCGCAAAGCTCCTCCACCAACCAACATGCCAAAAGAAGGTATTATTCTTGGTCGCACCATGTACCGCGGCGAAGAAACGGTTGTTCGTATGAAACGTGAAGATCGACGCCGTCATCTCTATACTGTCGGTAAATCTGGTAGTGGTAAATCTGTCTTTATCCAAAATCTCGCTGTACAAGATATCCAAAATGGCGAAGGGGTTTGTGTTATCGATCCGCACGGTGATTTTGTGGAATATGTACTTCAACATATCCCAAAAGATCGCGTTGATGATGTTATCTACTTCAACCCTTCCGATACTGATCGCCCAATCGGCCTCAACATGCTTGAAGCTGGAAGTGAAGAACAAAAAGATTTCATTACGCAAGAAATGATCTCCATCTTCTACAAATTGGTGACTGATCCAAGTATGATCGGCCCGATGTTTGAACACAACATGCGGAACGTCATGTTAACCTTAATGTCTGACGTAGAGAATCCTGGTACCATCGCCGAAATCCCTCGCATGTTCACCGACGACACCTTTGTCGCCGAATGGAAGAAAAAACTCACCGATCCAGTTGTGCTCGCTTTTTGGGAAAAAGAAATGGCCAAAACCAGCGACTTCCATAAATCTGAAATGCTTGGCTATCTTATCTCCAAAGTTGGCCGCTTCGTTGAAAACAGCATGATCCGAAATATTATCGGTCAAACTCATTCTGGTTTCAACTTCCGCGAAGTTATGGATGGCAAAAAAATCTTGCTCGTTAATTTAGCCAAAGGGTTGGTCGGTGAAATTAACGCCAACCTGCTTGGTATGATTATCGTCTCCAAGCTCCAAATGGCTGCGCTTGAACGCGCCAGCATCCCCGAAGAAGACCGTCACGACTTCTATTTATATATCGACGAATTCCAAAACTTCATCACCGATTCTATCGCCACTATTTTGTCCGAAGCTCGCAAATATCGCCTGGAGCTGGTTATTGCCCACCAATATATGAAGCAATTAGAAGATAATAAAGGCAAAACCACTGTTCGAGACGCCGTGCTCGGCAATGCCGGTACCTTGGTCAGTTTCCGTATTGGTACCGAAGACGCCGACATTCTCGCCAAAGAATTTGCCCCTGTCTTTAGCTCCTACGACCTTATCAATGTTGAGCAATATACTGCCTATATTAAACTCCTTATTGACAATACAGCGGCTAAACCGTTTAATATGCTCACCTACCCTCCAATCCCGGGCAATAAAGAGCTGGCTGCCGCTATTAAAGAGCTCTCCCGCCTCAAATATGGCCGTTCACGTGAGCTTGTCGAAGCTGAAATCGCTGAACGCGCCCAACTTGGAGTGGCAGTGGCTCAGGCTGACAACAGCCCAAATGAGCCAACCCTCTAATCTACTTGTATGACCACTATCTACCGAAAGTACCGCCCACAAACATTTTCTGCCCTGGCTGATCAGGATCATATTGCAACCACTCTTCAAAATGAAATTATCATGGGCACTATCGCCCATGCCTACCTCTTTTCTGGCCCACGCGGTGTTGGTAAAACCACCTCCGCTCGTTTGCTCGCCAAAGCAGTCAACTGCACCAAGCGAGACAAAAAAAGCGGTGAGCCATGCGATGCCTGCGACATGTGCCAAGCAATTAGCGCTGGACGTTGTATCGATGTTATTGAAATTGATGCTGCGTCCCAGACCGGCGTTGATAATGTGCGCGAAAATATTATTGACAACGCGCAATTCAAACCAACAAGCGCTGCCTACAAAGTCTTCATCATTGATGAAGTCCACATGTTGTCCACCAACGCTTTCAATGCTCTCCTCAAAACACTCGAAGAACCACCAGCTCATGTTGTATTTATTTTAGCCACCACCGAGCTCCACAAACTTCCAGCCACAGTCATCTCTCGCTGTCAGCGTTTTCATTTCAAAAAAATCAGCTACGACAAAATGCTCGCCACCCTCCAAGATATTTGCGCGCAAGAAGAAGTTGATGTAGCCAAAGATGTTCTTGATAGAATCATTATCAAAAGCGATGGTGGGCTTCGCGATGCCGAAAGCTTGCTCGGACAAGTCTTGTCACTCCATCTCAAAAAAATTACCGCTCGCGATGTCGAGCTTCTTCTGCCAACCTCCAACGGCGATAGTATTATTGAATTTTTAGAAACAATTATCCGAAAAAAATCTGCCAAAGACGCACTCACTATAGTTCATCGTCAAATCGACGACGGTGTAGCCCCTGAGCAATTTATTCTAACCGTGCTTGAAGCTCTCCGCGCCATGCTCACCGTCAAAGCTATCGGTGATACCAAACATCTTGATGTTGATTTTAGCACTTCCGCCCTCGCTACTATCCAAAAACTTGGCGAACTCGTTGACAACCCAGAGCTTATCGCCATGATTGACGCTGGCATCAAGCGCCGCGTCGAAACCAAACAAGCCCCACTCCCAGAACTACCGCTGGAGCTATTAACCGTTGAGCTTGTTCTTATCGTTGAAAAAAAGCTTCCTCCACCTCAGATAAAAAACGAACCACTACCTGAGCCAGTCGTGCGGAAAATCACAACAGCAGAAGCAGCTCCAACACAACCTCCAAAAAATACAGCCAAAGCAATTGTCGAAGCACCAACAGCGCCAACCCCCGCCGCTGAACTACCAAAAACCACCGTTCGCGGAGGTACTGTCACCACCACCATTGAAGATCTCAAAAAACGCTGGAGCGAAGTAATGACGAAAATGACCGAAGTCTATCCATCACTCGTTTTGGTACTCAATATGGCTATACCAAAACAAATTGTTGGCGACCAACTTATCTTGAGTGTTCCCTACAGTTTCCACAAAGATAAGATTGATGAAGGTAAATCTCGCCGTACGCTCGAGAGTGTTTTAGAAGCTTGTTTTAATGAAAAAATTTTTATATCCTGCACTGTTGATGCTGCCCCTGCCCCAACCGAGAACGTGATAAATGATCTTGCCTTAGCTTTTGGTGGGCAGGTCGTTGAATAGTGCTATGAAAAAAATAACTTTTGCCCTAACCAGTCTAGCGACCATCGCTCTCACCCCACTCACCGCTCACGGCGCCACTGTCGTTGATTTACCAGTGCCACACATCTGGGAAATTCCCGACGGCGTCTGGGTCAAACCGTGGAACAACGCCTGCGAGGAAGCGGCAATTGTTATGGTTGAAGATTTTTACCTCAGCCGCGGAGAAGTGAAACTCCCACCAAAAGAAATTAAAGCAAAACTATGGCCGTTGTTTACTTGGGAAGACAGAATCTTTGGTAGCAATGCCGACACCGACTCGTTTCGCACCAACCGGATTATTAATGAATACAGTTCATTTTCTGGTACCGTAAAAAAGAATCCAACCCTACAAGAAATCAAAGCTGAACTCGACGCCGGACGACCAATTATCTCGTTTCATTACGGTTACGGCCTCAACAATCCGCATCACCGTTTCCGTCGGGGCGGCTCGTCCTACCATGTCATTGTTTTGACCGGTTATGACGACACCAAACAAGAATTCATGACTAACGACTCCGAGATGAAAGATGGGCTTGACTATCGCTACCCATATGCTACTATTATGGACACTTTGCATGATTTCGACCACAAACGAATGAAGGCCGACGGAGTGCCGGTAGTTATCTTTACTGAGCCAAAACAGCTCGTCAAAGCCGAGGGTGGTAGTCGTCTTTTCTTGATTGAAAACGGCACCAAACGCTACATCACCCATCCAACTGTTTTCAAAAATCGTCGCTGGTCGTGGAATGCTATAAAAACAATCAGCAAAGCCACCCTTGATGCCTACCCTACCGGGGAAGCTATCAAGCCATAACCACCAATTGCCCGATCGTCTAATGGTAGGACAACGGACTCTGAATCCGTTTATCTTGGTTCGAATCCAAGTTGGGCAGCACAGTTTTTTCAGCCTTGACTACCGCAGAGTGTCTGGCGACAGGTCTCCCGGAGGGAGCGCCCCTACACGATGAAGCAGTAGTAATTAAAACCGGCTTTAGAGTCAGGTTTTTTATTTTTAATAGCGTTAGCTCATAACTATGGACATACAAACATTACTCTGGGCAGTCTTTGGGGCTTTGATTGTCGGCTTCTTGGTGGTTGACCTAGGATTTTTTAACAAGACAAGTCATCGAGTGGAATTTAAATCAGCCCTCTATCAATCACTCTTCTGGGTGGCGATGGCTCTTGGCTTTGGTGCGCTCATTTATTTTTTCCAAGACAAAGAATTGGCTGCGCAATTTTTGAGTGCCTACGTCACCGAAAAAATGCTCTCTGTCGACAATTTGTTTGTCATCATGCTTATTTTTAGCTTCTTTAATTTAGAGGAAAAATATCATCATCGCGTTTTGTTCTGGGGTATCCTCGGCGCCATTGTTTTCCGTGGGGTGTTTATTACCGCCGGATCGCTCATCATCCAACAATTCCACTGGGTGCTCTATGTTTTTGGCGCTATCCTGCTCTACACCGGTATTAAACTACTCAACGACAAAAAAGAAGAACATGTCGATTTTAATAACAACAAAGTTATTAAGCTCGCTCGCAAATACCTCCCTTTCACTCCGAACCACCACGGTGGCAAATTCTTTCTCCGCGAAAATGGTAAATTCTATTTTACCTCTCTGTTCCTCACCATCCTCTTAGTTGAAGCGACTGACATTATTTTCGCCGTTGATTCTATCCCGGCAGTCTTTGCTATTTCGCAAAACTTATTCATTGTTTTCACCTCCAACATCTTCGCTATCATGGGGCTTCGCGCTTTGTTCTTCCTCATTGAAAATGTTTTACACCGCTTTCACCATCTCCAAAAAGGTTTGGCTTTTATCCTGGTATTTATTGGGCTCAAAATGCTGGCTGGCATCTTCCATTTTCACCTCTCCTCCATGGTTTCGTTTGGTATTATCATGGGTGCCCTAATCTCTTCCATCGTTCTTTCAATGATTTTTCCGAAAAAAATCTAAGCGTTCCCCTTGATTTTTTGCAGAATCTATGCTAGGATAGCCCCATTATTTACTCCCATTCTATGGCCATAATCGACGGTAAAGCCCTTGCCCAAACAATTGAAAAGACTGTCGCTGAACGAGTTTCGCGCCTCAAACAACAAGGAATCACTCCTGAGCTCCATGTTATTTTGGTTGGTGAAAACAAAGCTTCACAAAGCTATGTCAACAACAAGGCCAAAGCTGCCCTTCGCGTGGGAATGCATTTTGCGCTCCACGAATTGCCAGAGACAACCACTGAACAAGAACTTCTTGAAACAATCGCCACCCTCCAACAAAACCCTCGTCTCTCTGGCCTCATTATTCAGATCCCTCTTCCAGAACATTTGTATACTGAAAAAGTTTTAAACGCTATTAGACCAGAAAACGACATCGACTGTCTCACCAACACCAATCTTGGTCGTTTGGTTATGAATAATCCCCTCTTCGTTCCACCAACTCCAGCTGCCGCCATGGCGATTATTGAGCACCTCGGCATGTCTGTCAAAGGAAAAAATATCACGGTCATTGGCACTGGCGCTTTAGTTGGCAAGCCGCTCGCCATTATGCTCATCAACGCTGGCGCAAGTGTTACGACTATTAACAGCCGCTCCACTAGTGTAGTTGAAAAATGCCTCTCCGCCGATATTATCATCACCGGCGTTGGCAAGAAAAATATCCTCAAAGCTGAAATGGTCAAACCAGGCGCAGTTGTCATCGACACCGGCTTTGTCTACGAGAACGGCATTGTCTCTGGTGACACTGATTTCGCTGAAGTCTCAAAAATTGCCGGCCACATCACCCCAACTCCTGGCGGCGTCGGCCCGGTCACTATCGCGCAACTTCTCACTAACACCGTTCTGGCTCAAGAAAACAAATAACACCCCCTCACAACAACATCTTCCCAGATGTTGTTTTTTTATCCCTAATCATTGACTTTTGCCCAGTTTATGCGTATACTATCGGCTCATATCCTATGAAAAACTTCTGGCAAAAACTCAAACGACCTATCTTTGTTCTCGCGCCAATGGCTAATGTCACTGACGCGGCTTTTCGTCGTCTCATTGCCAAATACGGCAAACCAGATATTACCTGGACAGAATTCGTCTCCTGCGATGGGCTCCAATCCCCTGGTCGTCCTAATATCATGATTGACCTTAAATACAGCGAAGCCGAACGACCAATCCTCATGCAAGTCTTTGGGTCTAAACCAGAAAACTTCTATAAGACCGCCCTTTTAGCTCAAGAGCTTGGTTTTGATGGCATTGATATCAACATGGGCTGCCCTGACCGCAATGTAGAAAAACAAGGAGCCGGCGCTTGTCTTATTAAAAACCCAAAACTCGCTCAAGAAATTATCCTCGCTACCAAACGCGGAGCTGGCGATCTTCCTGTATCTGTTAAAACTCGTATTGGTTACAACAAAAACGAACTTGCCACTTGGCTCCCGGCTATTCTTGAAACCGAACCAGCTGCTATTACGATTCATTGTCGTACCCGCAAAGAAATGTCGCTAGTCCCAGCTCGCTGGGAACATGTCGCTGAAGCAGTCGCTCTCCGTGATAAATATAGCTCGCGAGAAAAAACTCTTATTCTCGGCAATGGCGATATTAAAAATATTGAAGAGGGTTACGCTAAAGTAAAAGAAACTGGAGCTGACGGTGTTATGATTGGTCGTGGTATTTTTGGCAACCCATGGTGCTTTACCAATGTTGATGCTGTACGCGAAGGCCAACCAGATGCTGCGCCGGTAAGTATTGAAGAAAAACTCCGTGTCATGATTGAGCACACCTATCTTTTCGAAGAATTAATGGTCGCTCACAAGAGTTTTGAAATTATGAAAAAACACTATAAAGCCTATGTTCATGGTTTTAATGGTGCCAAAGAATTACGCCTCGAACTTATGGAGCAGGCCAAAACTGCCGCTGATGTTGAGCGCATTACCAAAAAACACTTTCCCAACCTGTAAATAAAAAAACTGTACTCTCAAGTACAGTTTTTTTATTAGTGTTACGCAAACGGCAAATCATCAGGCGCTTCTTCATGAGCTGGGGCAGACGGCAAAGGCTCACCCTTTTTACGAAGCGGAATCTCGCTTGTCTCGGTCGGAAGCCCTGCTGGTGGCTCAGATTTCTTGTGCCCAGCCTTTTGAAGCATCGGGGTCTTCACGAATGGCAATGGGAAGTGCCAAATTGTCGCTAATTCTTCGATATTAAGCACGTACCCGTCACACCCTGCCCATTTCATCTTACGCCCTTGAAAAGCGCTCATAAAGCTATTTTTGAGGACATTACTCTTCTTATGCTTTGAGTCGTAATGAGCGTGCGTTCCCATGTGTGGAACGATAGAGTTGCTGCTCAAAATAGAGAACTGGCCCATCGCCCCAACAAACCCTTCAACACAGCGGTTTGGGCTAAAAACATTCTTCTTGGCAGAATACAACAGGCGCATTTTAGACTTAAAACCAATCTTAGATAGTTTATCTTCAATAAACTCAATCGTTGTTTTCATACCCGGCGTAAGCGCTTCTGCACTCCCGTGATCTGCCCCGTGATCGCCGTGCGCCCCTTCAAAGTTCCAGGTAATAATATTACGCAATTCTTGAAGAATAAAATCTGGCACAGCGAGCAGCGCTGCAGCAATACCGCCACCATGATGACCGTGGCCACCACCACTCATTAAATCTTTGGCGAGCGCAATCCCCTTTTCTTTCCAACTGTTATCTATTGGTTCAATAATAAGTTGCATCCAAACATTTTCACCTTTGGCAATGCGAGAGAAGTTTTCCAAAATAGCCGCCATCGGATCGCTAAACACGGCGTCTTTACTCAAATTATATTGAAACTCGTCATAGGTGCGGATTGGATATGCATCAGCCGAAGCGAGCTTAAATTCCATACCAAGCAAATCATACTCAGCGTCAGGATATTTGGCAGGAATATTTGTCACATAGTCTTCCACCTCAGTAATTTGCGCTTCGGTATACTGAGCGTAAATCGCTGCTTCCACCAAATCTTGATATTCTTTTTCAGTCCGAATTAAAAACTGAATATATCCCTCAATACTAATAATTTCAAAGCTGAAAGTTTTTTGCTTGTGACCGGTCCAAAATTTAGCTTGAACATCAGCATGACCAAGCGTACCAGAAATTTGGGCAAAGATCTGCTCCACCGCTTTTGGCGACTGAATAAACATTGGCGGGATATCGACAGCTAGAAGCACCCACTCCCAATGAGCAATACCTTTTTTAGTACGGTATTCCACCCACATGGCCGCTCCTTTGGTGAACATAAACGAAGCCAACGGCAACCACAAACCAAGCGCAAAAACAACTTTCGCCTGCTCTAGCAAGGAAAGCCCAAGAAAGGTTGTCCAAAATGACAGATCTATAGTAAGCGTGTCGAAAAACATACCAGTCTAAGACTAATGATGTCCGCCGCCGTGTCCGCCAGCATCAATAGTTTTGTAAACAAAACCGTAGACAACGAACAGAGCAAAAACTGTCCACCACCAACCGTGGGGTCCGGAAAAATAGCCGGCGGCATAGGCCAAACCAGCAATACCAGTGGCCAGTAGCGCCACCAAATGTCGAACAATTGTATCGTTCATAGGCAAAAATAAGTATGGATAGTATACCACAAGGCTAGACAAAAAGAAAAACCCCGCCAAGGGCGGGGTTTGAGCGGACGAGCTCGGCTTTAGGCCTGAGCACGACGCTCCTGCCAACGCTCCACATATACGAGAAGCGGACTAGCAATGAAGATAGAAGAATACGTACCACTAGCCATACCCACCAACAAAGCGAGGGCAAAAGCTTTGATAGACTCACCACCAAGGAAGTAGAGGGCAAACAATGGGAGTAAGACAGTGACCGTAGTGTTAATAGAGCGCATCAACGTTTCATTAAGCGCTAAATCAACAATCGCTGAGAATGTATCAGCAGTTTTATGCAACACATTTTCACGAATACGGTCATACACCACAATCGTATCAGTCACCGAGAAACCAAGCACTGTCAACAATGCCAAAACAAAGTCAGTCTCAATCTCGAGACCGGTAAAATGACCGAGAACAGCAAAAACACCGACCACAATCAGGATATCATGTGCCAAAGCCACAATAGCCAAAGCACCATATTTCCAACTAGCAATTGGGCGAGATACTTTGCGGAAAGCGTAGGCGATGTATAAGATGATCGCTAGATTAACAGCAATAATAGCACTCACAGCGCGCTGACGGAGCGTTTCACTCACTGACGAACCGATAGTTTCCAGGCGTTTTTCAACAAGAGTATTTCCACCAGTAGCGTAGGCATCAGAGAAGGCTTTAAGCACCTTTTGATGCTGTTCTTCAGTCAAAAAAGTGGTACGGATAATAATATCCGATTCTCCACTACGCTGAACAACTGAATCGCCAGTGACAACTGTTTTAAGTGTTTCTTGCACTTGTTCCACCGACGGGCGATTGCTGAAAGACATTTCAATCAAGCTGCCACCAGTGAAGTCAATACCGTATTTAAGGCCCCACTTAGCAATAGCAAGGATAGCCACAACGGTCAGTGTACCACTGACTATCAACCAGAACTTTGAATATTTAATGAATGGAATTTTCATATAAAGGGGCATTAGGAGCGTTTCGTATAACCAAGGAACAACGCGTTAGCTTTGTCATCAAAACGACCAAAGATAAGGCGCATAATCGTGCGGGTCACGGTAATAGCCGAGAACAAACTCATGAGCACACCTGTCGCGAGCACCACAGCAAAACCTTGGATAAAGCCACCACCAAACCACATGAGCACGATACTACTGATCAAAGTGGTAACGTGACCGTCGCGGATAGATGGCCAAGCACGAATAAACGACTCTTCCATCGCACTCTTCAAACTGCGACCATTTTGCAATTCTTCTTTCAAACGCTCAAACACGAGAACGTTCGCATCCACCGCCATACCAATAGACAGGATAAACCCGGCAATACCAGCAAGCGTCAAAGTAACACCAAGCACCTTAAACAGCGCCAAAGTAACAAGCGCGTACACAGCCAGCGAGAAAACAGATAATAAGCCTGGCAAGCGGTAGTAGATAACCATGAATAACATAACCAAGAGAAGACCGGCAACACCAGCTTTAAAGCTTTTTGCCAAAGAATCCTCACCGAGAGTCGCATCAACTTTTTGCTGACTCAAAAGCTCGACTGGCACAGGAAGTGCACCAGAATTGAGGCGTTGCGACAAAATACGAGCTTCGTTCAAGGTAAAGTTACCGTTGATAACAGCGCTACCACTGGTAATCGGCTCATTAACCCGAGGAATACTGATTGCTTCGTTATCAAGGAAAATAGCGACTTCTTTGCCAGAATTACGAGTAGTAATGTCGGCAAACAGTTTTGTACCTTCGTCATCAAACTGAAGGCTCACCTGTACCTGGCCAGTCATACTATCCTGAGTCACCTCAGCGCGTTTCAATTGCTTACCAGACAAGCCAGTCGTCTTCCAAGGCTCTTGCGGAGGCAAGATATCGGTTTTGTCTTGTGTCTTCAAGAAAACACGAGCCAAATGATATTGTTTTGGGGTTTCCTGAGCTTTCTTATAGATCAAATGGTACCCGAACTCAGTTTCCACCGGACCAATGATGGTGCCAGCTTTAGCATCCCAGATAGCATCGGTGAACGCTTTCACCATTGTATCCTTGGTAAAGGTGCCCAAATCGCCAGCTCGGTCAGCTGCACCAGGTTCGGTAGAGTTTTGCTTCACCAATGTAGCGAAGTTGTAAATAGTTGCTTGTTTTTTGAGGTCATTAATTTTTGCCAACGCCTGTTCTTTGGAATAGATAGGGCTGTCACAACGAGAAGCACCAGTATAGCAGATAAGTAAATGGGAGGCGGTGACTTGTTTTTCACCATCGCGCTCAGCTACTTTCTTCAAAATATTATAACCAGAGGCAGTCTTTACCAAATCGCGACCAACTTCACCAACTCGGCGAGTTTTAGCCCAAGTAAAGAATTCTGGATAAGAGGCTTGAGAAATAAAACCCATATCACCACCGGTACTAGTGGTGGTGTCGTCACTATATTTCACGACAACATCTTCAAACTTTCCACCACGACGAAGAGCGGTGAGAGCTTCGTTAGCTTCTTTCAAGACACCAGCATTAAAAGTGTCCATTTGTTTCTTTTCAACCGCAGTCAAATCACGAGCTGGCTCATTGTTAGCTTCTTTAAATTCCAAAATTGGTGTCTGACCAATCATGGTAATAGCCTGGTTCACATCAGTCACACCTGGCAATTCCACAATAATGCGGTAATCGCTACCAACACGGGTAGTTTGTACAATCGGCTCAGCTACGCCAAGACCACCGCGAACACGGCGTTCAATAACATCACGAACACCTTCCACCGAGCTAGCTCGGTCAGCATCAGGAATACTGTCGGTTTTTGCTTGGTAAATCAAATGCGCCCCGCCTTGAAGATCAAGACCGAGGTTAAAACCACTCTCTGAGAGAGTTGGGATACCAATATTAGTCGACTGATTAATCGCGTTAATACCACGATTGATCTGTTTTGGGGCAATAACCACCAAACAAATAATGGACAACGCTACAATCGCAATAAACTTATTGCGCACCTGTTCACGACTTTCCCCCCTCGTTACCGGTGTTTTTTGAGCCATAAATAAGACAAGATTAAAGTGCGGGGATTTTAGCGCATTTCAACCATCTTGGCAAGTGGACAAGACCAGTAAAAAAGACTGATGTGTAAGCCAAAAAAATAACCCTCAGAGAGGGTTATTTTGTAGCACTTATGCACCGTGGCACTTCTTGTACTTCTTACCACTACCACAATAACATGGTTCATTGCGCCCAACTTCTTTAGCGCCTTGCGCAGGGCCAACAGCGGATTGCTGAGCAGGTGCTTCTTCTTTTTGAGCGCCCTGTAAAATAACATTACCACTTTCCATTACACTCGGCGCCATCTGAATACCAATGCTGAGTTTGTAGATAGAGTAAACGACTTCTTTTTGAATCGCGCTCAATAACTCGCTAAACATACGGTAGGTTTCGCGCTTATATTCCACCAATGGATCTCTTTGACCGTAGCCACGAAGACCGATACCGGTGCGAAGATAATCAATCGATACTAAATGTTCCACCCACAAATTATCAATACTACGGAGCAACATTTGTTTTTCAATTTCCAATATCACCTGAGCATGATGGGCTTTTTGCACCAACATCGTATCATATTTTTCATGCGCCATCTTAATAATTTCCTCGGCGAGCGACTCGCGGAATTCAACTGCTTCCATTTTTTGAGTGCCCGTGTCAGTGTGCGCTTTAATTTTTTCTTTTTCCAAAGCTGACAACGGGAAAATAGTTTCTAGCGTAGAGATGATATCGTCCAAATTCCAACTCGAACGATCTTCAGCGTTGGTATGGTACGACACAATTTGCTCAATTTCCGCATCAATCATTTCAAAAACCATTGCTCGAAGTGTTGGACGAGTAACTTCGCTTACCGCTTGAGGCAATGTATAGCTCGGATCAAGTGCTTTTTTCTCAGTTGCAAAACTTTCAAGCACCGCTCGGCGTTTACCATACACTACTTCACGATGACGATTGATAATATCATCATATTCAAGCAGATGTTTACGGGTGTCAAAATGGAAACCTTCCACTTTCTTTTGAGCCGACTCAATAATTCGGGTAATAGACTTCTGCTCAATTGGCATATCATCTGGAATCTTGAGCATTTGCATCGCTTTTTTAATACGCTCACCTGCAAAAATACGCATTAAATCATCGTCAGTCGACAAATAGAACTGCGTTTCACCAGGATCACCCTGACGACCAGCGCGACCGCGGAGCTGGTTATCAATACGACGAGATTCGTGACGTTCAGTACCAATCACAAACAAACCACCAAACGAGCGAACTTTTTCAGCCTGATCTTTATCTGGCGGGTTACCGCCGAGGATAATATCCACACCACGACCAGCCATATTGGTCGCAATCGTCACAGCGCCTTCACGACCAGCTTGCGCCACAATTTCACCTTCACGTTCGTGGTTTTTAGCGTTCAAAATTTCATGTTTAATACCTTCAAGCTCAAGATGTCGACTGAGTAATTCATTTTTCTCCACAGAAATAGTACCGATGAGAACCGGCTGACCTTTTTCTTGGAGCGCGCGAACAGTCTTCGCAATCGCCTGATATTTGGCCGCTTCATTTTTATAAATTCTATCAGGATGGTCAGTGCGTTGCGCCTTGCGGTTGGTAGGAATCACCACAACTTCCAATTTATAAATCTTCCCAAGCTCTTCCGCTTCGGTCACCGCCGTACCAGTCATACCAGACAATTTGGTGTACATGCGGAAATAATTTTGGAAGGTGACTGTCGCCATGGTCTGGCTTTCGCGCTGAATAGCCACTTTTTCTTTGGCTTCAATCGCCTGATGTAACCCTTCGTTATAGCGACGACCCGGCATTTTGCGACCGGTAAATTCATCAACAATAATCACTTCCCCACCCTCAACCACATAGTCACGATCACGCTTAAACAAAGCCTTGGCTCGAAGCGCCTGCTCCATATGATGAACCATGGACATTCCGCCTTCAGCATAGATATTTTCAATACCAAGCCAACCCTCCATTTTATGAAGACCGGCATCAGTCATGGTAGCTGAACGCATTTTTTCATCCACTGCAAAATCATCATGCTCAGTTAATTTTTCTACCAAGTCAGCAAACTTATAATAAATATCTGCTGCTTTTTCAGCTGGTGCCGAAATAATAAGCGGAGTACGGGCCTCATCGATCAAGATAGAGTCAACTTCGTCAACCACGGCAAAGTTAAGACCGCGCTGCACCATACTCTCCAAATCCTGCACCATGTTGTCGCGGAGGTAATCAAAACCAAATTCATTGTTCGTGCCGTACACGATATCGCACTTATACGCATCTTGGCGCGTACAGGACACGAGATATTCATATTCTACTTTATAGGCTCCTTTTTCATCACGCTCTTTATCAGCTTTTCCACCCTCAGCAACATCTTTAGTTTCTGGAGCTTCTGGAGTCACGTGCGGACTATAGCGATACGATACTGTTTGATTTTGAATAATACCGACAGTAAGACCAAGGAAATCATAAATCTGCCCCATCCACACAGCGTCACGTTTTGCCAAATAATCATTCACGGTCACCACGTGTACACCTTTACCAGTGAGCGCGTTCAAATAGGTTGGAAGCGTCGCCACCAAAGTCTTACCTTCACCAGTGCGCATTTCAGCCACCGATCCACGATGAAGCACCACGCCACCAATAAGCTGAGCATCAAAATGACGCATCCCGGTCAAACGACGAGATGTTTCACGAACCACAGCAAACGCTTCTGGCAAAACCGCATCAACCGTTTCGCCCTTGGCCAACCGCTCTTTGAGCGTGCCAGTTTTTGCTTTTAATTGTGTGTCCGACAAAACTCGCATCTCTTCTTCGAGCGCGTTAATCGCTTCAACAATTGGTTGAATACCTTTGAGGACTTTGGCGTTAGGATCGCCGAATAATTTCGTCAAAAAACCCATACAAACATCAAAAATAGCTCCTTATAAACAGTGTGGGCAGTATAGCAAATAACCGAGAGTTTGTCCACCCCTTTGGGGACTAAAAAAGCCTGGTTTCAAGCCAAGCTTTCTAGAAGTGTTGCCTTATTCCTCCACCACCGGAAGCGGCCGCTCCGGACGATGAAAAAAGAGAAAAGTGATACCAGCAAAGAAAATAATCACTGCCGAAACTACCACCGAGGTATACGGGTGAAACGAAGCCGCCACAAACCCGGACAAAATCGGCGGCACCGTGTTAGCCAGTGATTGAACGCTAATATTAACTCCCAGAATCTCACCTTGCACCTCTGGACCAACTGAACGACTAATCAAGCCGGTTAGATTAGAGTGTGTCAAACCATTGAAGACGGCAAAAAACGGTGTCACAAAAAGCAGTTGCCACGGCGCAGTTGGTAAGAAGTACGCTAACACCGCAGCACTCATCGCAATAATGCTCACACGCAAAATCGCCACCTCAGAAAAATAACGAGCCATCACTCGAGTAACTAAACCTTGTGTAATAGAGATCCAAATACCGACGTAGGCGAAGAATGTCCCAATATCGCCTTGCGTAAAAGCAAAACGAGTCACTAGAAAAACACTAAAGAAGGTGGTGAAGAAAGAAAAACCACCGGTAAATAAAAAATTGGTTAAAAACAAACGACGAAGTGGTTTGAAAGCAAAGACCCGGGCTAAGTTTTTTACCGAGGTTCCGAAATGTAAAACTAAACCAGATTGTTTACGAACGTGCGTCTCTGGCAAGACAAACAAAACGAGTAAGGTGTTAACAAACGCGAGTAATGCAGCAAAGAAAAAAGGCGTAGCCGCATTAAACCAGGACACATAGGAACTATCTGACAAAACACCACCCAAAAATGGCCCGAGAATAAAACCGATACCAAAGACAGCACCAATCAAACCAAACGTGCGAGCACGCTCTTCTGGTTTGGAGATATCCGCCAAAACAGCTTGACCAACAGCAATATTACCACCAGTTAAACCATCGAATGCTCGAGAAATAAACAAGAGCGGAATATTACGAGTGATAATCGCAAAAGCAAACACCACATATGACAAAGCCGTTCCAAACAGCGAACCAGCTAAAATATATTTACGACCATACTTATCTGACAATTGCCCCAAAATTGGAGTAGCCAAAAACTGCATAAATGGATACATGGCTGTCAAAAAACCAAGCATAATGTACCCACGATCGATCGAAAACGAAGCTGGGAGTAAATAAAACGAAGACGCTGGATCAGCCAAAAGAAGTGGAATAACTGGAATAAGGATACCAATACCGAGCACATCGATAAAAATCGTGAGCATGATAATCGGCAAAACACGTTGACGAACAGGTTGCATAGAGAAATAATAAGTACCAAGTTTGGCTAGTATACGCTAAAAAAGACTTCTTGACTAGGGTCTAAAAACGATTCGAGGGCGACCAGTGTGTGAACACCGATCGCCCTCGTAGAGCTGACCTCCTACTCGTCTTCATCTAGGCGAATCTCGCCGAGCTGAAACGACCAGTGGAAGTTGACGAGTCCAGTCATGACTCCAGGAGGCGAACCAATCATCTTACCAACCGCGAGCCCAATATCAATGGAATCACTCTTGGATGTATGAAAGTTCATCTCAAAGCCAAACAGGACGGAAAAGTCGAACGCTGACGGCGTGAACCCAGCGTGGAGAATATTGACGAGCGACACCTTGCGGTGCACTTGCCAACCAGTCTCGAGGCCAAGCGTCACAATGTTGAAGTTGTACGACCGACCACCGAGCGTCTCGAGCCCGAGATTGGGAGCAAACGTCAGACCGTTCGGCAGGCTGAAGTACGGACCAACATGGAACCCAAGCACTTGGCCTTCCGGCGAATGCCCGGCCTCGATGCTGAGCGTGAGCCCAACCGAAACCGATTCCTCCTCCTCACCGTGCGCGCCATGAGCCGAAGCCACAGGCGACAAGCCGAGGACGAGCGCTACCACAACGATACTGATGAAACGCATGGTTCTGACCTCTCCCCAGCCAAAAGCTGGTGAAAAAATGGGGTATCCCGTCTAAGTACGGAACAGGCCAGTGTAGCACAAAATAGGCCTTTTGTCAACCCCTAAACGAGCCAAAAAGCTTGCCGAAAGGGCTAATCTCGGCTATACTAAGGGCACCTATGTCTACCGTTGAACATCTTATTACTAACCTCAAAAATACCGGCGAACGCATCACCGCTGTTCGTACCGCTGTTTTAGCTATTCTCACCAAAGAAGAGCATCCACTCTCTGTCCAGGACTTGTTAAACAAGCTGGCCAAACGCCATCTACGCGCCAACAAAACCACTGTCTACCGCCAGCTAGAGACACTGACCGCCAAACAAATCGTTCGAGAAATTCGTTTTGCCGACAGAACCGTCCGCTACGAGCTCGCTCGCGATAACGATCACCATCACCACCTCGTCTGCCTCAACTGTGGTAAAACCGAAGATATTTCTTTTAAAGAAGATATTGAGCGCCAAGAAAAAAGCATCATGAAGCAAAAGAAATTTAAAGTACTCGAACATTCTCTAGAATTTTTTGGCCTCTGCCACGCCTGCCAAAAGAAGAAAAAGAGATAACAATCACGACTACTATCCAAAACAAAAACCAGTCCAACAAGACTGGTTTTTGCGTAGTGTGCCTCTCCTATCCCATTACTGAGATGTCTCCATCCTAGTCCCTCCTGCCGCCCTGGGGGTGAATGCGGGTGGCCGGGCTTGGAGAGGACTTTCCTACCCTACCACACCGAGATAAAGAAAAAATAAAGTGGAAATAAAGATAAGCTGGAGCCAAACGTATTGCGTTTGAAGCTCTCCCCCGCTACTATTGCCAGAACGGGGGAAGTATGCTTATATCACTTATATACAGGACTCAACTATGCGACTTCTTCTCGTCGAAGATCAACCAGAGTTAGCCCATTTTCTCTACAGCAGTTTGACTGAAGCTTGTTTTGCCGTCGACGTCGCGGGCGACGGTGTGCGCGGTAGCTATCTCGGAGCCTTAAACGACTACGATCTAGCTATTCTCGATTACAACCTCCCAAAGAAAAACGGTCGTGAAGTATGTCGAGCTATTCGCGAAGCTGGCAAAAAATATCCAATTATCATGTTGTCAGTTGAAGGCAGCACCCCGAAAAAGGTAGAACTGTTAAACAACGGGGCCGACGACTACATGACTAAACCATTTTCACTCGAAGAATTATTGGCGCGTATTCGCGCCATTTTACGTCGCCCCCACCACCTCCTCGAAGAAACCCTAGCGATTGACGACTTAAGCGTTAACACTCGCACTCATCTAGTAAAACGAGGTGAGAAAGAAATCTACCTCACCAAAAAAGAATTTATGCTCCTCGAGCATCTTCTCAAAAATACCGACACCGTCATTTCACGCGGCAGTCTAATTGAGCATGTCTGGGATAATAGTGGAGACATTTTTAGCAACACCATTGAAACCCACATCCTGACACTGCGAAAAAAAATTGATTCACTCAGTCATCGAAAGCTTATCCAAACCGTGCCGGGGCGTGGCTACAAAATTAGCGCCAAAGCATTGTTATAACTATGCCTCAAGAAACTAAAAAAACACAGCATACATTACTCAACCTTTTGACTGTGCTCAAACTAACACTTCACGAAGGACGAGAAGATGTGGGGCAACTACGCACCCTCTATACTGATTTAGAAAAAATTACTGACAAACTTATTTCCACAGCGACACAAATGTCACTGCCGAAAAAACTCCGAAGAAAACAAAAGCCAAAAAAATAATTCCTTTGCGCCACCAGGCTGGCTGTAATTCACGAGGAATAGCTGTGCGATTGAGAAGAGCGACTAGACCAATATGCACAAACATACACACAGCGTTAACTGAGGCACCAATAACCAGCAACTTAAGTGGCTCGTGAATCCCAGCGGCAAATACCACAATCCCAAAAGCGATCTGTAACCAAAGCGAAATAAAATAATATCGAGACAATAGCGCCTTGGCTCCCGAGCCTTCGCGAAGCATCGCAAAGTTCTCAGACATAATCCGACTCGTGGAATCAAGCACTGAAAATTGAGTTGAAAACAATGTCATCGCCAAAACCAAAGTAAAAAAAGTTCCTAGGAGTGGCCAAGTCGTATCACTAATGTAGCGCGCCTCATTAAGAACAAATTGAATACCACTACCATTATTTGGCAAACCAAAAGTGGTCGCATACGACAGCACCATAAGAAGCAGCATGGTAAAAGCTCCGAGCCCATAAAAAATAAATCCATGCTCACGATTAATAACTCGCCACCATTCTTTGAAACGCGCGACATTACTTGGCGTTGTTTGAAACTGATATCCATTCACATCAATCGTTTGTTTTTGACCATTAAACAGCCCTTTCATTTTTTCGGTATGAGCCGCCATGCCGTAGCCTTTTTCACGAATATAACTCGATTGCGTCAAATTCAAATTTCCGGCTGCCCCACTAAAAGCAAACGCTCCCAAAAATGTCGCGAGCGATATCCCTGCTGGCAAGAACCAGTACCCATCTCCCCGACCGATGAGACCATTACCCAAAGCAATCACATCAGATGAATCAGCAAAAAAGAATGTCAAAACAACGATCGCTGGAATACCAAGCATAATAATCAGGCGAGAAAAATGCTCAACCGTCGTATAAATATATTTACCAATACTCAAAATCACACCAATGAGAAGGAGGAGCCCGATAGCTATTTCTGTTCCGTGACCACCAAACACACTTGCTAGCAAAGTAGCCGACGAAGCGATTATCCCCGGCCAACCAAAAGCCAAGAGCGTTGAGATGATAAGCCACGCCGGAATAACTCGAGACAAACGAGACAAACCAACAAACACACTTTCGCCGTGCGCTAAAGTGTAGCGCTCAATTTCCATGTTAATAAAAAACTGAAATGTTATGCCCAAAAGCGCACCCCAGGCCACCCCCAAACCATAATTAGAGACAAGGTACGGCCACAAAATAACTTCACCCGAACCAAGACCGAGACCGAGCAAAATAAAACTTGGTCCAAGAAGGGTGCGGAGTCTTGGGGCTGGAGGTAATAATCGAAACTCGGTGTGTAGCATATAGGTATTACCAAATAACGACGCGGTTTTCGGGCGCGCGATAGAGAGCGTCTTCAGACGCAACTTTAAAAGCGTCAAAAAAAGATTGCATATTACTCAGCGGCCCGTTGGTGCGAAACTTCGCGGGCGAATGTGGATCAACTTTGAGATACAGTCGCGCTTTTTCATCGCGAATGTTTGTTTTCCAACTCTGAGCATACGACAAGAAAAATCGTTGCGCCCCACTAAAGCCATCAATCGTTTCATGCGACCGACCTTCTGAAGTTCGCTGAAACGCTTCAAAAGCAATCGCCAAACCACCTAAATCGGCAATATTTTCCCCCAAAGTAAACTGGCCGTTTACAAAACCCCCCTCCACCGGTGAATAAGTGTTGAACTGCTCTACCAACCGCTTAGCTTCTTTAGTAAACAACACACCGTCTTCTTCGGTCCACCAATCGTGTAGATTGCCAACGGCATCATACTGCCGCCCCTGATCATCAAACGCATGAGTGATTTCATGGCCAATCACCGCCCCAATACTTCCATAATTCATCGCGTCATCGGCCAACTCATCGAAAAATGGTGGCTGTAAAATTGCTGCTGGAAAAACAATCTCATTTTTAGATGGCTCAAAATAAGCATTCACTGTTTGTGGGTCCATAAGCCATTCTGTTTTGTCGACTGCTTTGCCGATTTTTGATAGCTCTCGACGAACTTCAAAAGCATAACAACGCAGAACATTGTCAGCAAGCGATTCGTCGCCAAGTGTGAGCGAGGAATAATCGAGCCAAACATCTGGATAACCAATTTTCACCGTCATGCGAGCTAATTTGTGAAGCGCTTGTTTTTTGGTCGCGTCGCTCATCCAGGATAATCTTGTAATTCTATCCCCCATCACCACAAGCAAATTTTGTACCAAAGCTTCGGCGCGAGCTTTAGCCTGGCTCGAAAAAGCTTCGCGGACATACAGCTTGCCAACAGCCTTGCCAAGACAATCATTCGTAAGCTCCACCATTCGTTTAGCTCGCGGCTTCATTTGTTTAGCTCCGCTCATCACTGTGCCAAAAAAATGAAAATGCGTATCTAAAAAAGCTTTGGATAAATATGGCGCCAAACCACGCACTGCAAAAGCTTCTAAATATGAGCGCACATCTTCCATCGACGCCTGAGACAAAACCTTGCCTAATCGTTCAAAAAACGGCAACTGCCCGACATCAATTGAAACTGCTGTTGAAACACCAAGCGTCGTAAAATAAGTGTCCCAATCAAAACCAGGCACACGGGATTTCATTTCCGCAAACGACATTTTATTATAATTCTTTACTGGATCGCGCAAATCTTCTTTTGGAACAGAAATTTCCGCCAAACTAGTTTCAAGAGCGATAACTCGAGCAGTTTTTTCAGCTGAGTCCGCAAAACCAGCGAGCGTAAATAGCGTCGTCAAATACTCAGTATATTTTTGACGAATCGCGACTGAGCGCTCATCAGTTGCCAAGTAATACTCCCGCTCCGGCAACCCCAGACCGCCTTGTACTAATCCAGATATAACTTGATCGCTTGCTTTGGCATCAGTCGCCGCCAAAAGTACAAAAAGCGGCCGAGCGATTTGCAGGTGCATTTCAGCTGTCACTCGCGCCAACGAGACGCTATCAGAAACAGTAGCAATTTTTTCAAAAAACCCATTAAGTGGAGCGCGTCCAACTCGTTCAATTTTTTTTTCATCCATCGCTACGCGATAAAATTTCCCCACCAGCTCAGCAATAGAGGCGTCTTCAGTGCCAGCGAATCGCTCAGGATGCTCAATAATGTCTCGCACCGTTGCGTTGGTCAAATCGGCCAACATCTCAAACACACCCCAACGACTTTGATCATCAGGAATCGGGTGCGCACGAAGCCAACCACCAACGGCATAATCATAAAAATCGTCTCCTGGTTTAACGGCTGGATACAGATCGGTTTGTTTAAAGGCTAAATCACGGGCGGTAGACAACATACAGTGTTAAGTAGAAAAGTATGTACCCAGTGTAACATATTCGCGAACCTCTTTCGAGGGGGAATAAAAAAACAACCACCCGAAGGTGGTTGTTTAGAAGTTGTTTAACGAGAGTGACGACGAGGGGCATAATTACTGCCACCGCGATCATTGTGGACACGAGGACCACCGCGATGTCCGCCACGCTGACCTCCGCGATCATGACGACCAAAACCACGAGAGTTAGTTTCAAAGACATGTAATTTTGGCGGTGGGGTGCGACGAGGTGGAAGCACTGGCAAAGCCAATACTGGCAAAGTCTTGCGGATCAAGCGCTCAATAGAGCGAACATCACCACGCTCTTCTGGAGCAGCAAATGAAATCGCTTTACCAGACGAACCAGCACGACCTGTACGACCGATGCGGTGTACATAATCTTCTGGGTTATCTGGCAAGTCGTAGTTAATAACGAGAGAAATACCAGTCACATCAATACCACGAGCAGCAATATCTGTCGCTACCAAAATACGGTATTGACCAGATTTAAAACCAGCAAGTGCTGCTTTACGCTGTGCCAACGAACGGTCGGAATGCATTTCCACAGCAGTGTGACCCATGTGGCGAATAATCAAAGCGATTTTTCGAGCGCCATGTTTGGTGCGTGAGAACACGAGCACACTACCAGTATGATCAGTAAGTAATTTATCAAGAAGCTGGCCTTTCATATCTTTTGGCACAATAACCACTTCTTGTTCAACCTTAGACGCTGAAGTACCAGCTGGAGCCACTTCAATACGAAGCGGCATTTTCATATGGCGAGCAGCCATCGCAGCAATTTCGCCAGGCATAGTCGCTGAGAAAAGCATTGTTTGGCGTTCAGACGGGACAGTAGAAAGAATTTGTTTAATTTGTGGAGCAAAGCCGATATCAAACATACGATCAGCTTCATCGAGCACGACCACTGAAACAGTTTTCAAATTAACTGTCTTTTGTTCCATATGATCTACCAAACGACCTGGAGTCGCGATAATCACATGTGGATTACGGCGAAGCTGTTGAATTTGCTGGCCCATAGAAGCGCCACCAATTAAAACAGCCGTTTTGAGACCGAGTGAGCGACCAATCTTTTGAAGTGTTTCATCTACTTGGAGTGCGAGCTCACGAGTCGGGAGCACGACCAAGCCTTGGCCTTTGTGGTGCGCCAAACGCTGAATCATTGGGATACCAAACGCCAGTGTTTTGCCGGTACCAGTTTGCGCGATACCAACCACATCTTTACCTTCGATAGCCAAAGGAATCGCCTGATGTTGAATCGGCGTTGGGACGGTGTATTTGTGATGGCTTAAAGAAGCCAAAAGTTTCGGGGCAATCCCGAGGTTGTCGAAGCTCAAAGCTCCGGGTGTAGGGTGTGTCATAGTGACTATTAGGCGACCCGCCGTCTGCTCGAGCCACTTGATGACACATTGAGAAGATACGAGTCTGTCTACCGCTTAAAATAGCGATAAAGACTTAAGAAACACTAGTATACGCCAAAAGGGGTGTTTTGTCAAGGTTAAGCGGAAGAAAGGTGGTCGGGACATTGACGAAATAGTCTTTTTAGAGTAGTCTCCGTCTGTTCTTTCTTACACGCCTGTGGGGCAGGTGTGGTCAGCTGTTCTCTCACAACCAACACCCCGCGTTCAGGGGCTACGAGGTCGTCATGGCAGAAAACGTCACAGAACGTCATCCAGCTGGGTTCAAGTACGTATTTTTTGGAGAATTGGCCGAGCGCGCCAGCTATTACGGCATGCTCTGCCTGCTCACCAGCTATATGTTGAGCGTGCTCGGATTTGAGCAGGGCAAGGCTGGATTTGTCAGTCACACCTTCAAAGCAATGGCCTACATCCTCCCGGTTCTCGGTGGCTACGTCGCCGATCGCTGGCTCGGGAAATTCAAAACGGTGATGGTTTTTTCCGTGCCGTATGTTCTCGGACATTTCATCATTGGAGAGTGGCGAACTGAATCCGGCTTGTATTTGGCACTGGTTTTGCTTGCAGGCGGAAGTGGGGCTATCAAACCGAACGTCTACCCGCTTATGGCGCTCATGTACGAACGAGAAAAAAAGAGCGCACAACTTCTTGACCGGGCGAGTACGTATTTCTACGCCGCCATCAACATCGGTGCGGCCATCTCAATGCTCACGCTCCCGGAAATTCGGACTCAGTGGGGCTACGGAACGGCCTTCATGGCACCGACCGTTCTCATGATCGTCGCTCTCATCGTTTTCGCCCTTGGCCGGAAGCACTACCCGACCGAGGAATTGCAGACTGTGATCAAGACCCCTGAAGAGAAACGAGAAAACCGCCAAGTCCTTATCGGGCTCAGCGGAATCTTTCTCTGCTACATCCCCTTCTGGATGGCATACGATCAGCAGAATACCACCTGGGTGTTCTTCGCCAAGGACATGGACCTCTTGGGGCTCAAGGAGCCTGACACCATCCAATGGTTGAACCCAGCGCTTATCATCCTCTTCGCAATGGTGAGTGGGCGCTTCTGGGGCTGGCTCGAACGACAAGGCATCAACCCGCGACCGACCGACAAGATGAGCTACGGTCTCCTGCTCACCAGCCTCTGCATGATGATCTTGACCATCGCCGGTCTCTTCGCCAAAACCAGCCAAGTATCCCTGCTCTGGGAAGTGGCGGCCTACGTCGTTCTCGGCCTGGCTGAGATGTGTCTGTCGGTGGTCGGGCTGTCCTTTTTCTACAAGCAGGCGCCGGCGCATATGAAATCGCAAGTGATGGCGGTTTTCCTGAGCATGGCCTTTGTTGGCAATCTGATCGCCGGCAGTCTGACCTGGCTCTACACATCACTCGGTCCGGCTGCCTATTTTGGAATGCTCTCTGCTATTCTTGCTACCACGGCCGCAATCTTTACACTGGTCGTGGCGAAAAAGTTCAACAGTAGAACATTGTAACACTCAACAAGGAGGAAATTGAGCGATATACGGCCCCACCGTAGACTCGCTCATCCTTTCCAATGCTTACGCTTTATCAAAAGATGGTCAGTGGAAATTAAAAAACCTACACGTTCTTGTGTAGGTTTTTTATTGAGTAAAAAACTCTGCCGGAAAGCCACTCGATGATTCAAGCGACATGTCTGATCGAAGCAAAGCGTATTCAAAAGAATAGGCTTTACGAAGTATATCTGGTGAAGTAAAAAAGAGAGCGGTCGTCAAACCATCTGCCACCAGAGCAGTATCGGCTATCGCCCACACCGCCACGATATCTTGAGGCGAAGTGAGTGTGTGCGGATTAATAATATGATGATACTTCCCCCACACACGGCGATTGCCCGCCGAACCACAAATACTCCCCTTCCCGAGCTCTGCCACACCAACAACCTGTTTAGCATCAAACGGATTTTCGAGACCAACACGCAACGCCGGTTTAGTGCGTGAGTGTAAAATATCTCCACCAGCATCAATACTGAAATTCAAAACACCTTCGCGCTTAAGCAGGTCACCAACAATATCTATCAGATAACCTTTGCCAGCGGCGCCGAAATCTAAAAGAGCTGGTTGTTTAAGAATAAGTTTCGGATGCGCATATGAAATGACCTCTTCGTAGCGAGGCGGGGTGTGTACTTCGCCCGACTTCAAAGAATACGAGGCATCATAACCAGCATCCACCAACACCTGACCAATAAGCGGTGTTACTGCGCCATCGGTGAGGCGATACAGTGTTTCATACAAATCAAAAAGCGGCGGAGCGTCGTCAGGCATGACGTACTCCCCCGCTTGTTTGGCCATTGTCGAGACGAGTGAGTCGCCTCGAAAACGAGAATAATTTTTATCAAATTCAGCAATACGAACGCAAATCTTTTGGATAATGTCTGTTTGTTCGGCGTCGTTTAGTTCGTCAAAAATATCTATCTGCCAACGAGTACCAATCGCTTCAAAAACAAACGGTGACATATCAAACTAGGAATTCTTCGCGTCAACTTTAATGTTAGCGAGAGCTTCGTTGAAACCTTTTGGAGTGAGACTGGAACTAGAGACTTTATCCAATTGCACTTCGTCAATATTTTTACCAAGCACTAATGGTTTATAGTTTTTAATAAATACATCCTGGTAGAAAACAGATTTTGGAATAGTTGCTTTTGCTTCAACTTCAACTTCGGTAATTTTGTCATTCACTAATGTTAGAACAACAGCAATCTCTTCGGCACCACCTGGTGAGCGGTAGTCGCCAATCGCTGAATAACGACCATCCTTATACACTGTCTTTTTGACAGCTGGAGTTGGGGCTGGTGAGGTTTCTTTGGTCGCCTCTGGAGTAGCAACAGGAGTAGTGGTGGCGAGAGTTGGCTCAGCCGAAGTGACTGGAGTCGTCACTACTGGATCGACTGCTGGCGCCAAAGCACGACGCTGCCCCGACATATACATCAAAACACCAATTGGCAAAGCAATCAAAACAACAAGAGGAATAATAATTTTAGCTTTTCCAGAAGAAACTGGTTCTGGAGACATTGGTTGATCCATATAAAATAATTAGACAATTAGTACATAGTATTCTAACTGTAGACCAACAAAAAAGCAAGGTTTGAGGATGTGAACTACGAAGAGTACGACTGTTTGAGCGACACATCGCTCGTCACCATATCCGGCGCATCTGGAACAAGCTCAGTTTTCATCCGGTACGCATCAAATTGGTAGCGCCCACCCAAGAAAACCATCAACTGTTCAGCATCGCGAAGACCGTTATAGAGACAAACACTCGCCCCCGGCGACGGTGTCATATTAAAAATAATCCCCTCGCCAAGAATTTTACCTTCACCAAGCTGGAGCTCGCCAGTTGTCACATTCACGCGCTGAAGACGCATCCCACCATAACCAACTGCTCGAGTCAGATCAGCACCAGAAATAGTTGGTACGATTTTTTTAATTTGTGACACAAAGAAGTATTTTCCAATATACGGTAATTCGTAAAGAATATTTTTAGCGAGATACAAAAAACGTAATGGGTCGAACAAAATACCGGCAAAACTTTTCCAAGTGACCGGGCGCAAAAGCCCAGCTGACGTAAAGTAGGCACTCATTGTTTTTAGGTTGCGACTTTCAAGCACTGGGAAAAACCGAGCTGTCGGGCCCCAACGAGTTTTGTTTGGTACATTCACATCCGGGTCACCATGTGCCGCTGCAAACGGCAGTTTCGGCTCTTGCATCGTATACACTTTGCCACGAAGTAAATCCTTGGAAAAATAAAAAGTACCAGCAATCGGAATGAGCGAATATTCATGGCCATAGCCCATCGCTTTGGCAAAGCCAAGGCTGTAGGCATCAGTGTCCACCACAACGGTGGTTGCGGTGAGAGTGCCCGCCGATGTTTCCACCTCAAAAATACCATCAGCATTTTTGGAAATACGCGTGACTGAGCGACCAAGAAATACATCCACGATTTTGTCGGTAACTTTTTTAGCTTGTGAGACAAACGACTCAGCGAGCGCACCAAAATTCACAGCATACCCTTCGTTATTGGCGAGCGCCAAAACTGGCTCATCGGGTGAGCGCCCACGCATCACCGCCGGCTCACACTCAGCAATCTCCAGACCAGAGAGTTTAGTTATTTCCGGAAAAAGCGGTTTCAAATCAGCATATCTTTTTTCTAGCGTCACCACTTCTTTGGCGCCAACCGCCAAAACCATTTTATGAACTTTAGTAACAATCCCCGCTCGCTCAGCTTCTGGTAGAGCCTCGGCATACCGAGCCACCATCATAGCCGCTGGTTTCACTTGGCGAACTTTATCTATCGTGTAATTCGTTTCAATATCGCCAACATGAAGCGTCTGACTATTATTTTTAGCGTTAGAATTAACTTGGCCAAGAGTGGCATATTTTTCTACCAACGCCACCGAAGAAACATTGGTGTAGCGAGCCAAGGTATACAAAAGAGCGGTGCCGCTCGCCCCGCCACCGATAACTAAAATGTCGTAGTGTTGTTGTTTAGACATAGTCTGCTAAGCATAGCGGGTTTAGCTGGGTTTGTCTATGAATACAATAATCCCCCTCATATGAGGGGGATTATTTATTTAGCAGGCGCGGCAGGAATCCCGCTCGCTCCGACTCGCGGCCTGGGCGCTATACTCAAGACCTCGCACTTGCTCGGTCTTTTCTCGCGCCCTTCGATTCCATCATGTCTACTTAAATAAACACCTCATTTGAGGTGTTTATTTATTTAGCAGGCGCGGCAGGAATCGAACCCACGCAGGTGGTTTTGGAGACCACCGTACTACCATTATACGACGCGCCCAGATTATATTATTCTTTCACTTCATCGTTCGTCACCACCACCGCCGTCATAAAGGCGAAGAGGGCAAGTGTGTTACCGTATGGCACCACAATACCCACCATAGAGAGCCCCATAACAAGCAGGGTCGGCAAAGTGATAGCAAACAGCCCCATAGTAAACAATTCTTTGAAATACCACGGTCGGCGAACGAGCTGACCCACCAGATATACCAGACTTGTAACCACGATAAGGAGCCACACCTTTATAACAAAAAAGGTGATAAAAAGCAAGAGAACAAAGCCGAAAGCCCACAAAACAAGTGCGGTTGGACTAGTCAGCTGAAGCAAGTTGCTTGCTACCATTTCCGAAGTTGCTGTCCCGTTTGGAGCAGTGTCCCACAATCGTGTTTCTTCTCGATCAGTTGTAGCGTTATACACCGTCACACCTAAACGGGAAACAGTAATACTATTAGTATTCAAACGAGAGATAGTGTTAGTTGCCACGGTATCCACATAAACAGTCATACCATTGCGTTCAACTACAAACGGTTGTTCTAGCCCGGCAATAGATAAAGTACCGCTCGCCATTGTAGCTGAAAAAGTCGGCAAACCTTTTTCGGCCACCTGTCGCACTTCTTGAACAACTGGCATCGCCGCCAAACCGATCGGCAAAGCCACCACCACCGTCAGAAGAAAAATAAACGACGAAAAATACCGCCACGCGCCCACGGTAGACACGCGATTGGCTTTGAGCCAAGAGATATCGGATAGACTGTTTCTAAAAGCGATGAGAAAGCGCATAGATGGCCAAAAACAAAGCGAGGCTAGCGCCTCGCTCAGGTTTGTTATTTCGTTTCTTTGTGAGGAGTGCTTTTCTTGCAGTGTTTGCAGAACTTAGCAATTTCCAAGCGGTTCTTCAATGTCTTCTTGTTCTTGCGAGTGAAGTAATTGAGGTGCTTGCAAACCGTGCACTCGAGTTTGACCATGTTATCTTGTGACATACGGGTTGGTTATAATAGTGGGATTAGTCTACCACACAGGGTGTAAATAATCAAGGGGGTAGCCATTAGAACGAAAAAACCCACTTTCAGAGGGTTTTTACTGGAGCCGATAAGCGGGATTGAACCGCTGACCTCGTCCTTACCATGGACGCGCTCTACCAACTGAGCTACATCGGCATATGATAGCCTATGAGCCGCCTGTCGGATTTGAACCGACGACCCACAGTTTACAAAACTGTTGCTCTACCAGCTGAGCTAAGGCGGCGTCTATGTTTCTAGTTTTTGCGCGGAAAACCGCTTGTGGGCAGTCTAGGATTCGAACCTAGGAAGGCGTAGCCAACTGATTTACAGTCAGTCCCGTTTGACCGCTTCGGTAACTGCCCAAACAACCCTAGACCAATTCTTTAATTCGGTCTTGGAAAACCTGTAATTTTTGGTTTTTTGGATTCACGAGGCGAAGTTCTTGAAAACCATGCATCGCTAAATCCTTGTCGCCACATAGTATACCAACTTCTATCAATAAGTCAAGATACTTAGGGTTCTTGGGTTCGAGCTCTACTGCCGACAATATTGCCTCCTTGGCCACCAGGGGCTGTTTCACCTTTACCAAGAGCTCGGCGAGGTGATAAAACCGCGGGGACAAAGCGTCATTTAAAACCATCGCCTGTTCGTAATATTTAATTGCCTGCTCCAAATCCCCCTTAGCTTCGGCCATTTCAGCTAGCTTCACCATCGCTCCATCATCGTCTGGTTTGAGCTTGAGCAAAAAATGTAGTGTCTCTTCAGCCTCTTCGCGCGCCCCTTTGGCCAAATACGTTTCCGCCAAACCGCGGTACGCTTCAATAGATTTTGGATCGGTGCTAATAACGTTAATATACAACGACTCAGCTTTGTCATATTCTCCCAAACCAAATTGAACCCCGGCATCTTGGAGTGTGCTTTGAGCTCGCGAAGCTTCTTCAGCACCAGAAGACTGGGCTTTCTTTTTAGCACGCTGTTCGTGGTGAAGCACACGCTCAATCTTACCAACATACACCCGAAATTTAAGCTGCAAAAAACCCCACAGCTTACGAAGCGGTTTAAATCTATCGACTAAACGACGCATCATCGCTCCCCCTTCGGCCTGCATCCGACGACTCATAATTTCTTTTTTCTTACGAGCTTCTTTTTCTTCAGGCAAATTATCTATATCCACATGAGCCACCTGCGGAAATTTGCGAACAATAATAGTTGCAAACACCCCAAAACTAATGACCATGAGTGCTAAAAGTATGTAGGTCATAGATTATGCTTTCATCGCCTTAAGAATAGCTTCTAGGCTTTCTGCTTTGGTGGAGGCGCCACCAATAAGTACACCATCAATAGACGGCAGAGAAATATACTCAAGAACATTTTCAGGTCGTACACTACCACCATACAGCACTTTTGGCTCGACGCCCGGCACAAGCGCCGAAACATACCCAAGAGTAAGATCGGCCATTCTGTCGGCTTCAGCTGGATCACATGATTCTCCAGTACCAATCGCCCACACCGGCTCATACGCTATAATAAGTGGAATATTTTTTGGCCAAACAAGACCGGTAAAGGCAGCTCGCACTTGCGATTCTACTACTTCAGCAGCCACCCCTTCATTGCGCTCGTGAAGCGTCTCACCAACACACAACACCGGAGTGAGACCATCTGCCAAAACAGCGGTCATTTTTTCTCGCACATCATGATTAGTTTCTTTAAAAACATGACGACGTTCTGAATGACCAACCAAAGCAAACGACGCTCCAAGCTCGGCATACATCTCCGCAGACACTTCACCAGTATATCCGCCTTCTTCTACCCAATACACATTTTGAGCGCCAGTAGCCACTTTACCCGAAAGAACATCCTGCACACCCTTAAACGATAAGCTAGACGGAAAAACAGCCAAAGTATTTGACTTAGAAATAGAACTTGCCAACTTGGCGCATGTTTTGGCCAACTCAACACTCTTGTCGTAGCCCAAATACATTTTCCAATTCAAGAAGGTGTATAGCTTTTTCATACTCAATCTAGGTTAAAAGTCCTAAAACGTCTTGCTTGGTAAACGGTCCGATAAGTGCCAAACGCATTTGTTCAGTTTTGAGCAACTGCTTGGCAACTCGTTGCACTTGTTTCATCGTAACTTTTTCAATCTTTTTAGATACTTGCGGCAAAGTAGTAATATGTGGCGCAAATAAATATTCGCCAGCAAACCAATTCGCTTGAACATTACTGCTTTCCATACTCAAAGCCAACTGCCCAGTCAATCCACCTTTCGCATTTTGTAATTCTTCCGGTAAAATCGGCTCATTAACAATTCGCACCAATTCACTAGTAATCACCGACAGCGCTTCTTTGAGACGAGCTGGATCTAAACCAGCTTGTATATAGAATAGACCAGTATCACGAAAAGCGGAAGTCCCGGCACGGATCATATAAGCGAGCCCACGCTTCTCACGGACCTCGGTAAACAAGCGCGAACTCATCCCGCCGCCAAGAATAGAGGCAAGAAGTGCCACCGCATAACTATCTGGATGATGATTTTTTACCCCCGGCAAAGTAATCATAAGTTGAGCCTGATCAACTTTGCGTTCTTCCACAATCAATCGCTCAGCTAATTTTTTAGGACGAGCATCCCAAGTAAACTTTTCATACTGTTTTTTATAGAACGCTGGCCCTGCCGATTTTTTTGGCGACACTTGTGTTTCAAAATGACGGAGTGATGTTTTGAGTTTTTTAGCATCAATCGCTCCAGCGACCACCAAAATCATACTCTTAGCTGAATAATGCTGGTGATAAAACGCCAACAAATCTTCACGAGACATTCCTCGCACAGTGTCGGCAGTCCCACCAATATCCCAACCGAGCGGATGATGCTCACCAAAAACTAATTTATCCGAGAGCATGTCGATAGCCATCGACGGATTATCCTGGTACATACGCAACTCTTCAACAATCGCGCCTTTTTCTTTTTCCACCTCTGCCGGATCAAGAACAGAATTAAACAACATGTCTGACAAAACATCAAAAGCCAAACTCTGCTTGGCCGCATTAATCTTAATATAGTACCCAGTATGATCTTTGTAGGTAAAAGCATTATAGTCCGCCCCAACAGCCTCAAGCTCACTCGAAATATCTCGAGCGGTTGGCCGACGCTTAGTGCCTTTAAACAACATGTGTTCTAAAAAATGGGCCGCCCCCGACACTTTATGTGTTTCGTAGCGCGAACCAATTGGATACATCGCCATCAAAGTCACCGCTGAAGTACCGACGACCGGCACGGTGATAAGCGTAATCCCATTTTTTAGCTGAGAAACTTTATGAGCCATACATTAGGCTTTAAAACGAGCCTGGAGGTAGTCTGAGAGTTCAGAAATAGCCACGCGCTCTTGCGCCATGGTATCGCGATCACGCACGGTGACTTTTTTATCATTGATAGAATCAAAATCTACGGTCACGCAATACGGCGTACCAATTTCATCTTGGCGACGATAGCGCTTACCAATACTCTGCGTCTCGTCATATTCCACCCAGAAATGCTTACGGAGTTCTTGGGCAAGCGGTTTGGCTACCACTGCCAACTCTTCTTTTTTAGACAACGGCAACACAGCGACTTGTACTGGCGCCAAATGTTTTGGAAACTTCATCACAATTCGTTTTTCAGTCTCCCCGGCTTCTGAGGTTGGCGCTTCTTCTTCGTGATACGCTTCGAGCAAACACACGAGCAACATACGATCGATACCAAAAGTTGGCTCAATCACATGAGGTAAGAATTTTTCATTCGTTTCTGGGTCAGTATAGGTGAGATCAGTGCGACTCACTTCTTGGTGACGGGTAAGGTCAAAATCAGTGCGGTATGCAATACCGTGAAGTTCTTTCACCCCAAATGGATATTTGTATTCAATATCCACCGTGCGCTTGCTATAATGCGCCCGTTCACCATCAGGAATTTCACGCCAAACAAGATTGTCCATTTTCACCTGCATAACATCCTGCCACCAGCGCTTAATTTCACCGAGCCACATTTCAAAGACCGCTTCCCAATCTTTTGGATTAATAAAATATTCAAATTCACCAATTTCAAATTCACGAGTGCGGAAAATGAAATTACCTGGAGTAATTTCATTACGGAAATTCTTACCAATCTGCGCAATACCAAATGGCAAACGACGGCGAGTGGTTGTTTGCACATTTTTGAAGTTTACAAACATACCACCAGCTGTTTCAGGGCGAAGGTACGCTGTTGTCGAACTATCTTCATTCGTCCCCAAAAATGTTTTAAACATCAAATTGAAACTTTTAGCCTGAGTCAACTCTTTGTTACCACAATCTGGACAAGTAAGATCCACAATTTTATCTAATTCTTTCGGATCTTTACCGGCGTTTTCAAGCAAATGATCAGCACGAAAACGATGATGACATTTTTTACATTCCGTCAGAAGATCGCTAAAGTTTTGCAAATGACCAGATGCCTCCCACACCTTTGGATTCATAATAATTGCCGTATCCATTGGCACCATATCACTGCGTTCTTGGACGAAAAACTTCCACCAAGCGGATTTAATATTTTGCTTCAACACATGACCAAGCGGGCCGTAGTCCCAACTATTTGCCAAGCCCCCATAAATTTCTGACCCTGGGAAAATAAACCCACGGCGTTTGGAGAGAGAAATGACTTTCTCCATGAGATCGTTACTAGCCATACAAGTGAAGAATTAAAACCTAATAATTGAATAAAAAAAGACCCTTACGAAAGGTCTTGGGTCCCATAATGGGAGGTTCCACCCAAGTTCTCATAACCCTAGAAACCTAGTGATTATGGGCACTTTGTTGGTTGTCATCTAGCTCCACAGGCGCCAAACCCGCTTCATTACTAGATGTCTATAGTATAGAAAGAGAGGCTCCTTTTGTCAAGTTTGAGATAAAGAAAAGATGAAGTCAAAAGGATTGACAAAATGGTCTTTTTCAGGTAATATCAAAACAAGTGGTAATATCTTGTTGCGAACCAAAATTCGCGCTCGAAGCTCAGAACTCCCGCAAGGGAGTTTTTTGCTTTAAGAAAACTTTATCTCCTTTTCTGTATACTCACCAACGGTGGATTTGAGGGCGGAGCGTGAATGGATTCACAACAAGAATTACCACTCTCTGTTCTGGGGTTCGATTCCCCCTCCGTCCACCACCAAAAAAACCGACCCTGCATACCAAGGTCGGTTTTTATATTATACTTTAGTAATTTCTTCCGTTTTCTGGTCGCCAATCTTTTTAATCTGGTCGTTATAGTCTTTAACCATTTTTTCAATTTCTTCGAATAGTTTAAACTTTTCATCTTCACTCATACCACCTTCTTTTTCTTCAGCGGTAATCATTTCACGAGCTTCTTCGCGAACTTTGCGAATCGACACACGACCGGCTTCCAATTTTTGATTCAAAATCTTGAGAAGCTCAGTACGGCGTTCACTAGTCAATTCTGGCAAGGTGAGGCGAATAAGTTTGCCGTCATTGACTGGATTAATACCCAAACCCGAATCACGAACACCTTTTTCAATTGCTTGCAGAGTGCTTTTATCCCAAGGCTCAACCGTGAGCGTCTTCGCATCAGCGACAGTAATCGTACCAACCGCTTTGAGAGGCTGACGACTACCGTATACCTCAACAGTAATACTATCGAGCATGGCGGTAGTAGCTCGACCTGTCCGAAGCTGTGAGATATCCCCCTTTAGAAATTCAACCGCCTGAACAAAATCCCCCTTAAAATCATTAACATTCATACAACAATTCTAATTAAAACTATTTGGTCTCAAGGACAGTGAAGCCCATAAACAGCATAGAGCCGTTTTCAGCGCGGGCAGCCTTGTCATCTTGATAGATATGCAGACTAACAGGAATAGTGTTAGTTGGCAACTTCTTAGTCACCCAGTTATTACCACCATCAGTTGTCTTATAGAACGATGAACGGTTGGCGCCGTTTTCCCCTAAGATTGTACCAACATAGTACATTTCTTTGGTATTGAACGGATTAATTGCCAAAGCGTAGATATTAATACTGCCTGGCGGGTTAAGCAATTTCATTTCAGCCCAGGTAGCCCCCGCATCTTTAGAAACCAAGATGCCGTACTTAGACACCCAATAAATAGTGTTCTTTTCTCGAGGGTGGAGTACGAGGCGGTAGAAACTAAGACTGTCACTGAAACTTTCCAAACCTTTTGTTACATTGATCCAGGTTGTACCACCATCATCAGAACGAGCCAAACCACTTCGTACACCGGCAACATACAGACGACCAGGAGTCTGCGGATCAGCGGTTACAAGCTGAGTATCATCACCAAAGGTTTTAATAACCTTCCAACTTTCACCGGAATTAGTACTGCGAAGTAAATCACCACTCAAAAGAATGGCAAAAATAGTCTGTGGACTGCTTGGATCAATCGTCAAAGCACGCAAATGACGAGCATTCAAATCTGAATAAACTGTTTTCCAAGTACGACTACAGTCAGTTGTTTTGAAAATAGAGCTATCGTCAGCAGCATAAATAGTACACTTATCAGACGGATCAACCGACACCGCATAGATAAAACGATCACCAAGCGCATCTACTTTCTGCCAGCTTTCACCGCGGTTATACGAGAAGAACAAACCTTGTCCGCGACTAGCCAAATACATAGCATTGGAATCGCTTGGATCGTTAAAAATCTTATACGTCCGAACACCAGCAATCGACGCTAAACCTTTTGGAGTTGGCAATGTATTAATTTGCGCCCAGGTTTCGCCTTTGTCGGCAGAACGAAAAACGCCGGTTGGACCAACTGCTGTTGTTCCACCAAATGAGATACAGCCCGCACCAGTGAAGATAAGCGAGCTGACGAAAGCGAGTAGCACGCGTGTTCGTGACATATAACGAATAGGTTACTTAAAAAAGGTTAGTAGTTGTTAGAAGGATAATACCACACTTTCGAGTACTAATTCCAGATTACCATTGTGACGAAGCATTTTTTTAGCCTCCCGCAAGTGTTCAATGGTACGCATAATCTGAGGTACTGAGTGGTTAGACATCACTGTTGAAGACAATAATGGTCGCGTCGCTGTTGTCACTCCCAAGTGCTTCATCAAAAGATCTCGCCAAGCAATTGTCCAGACATCGAACAGTTCTATCACCCGCTCACGACCACGAACACCATCTTCTTTTTCAGAAAACATATCGCTCAGCAAGCTACGTTTTTTATACAATGGTTGGTGTAATAATTTAGCAAACCTGTCGAGCTCAGCAAACAAACCCTGACGAAGCTCGTTGTTTTCAGCCAATTGAATCGCCCTCCCCGGCCGCCCCAAAGACAATCGCGCCGCCGATTCTGCAGTGTCAATCTCAATTCCGCGAGCGACCAAGCCCTGTACCAGCGTATCGTGTGGTACCAAAGAAAAATACAGCAACTGACAGCGAGACTTAATCGTTGGCAAAAGCGCCTGATCATTTTCAGTGAGTAAAAAAATAATGGTTTTCAAAGCAGGCTCTTCTAATGTTTTTAAAAGGGCATTCCCCGCCTCTTCGTTTAAGAGTTCGACTTCATCAACAATAGCGATCTGATATCCACCCATCCACGAACGCTGACTCAGACGATCTTTGATCTGGCGAGCCTGCGCAATGCTTACATCTTTTTTAAGTTTGCCAGTTTTTTCATCCTCCAGTCGTTCAATATAAAAAAAATCAGGATGTGTTGCTAATTTTTCTTCTGACACCCGAAGAAGCTGAGCAGCTAGTCTGCGCGCCAATGTTCTTTTGCCCACCTGAGACGCACCAACAAAACAATACGCCTGCGCGATTGTCTGGTGTTCGCTGTTTACTGCAAAATATTCTTCCAACGCCTGATGACCAATAAGCATACAAAAATACACTAATCTACTCCGAGTATAGCAAAAAAAGACCTATTTCACAAGCTCGCGAGCTGTCGCAGCTACCGTTTTTTTCCAAGAAAAAAGCTGGGCGCGGGATTGTCCTCGACGACCGAGGTCACGAGCTCTATCAGGATTGCCGAGAATGCCCTCCAGAGCCTCTCCAAAGCCGTTACTATCTCCCGGACGAAGATATACCGGAACATCTCCCCCAACCTCTTGAAGGGCCGGTATTGCCGATGCTACCACCGGTCGACCCATCGCCATGGCCTCCAAAACCGGAATCCCAAAACCTTCATAGAGCGACGGAAAGACAAAAGCTTGCGCAGCCCCCAACAAATCACGCGTATCTTCTGATGATAAAAACCCCGGACACATAATATCTTTTGAAAACGAACTTTGTACAATTACTTCTTCTACTTCGGCATAACCAACCCCCGGACTCCCTACCAACACGAGCTGGATATCGCGCTTCTGTTTAAGGATATCAAAGGCACGGACAATTGAAGCGGTATTTTTCTTGGCTTCCAAACGACCAAGCGACATAATAAACGGCTTGGTGATACCAATTTTTTTCTTAACTAAATCAGCGCGAGCCGGGTCAACCGCTTCCGGGCGATACAATTCGGCATCATACCCAAGTGGTGTCACCACAATCTTTGATTCTAATAAACCAGAGTACAATCGAAGTAATTCATCTTTAGTAAACTGCGACGGTGTGAGGATAGTCATGGCTCGGCGAACAATCAACCAGTTCATCAGACGCAAATACCATCGCCCAAGTATGTTATAGGTTTTAGGAAAAATTAAAAAAGCGCTATCATGAACAGTCACCACCGTTTTTTTCGGAATGATAAACGGGATAAGTTGTCCTGGTGCAAAAAAAACATCCGGACGACCGTGTACCAAAAACTCCCAAGACAATCTGAGCTGTGTCCACAGCTTCGGCAACGGCCAACGCAATACTCGAACTTGCCAATTGGACGGCATTTCGGCCAGCGCCCCCTCAAGTGGTTGGTGGGTATACAAAATAACCTGCACGTTGGCAGGAATAGTTTGTTTCAATCCTTGAATAGTCTGATAGCAGTATTCCTCTACCCCAGTCCGTTTGGGCTTGGCGGCGTGAGAAGCTTCAATCCCCAGAACCATATATTATTTAGTAGCTAAAATACTTCGCTTATAGCTTTCCAAGTTTTCAAGAGCAATACCAGTGCCTTTGGCAACACAAAGAAGTGGTTCTTCAGCAACATACGTTGGCACACCAGTTGCTTGAGCGATCAATTCATCGAGGTTGCGCAATTGCGCCGAACCACCGGATAAAATAATACCTTTATCAATAACGTCGGCCGACAGTTCTGGTGGAGTGCGGTGCAACACTTCTTTAATGGCGTTCATCAGCATATCCAAATCATCATGAAGCGCTTCAGTGGTGTCGTCGCTTGTCACGGTCAAAATACGAGGCAGACCATTAATCATGTCACGCCCTTTTACTTCCATCGATAACGGCTTGTCCATAAACATTGCCGACCCAACCGACATTTTAATTTCTTCAGCACTGCGCTCCCCAATTGCCAAATTATATTTATGACGAATGTAATCAACAATCGAGCGATCAAATTTATTACCACCAACACGCACTGAACCAGATGACACAATACCACCCAAAGAAATGACAGCGATTTCTGCTGTGCCACCACCAATATCAATAATCATATTCCCACTCGCCGCCCCAATTGGAATATCGGCCCCAATAGCGGCGACAATTGGCTCTTTAATAATGTAAGCTGCGCGCGCACCAGCGGCAATCGTCGCGTCAATCACGGCGCGTCGCTCCGTGGAGGTGATACCACCCGGCACCGCCACCATAACCTCAGGGCGAAACAAACGTACCCCGCCCATCGCTTTGTTAATAAAATAACGAATCATCGCCTCAGTGGTGTGATAATTGGCAATCACCCCGTCTTTGAGTGGCCGGTCAGCAATAATAGAGTCCGGCGTACGCCCAATCATATCTTTGGCTTCGAGCCCCACAGCCAATACTTTGCCGTCAGCTTTGGAAATAGCCACCACACTTGGCTCGTTAACCACAATCCCCTTCTTTGGGACATACACCAAAACATTGGTCGTGCCTAAATCAATGCCAATTTTCTTAATAAACATACGGAAATTCGTTAACGCTTGAGTACCACGCTAAACTGCCTATCAACCAGTAAATTTGTTACAAAATCATAGCGTGTATCGCCGTGTTTGGAGCGGTCTTCACCAGGGTACGCGCTCGCGAGTGTTGTACCAAAGTCAAGCCCGAGTGTCAATCGGTGACTCTCCGCTCCCAACTGCTTTTCAACCAACAATGTGTATGAACCTTTTTTAATCTCTTCAACCACTTGTTTTGGTAACAGATAGGTAAAAGAGAGTGTCTTAGTTTTTCCTGGTTCAATCGAAATAAATGCCCCAAACCATTGTCGCCCAAGCTCCGTCCCTTGATCAACTTTTCCTGGTACAACGCTTTTGTCAGTGTCCATCGCCCCCACCGAACTAACAAGTTTACTGCCAGCTGGCACGTACACTCGTGCATAATCACGATATCGACTAGTAAACTTATCAAACACACCAGTATGTCTAAACGTCATTGAAACCGTCGCTTGGTACTGTCCGTTAGCAACTGGTTTAATTACATACGACAATGAGCGATCCATCACTAAATCAGTTTTGAGCGCACCCAAATTAGCATCCGCCCACATCACAAAATCTTCATTCTTTAAACGAGGCAACTCCCCACCCCAATCATGGTCAGTAATTACTTTTTGCTCATCAGCATGAAGCGAATACAACATCACCTGTTTTTCAGCTAAAAATTTTGGAACCAGCGCAGTGTAATCAGACCACCTCGTCAACGCATCAGTCGCTACATGACGAAGAATAGCCAAAGCGAGCGGTCGCATAATCTGTTTACGATCGGAAAAAGTATACCCACGATCTTTATAACCATACTCCACTTCATGTTCGAGCTGACGAGTAAAATTAGTGCTCGTAAACTCCAAACCTTGCACAGTGATCGGGCCAGTCAATTCCAAAAGATGGTGCATAATAGTTGGCGTAAAAGCAATCACGCCGTCGAGCTCAGAAGCCAGCAATCCTTTTTCCAAACGATAGAACTCCAGGCTTTTTTTAGTTGACTCAGAAAAATCTGGTGACCAATTACTGTCACGAAATTGCCATTTAGTAATTTTAAGATATTTTTGAAGCGGGGCTGGCGGAATACTATAGAGTGCTTCTGGCACCGAGTGATCTAAAATTTCTGTTCCTTCAGTTTTAAGGAGTTCTGGAATACCATTAGACACCCGAATCACCCCATACGAACCAATAAACCCACCGCCCGGACGAATTTCGGTATTGTTTAAAAATAATAATAAATAAGTCCGCGGACGTTCAAAACCAAGTGCCTGATGTAATAAATTAGCATGTTCGGTACTGGTGGTGTGAATAACTGAGCGCACCGCTGTATCAACAATTGTCTGACGAAACAATGTAGTATGCGATACAAACCAAAACCCGCCGATCATGAGGCCACCAAGTAATGCAAGGACAGTTATAATGAGTAGAAACTTTCTCATACCACAGCGCGTTTTTTGGATGAAACATTAAACCCTAAATACCGACCAGTCATCAAATGAGTAACCGCATCAAGACATGGCAAAGCCGAAAAGAACAAGAGCGACACTGGCACCAAAATCCATTGCAAAGCCATAAACGCATACATGTGTTTTGGGTGATGATCGGGGCGAGGTGGCAACAAGAGCATGCTCATAATAGTTGAGATGAGGAGACCGACCATAGAAAGCGTCATCAAAAACTGGAGCACTTGCGGAGTGTTAAAAAAAAGTGCGCTCTGACGGACATCAGTGTTCGCCACCCAGAGCGGCAGCCGACCAAGCAAAGTCACAATCACTGTCACGACAGCCCAGCTCCACTTCCCTTCCCATTCATGAAACAACATCACCGCTTTTTTAAAACGCGACATGTTTGGATGCAAACGATATTGCCATAATAAATACGGAATATTTTCCGTTCCCCACGCCCAACGACGTTGTTGCAAATACAAATTTTTTAAACTCTTTAATGTACTATCATCGCGCACCGTGTCCATTGAGACAGGAATATACAAAGGTGTCACTTCATAATCACCTTCATACTTAAGCCAGCACTGAAAAAAAATCCGCGAATCTTCGCTCACCACATCTTTGGAGTGACCACCAACATCGAGTGCCGCTTTAAAACTCATACTATGCGACGAAAAGGTCACCAAATGCTCTAGGCGAGCCAAGCTAAACAACATCCAAAACGACGTACCAAAAGCCATAATTCGAAGCACTGCCGGCGAATCCCAAATATTATTATTGTAAAGAGTGATCGGCTGAAACGAACTGCGCTCTGGGCGAGGGTGCGAACAATACATGAAATTAAGGTGCGCAAAATATTCCGGATGCACGACAGTATCCACATCAAAAACTGAGATAACAACATTTTCATAGCGCCAACCTTTTTTGTCAGCATAATCTTTGAACTGCCACTCCGCCGAATGAATATTGGAACCTTTGCCTGGAATCTCACCTGGCAAACCAGCTGGATGGGTATAACACAATACTTCGGCAAATACCTGTCCATACACAGCTTGAATCTTTTTTTGTAAGGCTCCCCAATGTTCAGCTTTGCGCTCTTCACCAGAAATAACAATATACATTTTTTTAGCTGGATACGACGAAGCTTTGATCGCATCAAGAGTGGTTTGCACCACTTCCCACGATTCGTTATACACCGGCAAAAAAACAACATTAATTTTTTCCTCCCACTTCGGAAAAGACGTTGTCAGCTTTTCAAACCACCGCTCACGAATAGACAATCTAAAACGATTCCACGAAACGATAACGTAAAAAGAAAAATAGAGTACACGAAGCACCCAATAGACATCAAAAATAATCACCGCATACATCATGGCGAGCGGTGATATAAAACTAAAGACAATACCGAGAATAATCGTGAGCCAAATCGATAATCCTGGAGCTATCTCATACCAGCGGTATCGTTGATAATCAGACAACATAAGGTTATTTTTTGCCAATTGAAGCTTCGGCACTGTAAATCGCTGTCGCATACTGCCCGATTGGTGTTTCAGCTATTGTTTGAACAATAGTGGTGAAATCAACATCAACCACCGCGACCACCGGAATATGGCGCACGTACGCCAAAGTATTAGCGACCGTCACTGCTACGCGAGTAGCGGTGAAACGCCCTTTTCCTACTCGAATAGCTAAACCTTCCACCACCTCAAGCGTCACCGATCTGTCGCGAAGCGCTTCGTCAATTGCTCGAAGAAGTGCGTCTTCTTCGGTACCTGTATAACGAAAAGCTTGCCACTCATCCTCGGCCGAAGTGTATAGTACAATTTCATCAACCGCCGTATTATCAATAACAAGATACATACACATCTATTAATGAACCGACTCAAACCGATTAACCACCATAATGTGTTTCGCTTCAAAAATGCTATAGAGGAAACGGTCGCCAATCTCTCGACGATCACGGAACTCTCGCTCATCCATCAAGGTGTAGCGCACCGCTTTACCCATATCTTCTTCGTAGGTCTGAATAATTTTGGCGATAATCGTTGGTTTAAGAGCGCCGACAATCAGCATATCAGTGTCTACGTCAGACTCTTGGGTGAAATGACCGGTTAGGAGAAGTAGGGCAACGTCACCAGCTTTTTCCTTAACTTCGTTCACCAGCGCCTGCTCTTCCATAACTTCAGCTTTCATAAGCAGAGCCTTAAGCTCACTATACAGCATCGCTTTAGTGTTCAACTTATAATATTTAGAGCGATCAGTACCTAGGTCACGGTTGGGTACGTCAGCTTGCGGCACCTGCACCAGAAGGCCCGCCAGCTCTAAATGGGCAATTTCACGTCGAACAGCATTAAGCTGGGTCTCGATAAGACGAGCCAACTCACGGACATAAAAAGGTTGCTCAGGATGACGAAAAAACGTCTTCATGAGCTTAACGCGGGTCTTTGAACCAAAAAAGTGCTCAAGCATAGGTATAGTTTCTGTAGACTTTGGAATTGAGCTGTAGTATACTACTCGGGAGTACGTCTCGTCAAAGCGTTTATGGATAGAATTTTACGGCTTAACGAATTCTTCGTTGAAGGCGGGAAGCAGGACATTTCACATGTGCTCTTGCACATTACCGAACCATCGACCCCTGAAGAAATGCATAAAGGGTATTTTTTTGCTATTGCCGAAATAAATCAAGCCGAAACCAAGTACATTACTCGCCTCCAAGAACTTATTGACCAAGCTGAAAACGACTACTACGAACTTCCCGATGTTCCTGGTGCTGAAGCGCTTGAACAGGTGCTCAAAAAAATGAACCAAGAAGCGCTCGGTCTAGCCAAAGCCAATATCACCATGAGCTGTATCGTGGGTGCGATTCGCGATCCAGAAATCTCCTTCACCTACTACGGAGAGCCTCACATGTTACTTTTTTATAAGAATCGCGAGGGGGTCTACCAAAAAATGGACCTTATTCACTCCCCCGACGATGAGTCTGAGAGTGAACCAACTCAACTTTTTTCTCAAATTATCCAAGGAAAAATTAGCCCAAACGACTTTTTGTTCGCCGGTACTCCGCATATTAGCGAGTTCTTTAGCCACGACCGTCTTCAGAAAATTATCACCAGTCGCCCGGCCGCTCAAAGCACCAAACACATTGAACGTGTTTTATCTGAAATAAAAAATGGCTTTTCTTTTGGCGGCCTCCTCATGCATATCGACCGCTCCGACTCTGGCCCTATCCCTATCAAAAAGCCAACACCAATGGTCAAAGGCGCTTCTTCTAAATCCCTTCATTCTCTTTTTGATCGCGAGCGTACCACCACCAACACCCTCTCCACTTCGCTGTTCCCAGGTCTCAACGATCGAATGAAGCGATTGTTTTCATCACACGACGACGCACCAGCTGAACCTGTCGATGAACAGCCACTCGAACCGGCTGTCCGACCAGCTGAAATCAACTCAGCCCACATTTCTCATCGCCAAAACCAAACCCCTCCCCCACCAAGCCGTCTCAAAAAAGAACCAACCACCAAAAAATTGGCGACAGCTCTCGATTTTAGCCTAGACCTTATCAAAGTCATTGGCCGAATTATCTGGGCAATTATTTTTACCGCCTACAGCTTGGTCTACAGCCTTATTCGCAATTTTATTCTTGTCATTTTCGCCGCCTTTAACTACCAAAAACGCCGCCAAGGCATCGTTGAAGACTGGCGTCGTCAATGGCGTAGTTATCGAGAAAATGTTCGCAATCTCCCGCTCCTCACCAAAGTCCTCCTCGTCATCTCCGCTCTCGTAATCATCGCTTTTGTCGTCGGTATCTCATTTGTTCGAATGAAACAAGAAGAAACCGCTCGTCAAAAAGCTTTTGAAACCAGTATTCAACTTATTCGAGCCAAAAAAGATTCTATTGAGAGCGCGCTTATCTACAAAGACGAGCGAGCTGCTTTGAACGAGCTCGCGAGCGCCAAGGAAATTATTGCCAATCTTCCGTGTGTCACCAAAGAAGACAAAGTCACCTGCGCCACCCTCACTCGCGATATTGAGGAAATGGCCACACGTATCAACCGCATCGTCAGCGCCACCACCGAACAGCTCTACACCTGGCCGAGCGACACCACGCTCACCAACTTGGTAAAAATCGGCACCAAACTTATCGCCTTCTCCGACACCACCTCAACCCTCTTTGTTTTTGACCTACTCAACAAAGAAACCAAAATCATTCCAACCCTCCCAAACATTACCGGTTTTGAAAAAGCTAGCGTACCAAAAGAAAATGACTACGCGCTTTTCTTATATGACAAAAAGAGTATCCTCTCCTTCAACCCAGAAGATGCTTCTGTCAAAATTTTAGACATTGCCTACAGTAGCCCGAAAGTTGCGATCACCGACATCACCGTATACAACCGTCGTCTCTACAGCTTAGATGCCGAGAATAGCCAAATTTATCGCCACGACAGCACCAAAAACGGTTTTGGCCAAGGTAAAGAATGGATAAAAGATGGCACCCCGATCAAAGATGGTGAAGAACTCACTATCGACGGCGATATGTTTGTCCTTCAACGCGGCAAACTCGTCAAATTTACGAGTGGCGTTTCCCAGCCATTTGATATCCCAAGTCTTAATCAAGATATTGCGAGTGGCGCGAGTATCTGGTCATACACCGACCTAAGCTACCTCTATATTCTTGATTCCGGCAACAGACGCCTTGTCATCCTCAACAAAGACGGTACGCTCAAAGAGCAACTCGCTTCATCAGTCTTCGCCAACCCGCTCGGTCTCGTCGTTGATCCAACTGCTAATCTAGCCTACGCCATCGACAACAACCGCCTGCTAAAAATTACACTGCCTCAATAAAAAAACCGGCGCACTAGGCAGCCGGTTTTTTGTTTCTCTGAAAAAGATTATTTCAAGGTAACTTTTGCACCTGCTTCTTCAAGCTTCTTCTTCATAGCTTCAGCGTCATCTTTCTTTACGCCTTCTTTAACTGCTTTAGGAGCACCGTCTACAACAGCTTTAGCATCAGCCAAGCCAAGACCAGTGATTTCTTTTACAGCTTTGATAACGTTGATTTTGTTAGCGCCTGCTTCTGTGAGCTCAACAGTGAATTCTGTTTTCTCTTCAGCTGCTGCACCTGCGCCACCTGCTGGAGCTGCCATCATCATAGCTGGAGCTGCTGCAGATACGCCGAATTTTTCTTCCATTGCTTTAACCAATTCTGCAAGTTCGAGAACGGTCAATTGTTCAACAGAGGAAATGATTGTTTGGAGTTTGTCACTCATATAGGTAAAAAATTATTAAGCTTTCTTTTCTTTATACGCAGTAAGTACGTTGAGAAGGCTGCGAACAACACCGGCATTAACTCGGACAAAGCCAGAGATAGGGGCGCTGAGCGAACCAACCATCTTGGAGAGAAGTTCGTGCTTGGTAGGCAAAGCCGAAAGTGCTTTAACCATACTTGCGTCAACGAATTTGTTTTCCAAAATACCACCGAAAATTTTCACGACTTCATTTTTCTTCGCAAAGGTTTGCACGACACGAGCCGGCGCAACTTCATCAAGAGAAATAAATGTAGCGATACCACCGTTGAAAGTGGACGTATCGATACCAGTGAGACCAGCTTGTTCAAGCGCGCGCTGTACCAAAGTTTTCTTGGCAGCGAGCACAGTCACACCTTCTTTACGTGCTTCACGACGGAGATTTTCAGTTTGAGCTACAGTCAAGCCTTGGAAGTTGGCGAAGACTACGCCTTTAGCGTTCTTCAAGTCAGCGACCAACGCGTCGATAGTAGCTAATTTTTGTTGTTTTGATTTAGGCATACGAATATATTTTTTTACTGTCGAGAGTAAGCTCCCAAGCAATAAAAAAATCTGTGTTATGCCACAGACTAGAATTCCACGTAATCTCGACCTGAGTGTGCCATTCCTCTAATGAGGAAAAAACACGGGCGATTACCTCGGTAGGATATTTAAGAGAGCCTTGCGAGCTCCCACCTACTGTCTATGGTGTAGACACATACTACTAAAAAGACCGGGCTTTGTCAAGACGACTACTTAACTCCGGATAAAAAGCTATTTTTTGGCTAAAATATAAGGAAATAATGCCTGTATACCTTGACAAAAGGCTGTTTTTGTGGTATACTGGTTTGTTCCGTACTTGGAACCTTTTTCACCCCCTACCACGCGCCTCTAGGCGCCTCGAGGCCAACCCATGACCGGGTCACTCGTACTGGCAGTCAGCTTGTTCAAGCAGTTGTTCGACACAGTCGGCACAATCGTGAGCACCGCCCTGACAAGCATCGTGATTATCGCATTTGTAGTGTCAGTGGTATTTGCTCTCTGGGTATGGAACATCATGAAGCACACCATGGCGAGCGCTCGAATGCAGCCATGGGAAAAGAAGTACCCGCCCCACGACCACAAGCACGAAGATCATGGTCATGGTGACGACGGTCACCACGGCGAACACTCTAGCAAGAAGAAGAAAGACAAGAAGGAAGCCAAGTCCCACGACAACGAACATAAAGTCCACCACTAACGTATCATTTCACTGACGGCGACCCCGTCGAGGAGGTGTACAAAGAAGACCCCCGCGCTCAACTGAGCCGGGGGTCGTACTATTTTTATACACATTACTGAACTAAAAAGAGCTACTCCTAACGAGTAGCTCTTTTTGTATCTTCTCACTCCAACACACTTTTGTGTTACAGAGAAAAGACAGTGCGGAGGGGGGCGGTTGAGACCCCACTCCGCGTATGACTAGCACGGCGACTGCCATCGCCATGCAGTATCACACCCCTGAACTCACCAGGGCTCTGTCAGCGTCACCAGGACGCTGGTTCGTTCCGCTCGCTAGGCCTGGGCCTGCGGGCTGTCGACGAAGGCCATGAAGGCCTCGAGGCCGTTCACGAACATGTTGTAGCGGGCGTTGACCTGCTCGTCCTGCGCCCACTCGACGTAGGACTTGCGCTCGTTCGCCTTGCGGAACGCGAGCGAGGCGTCGTACTTGTCGCCGGTGATGCTCTCGAGCCCGCGGGAGAAGTTGCCGACGCGCACGTGCGTGTCGACGATCTGGGCGATGCCCGCCTTCTCGCGGTTGTTGATCTTGCCGGCGAGGATGATGTTCATGACCTCGCGCTGGCCCACTTCGGTCGAGATGTCCATGCCGCGCTTCCCGCCGATGTAGGCGATCGCCGGCTCGATGGCGCCGATCAGCGCGTACGACTTCTGCGAGCGCGGGTCGTTCTCGATGTCCTTCGGGTTCACCTTCTTCGCGTTCTTCGGGTCGAACTTGTTGCCCGTCGCACCGGCCGTCATCGCGAGGACCGCGAGGACGAGGGTGGAGGGGTTGGCGTGGATCTTGCCGACGATGCTGGACTTGTTGGTACCGGACATGGAAACCTCTTCTTCCGCTGGAACCTGGCCGAAAATCGGCTCAGTTGTCGAACTGCGCTTGGCGCAGGCGGAACTTCGACAAAGATGTGGAATATCAAAAGGCCTGAATTAAAGCCGTCTCATATCCCACATCTTTATCCTTGTATATAAGGGTGTGATACATTGTCAAAGAAACTATTTCCGAATACTTTTAGCTTAGATAAGCCAAAAGAGATATCACGAAAAACAGTAAGCATGAGTATACACGAGTTTTAGAGCTCTGTCAAGAATCCCTCGAATACAACAAAAAAATCACTGCTTATACAGTGATTTTCTGTCTTTCTTAGCAAATTATCGTTCCCGGAAAATCATTTCCTCCAATCGCCTTCCCCACTGCTGACAAGTCGCTCCCTTTAACAAACCCGACTTTCAATTTTAATTTTTCCGCCATTTTTGACGCTACTGGATCAAACGGCACATTGGCTCCCGGATTCCAGACATTACCAACAATTTTTCTAAATTCTTTCCAACCAATCTGCTCGATCTTAGTCGCTGACGGATCTTTGGCTGGGTCGGCGGTATAGACGTAATCAATATTGGACAAATTAAACAACTCACGGACACCATAAGTACGCGCCAAAAGCACCGCATCAGTATCAGTTGAGCAGCCCGGTTTCCAACCACAAGCCACGATAATTGGTTTAGTTGTTTTAATTTTCTTCGTTGGATTGACAACCACTTCATGATGAGCCAAACCTTTGAACATATACCGTACCAACTCAGCATTAAGCCGGGTAACAGCAATGCCGACATAATCCAAATCTTCTTTATCAACTATACCAATACTTTTTGCTCCCGCCTGATACTGTCGAGCAGTTGCCCCACCACCAATTACCAAAATAAATTTTTTACCCTTCTTAACTTCTTTGACGATAAGCGTCCGAAATGAACGCAAAAAATCCGGATCAAATCCGGTTTTAGGAATCACGATAGAGCCGCCAACTGAAAGAATAGTGTACCCGGTCTTCATACGCACATTACCAAGATTTTTTTAAAAACGAGGGCTGTTTTTTGTTAATCTTTGTATTCATTCGTCGCTTAAAAGCCTCTGGTCGATTAGCGATCCAGCGATGTGGTGTTCCGTAACCGACCTTACCTTTATTTGCCCGAGCTGACGAATGATTTTTCACACTGATTATTTTCTATCACTTCGAAGCAAGCTAGCAATAAGCCAGTTGCAGAGCCACATCAACATAGCGCCCCAAAACGCTGGCCAAAAACCGGCGACACCAAATCCTTTTACTAAGGTGGAAGCGAACCAAAACATCAGCGCGTTAATAACTAGCGTAAACAAACCAAGGGTGATGACATTAAACGGCAACGTCAAAACTAAGATAATTGGACGAATAAGCGCGTTAACCAAACCGAGCACTAAAGCCGCTACCAAAGCAGCATACAGATTAGTGACGGAAATACCTGGAACATAATAAGCGATCGCAATGAGCGCTAAAGCTGACAACAGCCAGCGGAGAAGTAGAGACATAGATATTATTCGTTACTAAGTTGTTTAAGTTCTTTGACTTTAAGCTCAACACTGCCCAAATACTGCTTCAATTCTTTTACAATGACAATTCCCTCTTCAAATTTTTTGATCCCTTCTTCTAAGTCAATATTTTCCTGCTCAAACCAAGCAACGATTTTTTCAAGCTCGGCATACTGTTTGGTGAAATCTACTTTTTTGGTCATATATTTTTTTCAATAACTGAACCGGTAATAGTTCCTTCGCCCAATTCTAACACGAATCTTTCCGCCACGTCTAGCTCCTTGGCTGAGCGAACAATCGCCCCTGAGCTATTCCGAGCAATACTATATCCCCGTCCCAAAATTCGCCGAGGATTAATATTGGTTAATAAACGCTCGCTACTTTCAAGAAACTGCTCCCGCCGCAAAATAAGATGCGTGAGTTTATCAGCATTTTTTGTAAACGACTGAAGCATTGTTTTTTTAGCCATTACCAGAGCTTCCAAACGAACCGAGCGATTGAAAAAAGATTGCAATAACTGTTTAGAACGCTGGAGCGGAGCCTCCAAGCGCGATGTCATCTGGAAAACTCCGGTCTGCACCCGTTGTTTTTTCAGGAGTACTTGATGCGCAACCACTTCCCCCATTTGCTCCACCATAAATCCACACTGTGACAAAAAATCTCGCTTATCTGGCACCACCATTTCCGCCGCATTTGATGGTGTTGACGCTCGGACATCGGCGACAAAATCAATCAGCGTTTCATCGCGCTCATGCCCAATTCCCGACACCACCGGAATAACACTGCCGTACACCGCTCGAACCACCGGCTCAGTATTAAAGGCTGCTAAATCTTCGAGTGACCCACCACCGCGAATAATCACTAGCACATCAAACTCTGAAGCCGCCGCGTTAAACTCCTGAAATGCACTAACCACATCAGCTACAGCAGTTTCTCCTTGTACTGCCACATGACGAATCACCACTTCCACCGCCGGCCAGCGATTGGTAATAATTCTTTTAAAGTCGCCAAAGGCAGCGCTGTCTCGCGACGCAATCACTGCAATCCGATTCGGAATCTTCGGAATTGCCCGTTTGCGAGCTGGCGCAAACAACCCCTCTTCGCTTAATTTCTTTTTCAGTAATTCATAGGCTCGTTTCAACGCTCCGTCACCCACCAACTCAACCGACTGTACCACAAACCCAAAGCGTCCAGTCTGCTCACGCACTTTTGGATACCCGGTCACTCGCACTTTTATTCCGTCTTCGAGCGGAACTTTGAGTTGAAACGCGACAGCAAAACAGCTAAGCACCCCCGTTGGATCTTTCAAATCAAAAAAAGCCCATTTACCCTGGGATATTTTAAACTGCGACACTTCCCCCTCCACCGTAAACTGACCAACGATAATCGCATTAATATTTCCAATGAACTCTGAAACAGTATAGACCGGCAAAGCCATAGACTAGAACGACACTCCCGTCAAAAAACGAAACGGAATATCAACAAGCGGGGTAATGAGCCGAGAAAAGAAAAAGACAAACATGAGGACAAACAAAAATCCGAACTGATGCAAAAACATTCTAAATTTAAACCAGGCTTCAGGCATGAGCGCTTCAAACAATTTCGAACCGTCGAGTGGTGGAATTGGTAGTAAGTTGAAAATCGTTAACATTAAATTAGCGTAAATGATAATCGCCAAAAATGACGCAATCGGAGCTTCCGGCATCAGACGAAATACCATCGCAAAGGTAACTGCCAACAACGTGTTCGCTAGTGGCCCGGCTAACCCAACCCAAACTGGTCCCCATTTTTGATCTCGTAGATTATACGGATTATACGGTACCGGCTTAGCGTAGGCAAAAAGAAATCGCCCACCACTCATCAAAAAGAGAAAGAGTGGCAGAAGAATCGTTCCTATTGGGTCAATATGTGCCCGTGGATCAATGGTCAGCCGGCCAGCATATTTGGCGGTTTTATCGCCCAACTGCTCAGCCATCCAACCATGGGCGTATTCATGAATAATTGACGAAGGAATAATAATGACAAAATAGAAGAGAAGTCCGATAAAGTCCATAACCATTGACAAAAGGATAAAGGTAAGCTATACTAAGCCCACTTGAAATAGTATAATCTAAGCCTCCCAAAAGGGCAATTACTAACCTTATAACTCTAGACTATGAGCATGTCCTGCGACTTGTGCGCTAAACGAGCTGCCCGAGCAAATCATGTGAGTCACTCCAACGTCAAAGTGCCACGCCGCCAGAAGCCAAACTTACAACTTCTCCGCGTTGGTAACACGAGTATTCGCATCTGCTCTACCTGCCGTCGTACTCTCAACAAACAGTTGGTGAAATAACTTCACAAAACCAGCCAATCGGCTGGTTTTTTTGTCCTGTTGACAGCCTTACCGATAATGGCGCATACTACCTACAGTTTGGTACCCCGATGGCGCAAAACTATTCTATGTATATATCTTTGGTTCACCAATATTTGTAACACCCGTGGGTGTTACGTGAGGTTTACCGCCTTATCCTTCGGGATAGGTTTTATGACCATACGGGCGCCAAACAACCAAAGCCCAGCCGACAATCGGCTGGTTTTTTGTATAAAAAAATCCCCCCAGAGACTGGAGGGATTTGATAGGATTTTGCTTATTCAATAATACCATCAAGATTGACATCGTAAAGCACTTCTTCTTGCACCAAACGATAATTGAGAATTTCTTCTTCTTTAAACCAGATACCAATTTCACGAAGTGCTTCTTCTGGCTTGTCTGAACAGTGGATCAAATTGCGCACAGCGCGACCATCAATGTTGGATAGGTTGTAGGAATCCAAAGTGAAGTCACCGCGGAGCGTACCAACATCAGATGACAAAGGTTCAGTTGCCCCAACAATTTTCTTCACGATACCAACTGCTTCGTTGCCTTCCAAGACCATAGCAATCACTGGACCACACGACATGAAGCTCACCAAGGCGCGAACAATATCTTTGCCGTATTCAATCGCTGGCTTATCCACTACCATACCAGCTGCCTGACGATTTTTAATCGTGTTATTACCTTTCAATTCGTACCAAGCGTCGTCTTTATTGTAGTGTACCCACAAACGCTTTTCATCAGCTACAAAAAATTTCATCGCAGCAATTTTCAAACCAGTTCGTTCAAAACGCTTGATGATCTCACCAACCAACGAACGTTGTACGCCGTCTGGTTTGATAATGACAAATGTTCGTTCTTTTTTCGGATGCTGCATAGTATATAAAAGTTACAAAGATGTAAAATAAGTCTAGCCGTATACTACTCGAAAGTAGCCAAAAAGTCAATGATTAGAGGATAACTGCGAGACGGAGCGCCACCTGGCGGGTGGCTGGAGTCACCACCACCATACAACTGGCCAAAATAAGGCTTTTCTCCACTATTCCTCGTTGGCGCAGATATTCCCGAGCAGTTTTGGCCATTTTGTGCTTTTTTGAGGCCGTCACCGCCGTGTCATTGGCCCAAGGGCCAGCCAAACGGGTTTTTACTTCCACACAATAATAATCACCCCCTTTCGTAGCAATGATATCAATTTCCCCAACCGTGGTATAAAAATTACGTTCCACCACCTGAAAACCTTGGCGCAATAAAAAAGAGACAGCTTGGCTTTCACCCCACTGTCCCTTAGTCCTCCGAGTAGTCATAGCGCTTAGGCTTTAGGTAAATATTTTTCCTTAGCCAACCGCGCCTTATTGAGCTCTCTAATTTCAGGTACACGCTTTATATGGTAGCGAACAATCGGCAAAAGCCAGACAGCTAAGACAGCCAGCCAGACCAAAAACCAGATACGCCATCCGAGGAAAAAAACATGCTGTTGTCGGAAGAAGAACAAGACCAAACCAGTGAAACCCATAGTCACACCCCAGTTGCCATAGCGACCATAAAGATTGGCGATAGCCTTCTCAGCCTGCTTTTGTTTCAAAAAAAGAAATACCCCGCCAATAAGAGTGATACCAAATAAGATAACGAGATACGCTGTCTCAACACCGCGAGCAGCTAAATTTGGCTGAGTAAACCAATACGACCAATACAAGAGATTCGAGAGTTGCATATAATACTTATGTTTTCTTAAAAATAAGACAATAGTGGTTTTCCTCCAAAGCTCCTTGTTCCACTAATACTAACCCAGCATGCGTGGCGGCGTCAATAACCACCTGAGAAGGCACCAAATGAGCGCTGTCGGGGCCAAGCGGGCCAAGCTGCTTCAACCAATCAACGACAACCACCTTACCCCCGCTCATCGTGAGGCGAGCCGCTTCTTGAAGCACGGCGACCTTATTAGCTGCCAAATTAAGCACGTTAATAAGTAACGCGACGTTTAACGTCGCTGGCGGAATCGGTGTACCACCCAGGCGTTCAATGTCCGACCAAACCGTCTGAACGTTCAAAAAATGCTCACTGCGACTACGACTCTGCAGAGTTTCCAAAACATTTTTAATAATATCAACGGCATAGACTATCCCCATCTCCCCCACTGCTTTTGATGCTTGAAAAACAAAATGACCAGTGCGGCCGCAACCTAAATCAACCACCCGCATTCCAGGAGCGAGCTTAACTTTTTTAAAAATAACTTGTGCATCTATCAAAGCAGTGCCGGTGGACATAACACTTATGCAGAGGGAACAAGCAGTCGGCCAACGGTCGCCTGCAAAAACCCACCAAACAAATTAGTAATGATCATAAAGCCAATCAAGATGGCGCCGATACCAAGCAATTTGTAGAGCAACCGGCTACCACCATTATAACCAAGCTTAGCTTCAGCCCAAGCGTTGGTACCAAAATTTTGAATAAGCCATTCGGTTTTCATTACTGCTGCCGCACCAAGTGCTACGATAAAAAACCCAAGAAGATAACGCATAAAGAAATAATAAGACACTCTAATAATAACACAAGTAACGCTTAGGTACAAAGAGCTAGATTCGAACTCGACTGCTTTCAGCAACCTCTTCGAAAAACCTTCTGGTTTTCCGATACCTTTCCTCCACATGAGAAACCTTCCGGTTTCTCCCTTCCCCGTTCGAATCTTTTCTACCTAAAAACATATTTAAAAACACCCTTTGATAGGGTGTTTTTAAATATGTGCTCAGGAGAAGATTCGAACTTCCATTCCCTTGCGGGAGCTACCACCTCAAGGTAGTGCGTCTACCAATTTCGCCACCTGAGCAGGTGTGACATCAAAACTTGCGATGTCGACCAACGACCATTTCCACTTTTCCGTGAGCCAAAGTAATCTTTAAACGGATTTCTTTAGTCACTCGACCATCGGCTTCAACCACGAATGGTTCTTTGCTGGTGATCTCCATTTCTTCAAAGGGGAATATGCTTGGATCCTCATATGTATACCCCCACCAGCGCTTCTTTGTCAAGGGGCGAAGAAAGGCTTCAAGCTTATTATCCTGGGGGTGGACCACGCGAGTTTCCGCATCTTTTTTATTCTTTTTCCAAAAAAATGGCTGCAAATTACATACTACTACTTCCATCTTATCTTCAGCCGTTACTCGAAAACGTTCGTCGTATACCACTTCCAGCTTAGCTGGCTTCACATGAAGCTGAGAGATAAAAAAACGATTATTGACCCAACCAATATCTAATTTTTCAATCCGACGACGCGACAAAACATCACATGCTTCAAGCCCCACCGGAATACCAAGCACCGAAGCAATAGTATTGTTTGGGCCAACTGGCAAAAAACCAAAAGAACACTCGGCCGTCGCCGCTCGAGACAAGACATGACCAAAAGTGCTGTCGTTACCCACCACCACAATCGTTTTGGCACCACGACGAATTTCGTCTTCCACGATCGGCTTGGCGTCGGTAAAATTAGTCAAACGCAAAATCTTCCCAGCAATACCATAGTCAGTCAAACTGATTTCTATCGCTTTGATAAGGGAAGCGTATTTTTTGTCACGCAAAAAATTGTCATACAAATACACGTACATAGCAGGAAAAGACAGGAAACCAACAATTGTTAAGCGGACATTTCAACTTCTTCGGATTTTTTTGAAGACGTCTTAGAAGATCGTTTTGTTTCAGCAGCTTCAAGCCCTGGCATTAGAACTTTACCAGCAACCAACGCCCCAGCTTCAATCACCAATGTTTTAACTTCAATATCTCCCATAACGCGAGCGGTGGAAGTGAGTTCAAGCATTTCTTTAATTTTCATATTCCCGCGCACCTCACCAGCAATTTGAGCCGAGCCGGCGCGAACATTGGCGGTGATGCGAGCCCCAGGCTCAACCGACAAATGACGACTCGTGTGAACGCTACCAGCTACTGTTCCTTTAACAATAATGTTGCCTTCAGAGGCAAAATCACCTTCAACATTCACCGATGGGCCAACCACGGTTTCTACTTCGTCATGACCTTCTTCGGCCATTGGAGCATCGACGTCCATACCTTCAAGCTCAAAAGATTGTTTGCTGGAGGCATTTTTTTGAAAAATCATAGAATTGACGAAGTTAAATGATGAAGGGGAAAAGATTGAAGAATAGGGATAGTATACAACTTTTTAAAAAAATTGACAAACAGCGCGCTGACTACTTTTGGTATTCATCAACCGGTATGGTCGAGCGGGACAGAAAAACCAAAGCTACTCCCCTTGCCAAGACCAGTGCTATGAGCCCAAATCTTACCCTGATGTGCTTCGATAAACTTACGACATACATAGAGCCCCAAACCTGTGCCGTTGACGTTAGTACCCTTCACATTGTTGCCCCGATAAAACTTCTGGAAGAAATTGGCCGCATCAACTTTATCAAAGCCAAAACCACGATCCTTTACTTCCACCACCAAAGACGTATCCTCACGTCGAACTGACACCACAATCGTCCCCTTGGTGCTATATTTAATAGCATTATCCACAAAATTAAAGAGTACATGACGAATCTTTTCTTCATCAATCATCACTGCTGGGCTATTTTTAGGAAGTACTGAGTCAATCTTGAGCCCTTTTTGTTCTGCTCTATCTTTGAGTTCGTGTTCAACACTCAAAACAATGTCCGCCATGTCATGCTTCACAAAATCAAACTTCGTTCTCCCCTGTTCAATGCGGGTAATATTCAAAAATTCATCAACCAATTTCACGAGGCGCGAATTACTTTCGTCCATATTACCGAGCACTTCCACCATTTTCTTGGTGACTTTGCCATAGCCACCGTCGCGAATAAGCTCAATATACCCATTTAAAATAGATAACGGAGTGCGGAGCTGATGCGCTGCAATCGACAAGAAATCGGTCTTTTGGCGATCGAGCTCTTGCAGACGAAGATTGGCCTGCTCAAGCGACTGCGCGAGCTGGGTAATTTCTTCACGACGTTTTACTTCTTTACCAACAGATTTAATCAACTGCAAACCAATCGCCGCGACCACCACTGCAAACACCACACGCAGAGCAATATCAAACAAGGAACGAGCGAAGAAGATTTGCATCACCATGGTAAAAACAGTAGAACCAACCAGCACTTCGGTGGCAATAACTTTTGTCCCCAAGAGATGGTGACGACTAACTGCATAAAACAACATCACTGGGAAAATTAAACCGGTGAGATACGAAAATGGAAACCGTGTATCAATGTTGTAGGCAAACAAATAAGCCGATCCGCCGATAAAAATCACGATCGCAAAGGCGATGAATACATAAATTGTCTGCAAGCGAACAATACGCTCCGTCGTCTTTCTAAAAAACGACATCAAGTTACTAAAGAAGAGACCGGTGCCAAGGAAAAAATATCCCAAGAAAAAATGATGTAAAATGCGCGCCTGACTATGGACACCCCACCAAAAATAATTAACCCCATCAACAAAGTACGGTGACCTTGTCGCAACAGCAAAACTAATAGCTAATAAGTAGTTTAAAACTAGAAGCGCTCGTTGTTGGCGCAAGCGATTGGTAAAAATCAAACTAAAATGATGCATGAACGGTGGCATAAAGGCCACACCAGCATAGACAATCTTATCCCAAAACACCGCGGCATTTGGCTCGTTGCGAAACGCAAACATCATAAATGTGCCGAGCATCCAGCAAAACATACTCATACAAAAACCAAACAGTAGTTGGTTCATGCGTGAGCGAACATCTTTTTGTAAAATAAATAAACCGAACAACAAGACGAAGAACGCACAAGTGAACGGTAAAATAGTATAGAAGTCAAGAAGCATACTAGGAATAGTATACCACAAAAAAGTCTGTCTAAAAACAGTTGACCCCGCGTGTTGCACGCGGGGTCGGTCTGCCAAATCGAGATTCATTCTTCCGTTGCAGAAGAAAAAACCTACTTACTGATGCGCGCCGCTTTGAACGGCACGGCTCCGAGTCGGAGGCGGAGCCGAATGACGAACGAACTCAGCGACATACTCCCAGGAGTGAACCCGGCCGAAACTAACCGGAGCCTGCGGAGCAAAGCCGAGGGGCGGAAAAAACTTCTCACACCACTCAAGCTCTTCAATCGGGATATGCGCACCAACCACATGCCCCTTGAAGCCGTACATTGCCCGAGCAATCGTTTCAAGCGTACACCCCCACAATGTGAGGTGTCCGCCCGCTCCAACATCTTCAAGTGGCACTCCCCGATGAAGTCCAAAACGCTCTGGCAAAGCAATTTCAGGGATATGGCCACACCCGGAGGTGAGAACCAGTTTCCCCTGCCAATCATCTTCCTCCCGCGTGGCCGCCGGAGTTGTGATGTCGAGAACGAGCGTCCCTGGATTTACCATCGAAGGCTGGAACACATCGCCGTTGGTAGCGAGAATCACCAGGTTGACCCGGTGCTGAACGCAGGCGGTCGTAGCATCTTGCGACACCACCACTTCACCATCGTCCAATCGAACCTCGCTTTGGAGCACTTCCAATCGGTCGAGGTTTTTACGCTCGCCCGGCTTATCAGGACGCCCCACGAGCACAATGGCCTCTGGCCGAAGCCGAGGCAAAGTGCGCGACACGAGATCGCCAATAGCTCCATTAGCGCCAATAATGGCCACTCGGAACCCCGGCTTGAATTCCGCCAGGCGAATGGTCTCGAGCAGAAGGTGAGCCGTTCCAGCATCACCATGTGTCGTCGTGACAGATCGAGCCAATTCCGGGTGACGATTCAAAAAAACTTCTCCGTGATCAGTCGCGTTCTTCATGAACGCCCCCCAACCAATCGTCAGAGGAACCTTATTACGGAGCGCATTCAAAACCGCCCGAAGAGCAAAAAACTCAGCCCACGTGTAGGCTTTGTTCTCACCCTTGGTCTCACGAAAAAACCGCGGACCAAACACCGGCACGATGTCAAAATCTACCCGAACAGGCTGGGCGTGACTACGCGGCGGCGGAATCACCGGAAAACTGAACCAGTCGACAAGACCAGGCACTTCGCCCTTGTCGAGATCCGGCCAGTTGCAACCAGTGTCATTCAGACATTCGCCAATCAGCTGGGACGACAGATACCCAGGCAGTAGAGCGTTACTTCCAAAAGCCACCCGTGGCAAAACAGTATGCCGATCACGCATAGCGCACCTCATTGCCCTGGTGGGCAGAAATAGAAAGAGCGACATTGCCCCCTCGCCACAACTTCGCCAAACGAAGCTTTAGCCAAAGGACACACTAATCACGAAATCGTCCCAAATTAATATCGAGCGCCTCATAGAGTGCTTGCAGCAAACCGCGAGAGACTTCACCTTTTTTCGCCAGTAAATGCTCGCGCCCCAACCGAGTCATTTCATATAATCGGCAAACCCCCTCTTCACCAAGACCAGTATCTTTAGTTTTGAGGACTACTTCATTTTTAAAAACTTTATTCTTGTTTACATACGGCTCCACCGGCACCACCAAGACCGAACTTAGCCGCTCATTAAGAAGCGTATCCTGCAAAACGACAACCAATGTATCCACCCCTTCAATCTGAGCTATAAAAATATCTCCGCGTTTAATAGCTCCACAATACATTGTGTCAAAATCAAATGGCATACTAAGTGCGGTTTTTACCAATGCCCTCAAGTTCATCCTCTATCGCTTTAATTTCTGCTTCACGACGAAAACGTTCCAAACACTCCACGACAAACTCACTTCGCCGACCATGTGGAAACGTCTTACGAAAATACGCTGCCACTGACTTTGGCAGTTTGAGCGTCACTCGCTCCACCCCTTCAATTGTGGACTTTTTAGGCATACTAAAACATATAGTACACCTTTTGAGGTGTACTATACAGGTGTACTTATGTGGATAAACGCATTTTAGACCTACATTTCATCAACAGGGTTGATTGAGAGAAGTGCCAAAGTATTAGTCAGTCCTTGTTTGGCAGCCAGCGCGAGCGCCAGACGAGCTTTGGTCAAAGCCATATTCTCAGCCCCAGCAATACTACAAGTGTTATAAAAGTCATTAAAGGCTTTAGCAGTATCAAAGGCATAACGGGCAATCACCGAAGGATTATACTGCTCGAGCGCTTTTTGGGTCACCGCACCAAAATTACCAAGCATCACTGCCAACTCTTTTTCTTGCGGAGCGGTGAGAAGTGAAAAATCAGGAGCCCCACTTAATTCCCCTACTTTTTTCACAATACTATTAATACGAGCAATGGCGTACAACACGTACGGGCCGCTGAAGCCTTCCACCGATGTAGCCTCTTTGGTATCAAAAACAATATTTTTATTCGCTTCATGCTTTTGCATATCAAATTTAAGCGCAGCCATAGTGAGCGCTTTAGCGGTGGCATGAATTTTCTTATCAGACCATTCTGGATGATGTTCTCGGGTAGCTACAAGCAAACTTTCAAGCACGGTGTCGCGCAAATCTTCGTACAAAATAACATTGCCGGTACGCGAAGACATTTTGCCTTCTGGCAAGGTCACCAAGCCGTAATTAATGTGCGTCAGTTTTTTCTTGAATCCCATAAGCTCTAAAATTTTGTAGAGCTGTCGGAAATAGAACGTTTGTTCTTGGCCGGTAATCACAATACTTTCATCAACAGCGAATTTTTTGAACTTCAACTCAGCCAATGGTAAGTCACTGGTGAGGTACAAGCCAACGCCGTTGGATTTGCGCACCAAAGCAACATCAAGACCGTAGGAAGTTAGATCGACAATAATCGCCCCGCCCTCGCCCACTGTCGCAATACCACGCTTCAAAAGATCGTCAACAATGCCCTGCCCAGTAGCTTTAATATCTTTTTCAAAAAAGACCGCGTCGTGTTTTACTCCTAATTCTTTGAAGAGTGCTTCAAATTTTTTGGTACTCCACTCGCGAGTGGTCATAAAAGTGCGCCAAATACCGCGATCTTTCGCTTCCAATTGTTTTTGGATAACCGCCACCTCATCGGCCGCCTCCGGATGATCGACAATATACTGACTCGCTTCGGCATAAATCATGCCCAACCATTTTTGTTTGTTTTCTGGCGGAGCTTCATCAGCATGAAATTTAAACAAGCCCCACAAACATTTAGCTACATGAGCACCAAAGTCGTTGAGATAATTTACCACCGTCACATGATGACCATTGGAGCGATAGAGACCAACCAAAGTATTACCAATACAAACATTGCGGAAATGCCCGATATGGAATTCTTTATGGGTGTTATTAGACGGATATTCAATCAAAACTTTTTGCATTTTCTTTTTCTCCAACTTCACGACACCGTACTTTTCTTTGTCTTCCAAAATAGCCGAAACAACGTCAGCAATCACCGCCTCTGAACGAACAAAGAAATTAACGTAGGGGCCAAACGCCACAACTCGCTCAATTCCAAGCTTTGGGTTGAGCACAACTGCCGAAGCTAACTCTTTGGCTACCTCAACCGGGTTCTTACCTGCTGATTTAGCCATCGCAAAACACGGAAAGGCAAAATCACCCATTTCCGGCTTTGGTGGGGTCGAAAAGGTGATTTCCCCTGCCACCCCCGCCTTAACCAATAGTTTTTCAATAATAGATTGCCAGCTTTGCATAGTAGGTATAGTCAATGCTCGGAGTATAGCAAAGGGGGCGGGTTTTGTCACGAATTGGTTGAGGTGGCTGAAGCTGACGGAACTGGATCAAACGGATAGACTACACTAGAGAACGTGACATTTTCTGGCAAACCATTGATGGTGGTTGAAGAGGTCCCCACCCGAAGACCGTACAAAACGTTGGCTATTTCTACATTTTGCAAATACACTTCTCCCCCATCAACCAAAAGCCCTGTAGTTGAAAGCCCCGGAAGCGTGGAATGACCCAAGCGCGTATTTTCTATCACCAGTTTTGATTGCGAAGAGTATATTGTATTGCCTGGTGCGCGATTATCAATAATCGAACTATTCGTAATCACCACATCGCTTTGAAGAGAAGCTGTAATCGCTCCACCAAAATCTGGCACAAACGGAAATGTGTAATTAGCTCCGGTTACTTGAGCTCCTGATATACGCCCCACTCCTCCGACAAAACGAATTCCGTTCCACCACTTCTCTGAACCAAAGGAAGAAAAAATAACTGGGTCAGCTTCCACACCCTGTACATCAAGTTCGCCTTTCACTTCAAGTAGTGAGCTATCTCGCATAAAAATATGACTACCTGATTCGATACTCATTTTTCCTGTTGGAGAGATAGTCGTATTGGTTAGAAGCATTGGCCAATCTTTTGATATAGAGACGGTAGAAGTGATAAGCGCCCCAATACTGTGCACACCTGAAAAAACCGAATTACTAAACTTCAGCTGAGATACTACTGGCCAAACACCACTAACCCGAATTGGGCCTTCCGAATGGGTAAACGAATCAAAGGTTGACTCACCAATCGAAAGAATTGCGCTTTCCGTTTCAACAGCTTTTTCACCACGAATAAAATTTGTATTCAACACGTCAACCGAACCGCCCGAGGCAAAAATCGTCGTTGGACCATTGTCGCTAAAGACGGAACTACGAATCAGTAAATTAGCGCTTTCGATTCGAACAGCTTGAGTGAAAAAAGAACTAAAAACATCATTAGCCAAACGAAACGGTCGACCTGCAAAACGAACCACGGCATACGACAGCTCGCCTGATGAACCAGGATAAAATCGAAGACCGCGCCAATCGCCGGCTTGCGGGGTAGACGAAGGCCAGGAACCCACAAGATGAAGAGTTGCATCTCTGCCAGATGTAAAAACTATCTGATTTTCACTATCACCTTGGGCTTTTAAAGATCCATACACATCCAATCGCGCGTCAGTATAATAGCTTTTTATAACTACACCGGGAGAAACATTTACCGTACACCCTTGAGGAATCTGATAATACTGCAATAAATATGGATTATGCGCCGGAGAAAGTGTCCGGTGGCAATCATTTTCTACACCATCCAAGACTAAAGAACCAAAATTACTTTGGCGTGGTGAAGCCTTGAGATACGCACCATTTTGCGCCCGCCCAACAACGCGACTACCAAGGCTGCTTTGCCAATTAGTCGGATCGCTACTGCTTGCACTAGCCGAAATACGCTCCATAGAGGCAAACGAAGTGGTATTCCCTGCTGGCCAACCCTGATTAAACGAAACGCTATCAATCAACGTGCTTGAAGAATTAAAAAGAGCAATCGTTCCACCAGTATCTCGAAAAGTAATATCACTATAGATAATGTCAGCAGTTACATCATTTACCGCCTGATCACGCATTTTTTCCAACAACAAAAATCCTTGTGGAGGAATAACTCTGTTAGGCGATTTACTTACAAACCATAGAACAGTATCAACCCGCACCTGCCAACCAGTAATATCTATTGGAGCATCGGTAGTATTTTTGAGCTCAAACCATTCATCAAATTGAGTGGTCTGCCCCGTCCCCGCCCAAGCAATTTCGTTAATAACTACCACTGGGGCAGATAGCTCGTTTACAACTACACTAGTCGAAGTAACGACGAGTGTAGTGGTTGCTATTACAAGAGGCGTAGAAGTGGGCATTAGTCCCATCTCAATTAACGTCGTTGTTGTAACAGCAGATGAAGACAAACTAGTTGTTTCAACTCCAGTTGACGTTGTTGCGGGCGGAATAGATAACACAAGACTAGCCTCTCCTGAAACGACCGGCGCAAAAACAGCCGGAGCAGCTCCACCACCAGAGGGAATAAACTCGGTGGCGGGGACAGCGTTTGGTAGATATACCGGATAATCAACGACGATCGGCTGTAATTCATTAACAGGCGAAACAACTTCAAACGCCACGGGCTTATCAGAAATCACAGAAAATGTCGGAACAACTTTTATCCCAAGAACCTGACCTGACAATGTTTTTGGAGATTGAATGACAGCCGAAGAAGAAGCTGCTACTGAAATTTTAGACGGCGCAGGAGAAAGTTCATCACTTTCTGAGCTCAAAAAAATACTACGCACATCATCAACAAACGCGAGTGCAAGTGTTTTAAAATAGGTCACGCCTGTCAAAAGCGAAAACACCTTTGACTCCGGACGAGCGACAACCGGCTTGGTCATATCGCCACGCTCTATCGCCTCAACTTCATCAAAAAACAACGCTATAACACCCGCCCCATAAAGAATGGCCTGCCGAGAAAGACGTTTAAAGTATGCCTCCAAAATAACCGTCTCTTGCGGCGATGCTAACGAGAATATTTTCTTAAAAATACCATCAGATTTAATCACTTCAACACGAGCCAGAGGAAAAACCACCCCACGTTCATCTCGCCCATAGGCAAATTCAGTATCAACCGACACCACTGCTGGCAAAGCATAGCGAGTGTTTGTGATAGTGTCTTTACTAAAAAAATGAGTGGCTGAATAATATGCTAACGAGTCAAAGCACCAACCAAGCGACGAAACATGAATAGGCCGATCCCCCATTTTCCATAAAGATTCTGCGGTGATAGGCATGTGCGACCGAAAAAATTGGCTGGCGTACAATTCGTACGGACTTCCAATATCACCCGTTAACGAATACAGTGGGTGGGCATGTGTATCATTGCGAGTATGGTCTGGTACTGTCGCATCTTCAAGCAGGTGTAAAACATGTCCCAAAATACGCAAAGACTCTTTTCTATCCTGCTGAACAGTCATTGTGTATAATCCACGCTGCCAACTCCTATCTCCACCGAAATCACGATACCGCATTTGAGCCTCTGACGATTCAGCCCAGCGTTTGGAAGTAAGCGGGGACACATCGGATAGCAGTATGCGGGACAGAAGTTGGGCAGTTGTGGAAGAAATTCGCCCAAAGTGCTCCCCGGTCCATCCTTGATTAAGGATTGGGTCGTAAAAATGATTTATCCAACGAGGCCACACATCCTCATCAATACTTCCTTGTACCACCAATTCCTTTTCTTCTGCAGTCAGAGCACGACTAGGGTACGTTTTATTAAACAATTCCACCATTTCGTCAGTCAACGCCGGATGAGTTGTTTCGTCATCATATGACAGAAGCAAAATCGGAATAAGAACTCCTAATAAGATAAAAATTAGCAACAAAAAAAACACCTTTCCCCTCCTTTGCGACATATGTATAGAAGAATTAACTATCCATTATTTTCCAAATACTATTGGGATAACGGATAAATCGAATATAGTAGTACGCCCCCTGTGTGGTTGTGGCCCGCATAGTAAATGTCGAATTAGACACTTCACCATATGGACGCAGAGCTGAAAGAATAGTTACATACTGTGAAAGATTATTTTTTTCAGATAAACGCACCAACTCTTGGCGCTCTTCTTGCTGTTTAGTGGCTACCAAATAACTACTAGCCAAAGAAAAATCTCCACGCGAAACTGCTGCCACATACAAAGCCAAAGTTTCTTGTGGGGTTTTTCCGCCCTGCATATCAGCTAGAGCCGATTCGTACTGTGCGCGCTCGTCTCGAAGAATAGACTCGCGCAACTCACTAAGAAGGCTGCTATCATCTTCACCTTGGAGTATATCTTGTCGCAGATAAAGGAAAGATAAAGTCCCCATAAACAAAAAAATCGCCACAAGTGCGATCGCCAAACTATTTTTGGAGCTCATAGAGCATATGTTATATAAAAACAATCCCACTAATGGGATTATTTCCCCCTCCTTGTATCTGAGTATACCACATTTTCTCCCTACTGTGTGTTTCGAGGTGTGGATAACTGCGCAATTTCTTTATCTTGAAGAATAGCTTCAACTAATTTTTCCTCGTCATCCACCCCCGGCTCGTAGATTCTAGTGAAGACATCACGAAACACACCAGCGTTGTGCTCGTTCCATTCCAAAAAAACTTCGTTGATAGCATCTTCAGATAAACCATTCTTCAAAAAACCAAGTGCTTCCATTACACGCATCTGCACTCTTGTCTCTACACGAAGTATATTTTGTTTTTTTGTCCGCTCTGCCGGCATCGCCGTTTCCGTATACATAGTAGAGATAAAATAAAGATGAAATAATTATAAATACTGTAGCATGCTCGTCGCCTCGCTGTCTATAAACACAAACAACTCATTAGCATGAGTTGTTTGTGAAGGTGGACAAGCTGTTTTTTGAGAACAGCTTGTCACACACTCTTCGTGCGCAGATCTGGAAACACTGGAACCTCCTAGCTCGGAAACAGGCGAAGTGGGCGCAAAGAGAGCAAAGGGCGGCGGGCATCTTCCTCGTCGAACAATGTCTTGATGGTGTCAAACGCTTCTTCACAGTAGAACGCTGACACGTCAATTTCATAATCGTCCGTTTGGTCACTTCCTACCTGACCAAGAAGCGTAAAATTACGAACATCGTCCAAAGTACCATTTACCGGCAAAGGTGAGGCCATAATAGCCCGATACACCTCATTACCGTCATTACTATTACTCAAGTGCCCCTGCAAAACAAGCAGCTTGAGATAGCGCAAACAGTACTCAACCGAAAAAGCGACCGGGGTCGGCATTTCTCGGCCCTCCACATAGATGTAGCCGTGGGGGTGGTTAAAATCCTTACAATGACAGATAAAGAACCGGATTCGACGCACCATGGGCACACCTCCAATCCGCTCGCACGAAGAGCGAGCTATTTCTACACTAACGCGCCAGAGCTCTGAGTGTCAAATAAAAAAACAACCCGATAACGAGTTGCTTTTTGTCAGCAGGTTGAGGAAGTTATATCACTTCGCGCAACCTGCTAACGCGAAAAGTGAAAATTGCACGGTGAACCTTCTGTCAGCTACCACACGACGAACAGCACCACGGCGGCGATAATAAACTCAATGCCACCGATGACGATGATTGTCCTCCATGCGTTGGGTGAAAAACCCATCTCTTCTTCAGACCGACCACCCGGCTGGCGCTGGTCCATGACAGCCTACATCGAGTGCGCAGAAGCCGCGAGGCCGTGGTCGACGTACGACCCCATCTCTTCGAGCTCCAGTCGGAACAGGCCACCCTTCTTGCTCTCAGGGTACTCTTCGCCGACCTGGAACACGGCCACGATCTTGCTCCTGAAGTGCTCGACGCGCTTGAGCACACCATTGAACGGCGACGCCCCGACACGCTCTACGTGCAAGGTGTGATCCACCTTCATTTCAAGCTCCGAAATACGACGACTCATTTCCAAAGACTCGCTCGTTTCGCTCATGACGCCCTCCTAGGCGGTGAGAGTGGTGTACAGGCACCGTGCCCATACTAAGCGCTAACCTACCATAAAAAATGCCTATTGTCAAGGTTGTGAACAAAAATAATGGCTAAAATAAGCCAAAAAATATCTTGACAGTGCTAGTAAAAACTACTACTATAGGTACATATTCTTAACCTTCTCTCTATGGGAGACACGCTAAAATACAACCCAAATACACAGGAACAAAAAAACCCACTCGAAGACATCGGCGATGATGAGCTCGGTGATATTCTTGAAGCAAATCTGGCCAAAGTCAAAGTTGCATCAGACACTGGCGACAGCAACCCACTCGCCTCCTTCTCAACCGAAGACAAGCTCACCATCGTTGAACAAGCGATGAAAAATGTAGAAACTGAACTGCAAGAACGCGAGGCCAACGAAGCAAAAAATGCCAATGTCCTGACCAAGATGCGAGCTAGTATTGAAAAAAATGTTGGCGCCGCCGAAATGGACCGACAAAAAGAAGCAATGCGTCGCATTATGATCGATAACGAAATTGAACGCTTAGCTGCTGAAAAATCTAACGCCGGCAAAAAAGAAAAAATAGACATCAGTGATGACGAACTCGACGATGCTTTCAATAAACTTGGCTAAAATAAAAAGAACCTCACTTCGAGGTTCTTTTTAAAATATATTATTTTACTTTGACGAAGAAGCGTTTGCCTTTTTGTACTACACTCCCCTTTTTTACCATCTGATCAACCGCTGTAACTTTTTCATCATCAATTTTGACACCACCTTGCTCAATTGCCCGATGTGCTTCGGATTTGGTGGCTACCAATTTTGCCTCAAATAACACGGTGACAATGTCATATTTTGACGGCTTCAGCTCAGGAATATCTGTTGGTTTTTCTTTATCTTGAATCACACTGGCAAAATGAGCCTTACCAACTTCGGCCGCCTTCTCACCCAAAAAAGTTTTGGTAATTTCATAAGCCAAGCGAAGCTTGAAATCGCGAGGGTTCTCGCCTTTTTTCATCGCTGTCTGCATCTCTTTAATTTCACCCATTGGCACAGTGGTACAAATCTCAAAACCAGGTGCAATCATCCCGTCAGTCCAACGCATCACTTTACCAAAAACATCTTCCGGAGCATCAGTAAAGGCAATCATATTACCTTCGGATTTACCCATTTTCTTACCACTATCATCGGCTAATAACTTAACGGTCAGCACAAACTTTTCTTTATTCTTCAAATCTTTCATCAAATCACGACCAACCAACATGTTGAAGGTCTGATCGTTGCCGCCCACTTCCCCATCAACATCCATCATCACACTGTCGTAGCCTTGCATCATCGGATACAAAAATTCATGTAAATACACCGGCTTGTCTTCTTGCACCCGGCGCTGAAACATGTCACGCTCAAACATTTGTTGAACGGTAAAATGACTCGACAACTCAAGCACATCAGCAAAAGTCATCTTGCCAAGCCAGGAGCTGTTGTATTTCACCTCAACTGGATTAGGACCATCAAAAGCTAAGATGGATGAAGCTTGTTTCTGATAATTTTTACAATTAACCAAAACTTCCTCGCGAGTCAGTTTCTTGCGAGTAGATGTTTTATCTGTTGGGTCGCCAATCATGCCGGTGAAATCACCAATCAACATGATAATCTTATGTCCCAAATCTTGAAACTGACGAAGTTTAAGCATGCTAATACCATGCCCAATGTGGAGCGTTGGCGCAGTTGGGTCGTAGCCGGTGTAGAGAGTCAGTTGGCGACCAGATTTCAATTCTTTTTCCAAGAATTCTTTTTTCGGGTAGATATTTTCTACACCGCGAGCAAGTAACTCTTGAATTTTTACTTCATCAGTAGAAACTTTCATACAGCTTATGATAGATGACTTAGTTGTTCTTGTAATTTAAGATATTTATCTTTGGCGTCAGCCAGCTTTTTCTTCTCACCTTCAATCACCACAGCCGGCGCTCGCGCCACAAAATCCTGATTAGCCAATTTGGCTTCAACCGATGGAATATATTTAGCAATTTCTGCCAATTCTTTGGTCAAACGGTCTTTTTCTTTAGCCGCATCAACCACACCGCCCAAATTCAAATACACTTCCAAACCGCTTTCTACAAAACCAACCGCTTGAGCTGGTTTAGTGCCTTTCGCTACAATCTCCAACTTTTCAAGACGAGCCAGCGCTTTGATAACCTCACTATTTTCCTCAATAAGCTTAGTTTTTTTACCAATAATCAGCGCGTCTAGCTTTTTAGCTGGTTCAATTTTGTTATCGCTACGAAGCGAACGAATGCCAGTCACGAGCTGAGCGATCGTTTCAAACTCACCAGCATCTTTAGATTTTTTAGCAGTTGGCCAAGCTTCCACCATCAGCATCGCCGATTGACCATAGACTTCTTGCCAAATAGTCTCAGTTACAAAAGGCATATACGGATGCCAAAGTTTCAAAATAGTATTTAAAATATAGTTGAGTATGTCAGATTTTTCGCCTTCCACTTTGGCAATTTCCAAATACCAATCAGCCAAATCGCTCCAAGTGAAATCACGGAGACGTTCCCCAGCATACGAAAAATTAAACGCTTCAAGATTGTTGGTCGTATCAAGAATAATCGTATGGAGTTTAGATAAAATCCATTCATCAGCCAACGTCTTGGCTTTTGGCTCTTTGCAATCTACTCGTGGTTTTTCAATCGTCAGAAGCATAAAGCGAGAAATGTTCCACAGCTTATTCGCAAAATTACGAAAACCGGCAATCTTTTCTTCTGACAACTTCACATCATTGCCCGGACTACCGCCAATCAAAAGCGACAAACGAGTGGCATCGGTGCCATACTTAGCATTCATGTCGAGCGGGTCAATAATATTACCAAGGGTTTTACTCATCTTGCGCCCCTGATCATCACGCACCAACCCGTGGAGATAGACCGTCTTAAACGGCACAGTACCAAGAGTATAGGTGGTCATAAGAATCATGCGCGCCACCCAGAAAAACAGAATATCGTAACCAGTCTCAAGAACAGACGTTGGATGGAACGTTTTAAGATCTTTTGTAGCGTCAGGCCAGCCGAGCGTGGAAAACGTCCACAGACCAGAAGAAAACCATGTATCTAATGTATCAGCATCCTGTACCCAGCCGTCACCCTTCGGCGCTTCTACATCGCAATACATTTCTTCGCCCTTATACCACACCGGAATCTGATGCCCAAACCAAATCTGACGACTAATACACCAGTCGCGAAGGTTATCAATCCAATGAAAATACGTTTTATTAAAACGATCTGGCACAATCGCAATGTCTCCCCCATTCACCGCTGCTTGCATTAATTCTTTGAGAGAAATTTTAGTACCAGACTTCACCCCTTTAATTTCAGAATGTTTCAAGACAAATTTTTTATTCACATCCACAAACCACTGTGTTTTTGGCAGTGGCTCAACGATATCACTAAAGCGATCAGACGTGCCAACGCTTTGCATGATATCTTCTTCTTTTTCAAGCAACCCTTCTGCTTGCAGATGTTCAACAAATTTCGCCCGAGCTTCTTTCACGGTAAGACCGGCATAGTTTTTGCCAGCTGCTGCGGTCATTTTTCCATCTTCACCAATCACCTGAATAAGGCCAATATCATTACCAAGCGCTTTTTGCTTAGTATACATTTCAAAATCAATAGCACTATGTGCTGGCGTCACCCCAAGCGCGCCGGTACCTTTGTCCATTTCGACCCCAACATCCGCAATAATCGCAATGGTTAGAGGCTTCGCCGCGCCAACATCCACCGTAAATGACTTACCAATATACTTTTGGTAACGCGCGTCATCTGGATGCACTGCGACAGCGGTATCCCCCAGCTTGGTTTCTGGGCGAGTGGTAGCAATTGTAATTGGAAACTCTTTAGAATACTTGAAGTAATACAATTTTCCCGGGCGATCAACATAGACCAGCTCGTCGTCACTACAGGTGCTCTGCCCTTTGACCGACCAGTTAATAACCCGATACCCACGGTAAATCAAACCATCGTCATACATTTTTTTGAAGACAGTACGGACAGCACGACTACGCGGCTCATCGAGCGTGTAGGCTTCACGACTCCAATCGAGTGATGAACCCATTTTTTTACTCTGCGTAACAATTGTATCGTGACTATCTTTGGCAAACTGACGAACATGTTCCAAAAACTTCTCACGACCAAGCTCTTCTTTTGGTTTGGTAAAACCTTTTTCTTTGATCAATTTACCTTCTACCTTTGATTCAGTCGCAACCGCCGCATGATCAGTCCCTGGCACCCACAGCGTCTTATCGCCTTTCATTCGGTGATAGCGCACCAAGACGTCTTCAATCGCGAGCATGGCCGCATGCCCCATATGGAGCGTGCCAGTGACGTTTGGTGGAGGCAACACAATCGTAAATGGGTCAGCATTCTTTTTGGTGACCCCTTTTTCAATACAAACATCAGGATTGAACAAACCACTCTCTTCCCAGCGCTTATAGGTCGCGTCTTCGTAATTTTTAGGCTCGTAAGCTTTCGGTAATTCTACAGTCATAAAGAAGAATTGTAAGTACTGGTTAAGTGTACAAAAAACCGCCCTAAAAAGCAAGTTTTTGGCTTAATTACTAGGCTTTTTCTATCCACAGGGTCACCCCAAGCTTACAGGTTTGACACCTAGCCGTTTCTTTGCTAAACTAAGCTGTTATTTGAACACAAGGGGACGTCGCGAAAGCGGTGTACCGTTTTTTATGGCTTTACAAGAAACACAACAAATCGAACGCCTCATCGCCGAGAGTACCTACATCTTGGTGCTTTGCCATACCCCAAACACTGATGCTGTCGTATCCGCTCTCGCCCTTCAGCACTTTTTTGAAAAATACCACAAACAGGCTGATATTGTCGTAAACGACTACACCACCCAAAAACAACTCGGCTTCTTACCAAATGCCAAAAAAATTAAACCAACCCTGGAACATCTCCAAAAGTTTATTATTAAAGTAGACGTTGCCAAAAGCCCTGTCGAAACCTTGAGCTACGATATCAAAGACGACACTTTGTCTATTTATATCACCCCAAAAGAAGGTATTATTTCCAAAAATGATTTACGCACTGCTACCACTTCTTTTAAATACGACTTAGTAATCACACTCGGTATTCCCGATCTTGAATCACTCGGCACCACCTTCTACAACAACACCGACCTCTTCTACAAAGCGCCGATTATTAATATTGACTACCAACCAAACAACGAACGTTACGGCCAATTACCGATTGTTGATGTCGCAAGCACCTCTATCTCCGAAGTAGTCTATAAACTCATCAAAAAAATCTCTCCAGAAAAAATGGATGCCGCTCTTGCTACTGCCCTCCTGGCTGGCATGACTGTTGCCACCAAAAGCTTCCGCCACAACACCGTCACCCCGCATACCTTGCAAATTGCAAGCGAACTTATTAATTTTGGGGCTGAGCGCGAAACCATTATGCAATACCTGTTCCGCAACCGCTCTATGTCAGCTCTCAAACTGTGGGGACAAGCCCTCAGTCATCTTGAGCACGATAGCCAACACGGCATTGTTTCCACCACTCTCACCCGTGGCGACTTCGCTCGTACCGGCGCCACCGAAGATGATTTAAATGGGATTGTTGACGAGCTTATTAGCAACGCTCCTGAAGCAAAAATTATTGTCATCCTCTACGAAGCTGGCGGAGAAAACAAAGTAAGTGGTCTGATTGCCACCGAAAAAAATCACGACGCCCTAGCTCTCACCAAAGACCACAACCCAACCGGCAACAAAAAACAAGCTCGTGTCTCATTTACCGGAAAAACCCTCAAAGAAACTGAAGAAATGGTTCTCAAAAGTATTCGCACAGCACTCAACTAAAAACCACCCAAAAGGGTGGTTTTTTCAATCTTGTTAAATAAGCGACTGTCCGGTCATATCTGGCGGCTGCTCAACCCCAAGCAATTTAAGAACTGTCGGCGCCACATCACCTAAAATACCAACGGGTGGAATAAGACTAAGATCGCCATCAATTGGATCGCCTCCCGCCCCTGCCTGCCCCATAAAATCGTTACCAATAATAATCATCGGTACTGGGTTGGTGGAATGTTCTTTATCTATCTCTCCCGTTTGAAGGTTAATAACCTCCTCAGCGTTACCATGATCAGCCGTCATAATCACCACACCATTGTTAGCTAGGGTATGTTTCACCACATCGCCAAAATACGCATCAACGGCTTCTACCGCTTTAATAGTCGCTTCAACATTACCGGTATGTGCCACCATATCTGGGTTGGCATAGTTAAGCACCACTAAATCGTATTTTTTGCTATCAATTGCTTCAATCGCTTTTTTAGTAACTCCACTCGCCGACATTTCTGGCACTTCAGCATAATTCGGCACCCCTGGAGACGGCACCAAACCACGATCTTCGTTTTGGAACGGCTCTTCTACTGTACCGTTCAAAAAGAACGTTACGTGGGCATATTTTTCTGTCTCAGCCACATGAAACTGCTTGAGACCAGCTTTACTCACCACTTCAGCCAAACAGTTATGAATAACAATCGGCTCATAGGCCACCACCACTGGCAAATCTTTTTCATATTCCATCATGGTGACGAAATACAAATCTTTAATTTGTTCACGTTTAAATTTATCAAAACCGGGTAGGACAAACGCTTTAGTAAGTTCGCGAGCGCGATCCGGGCGAAAATTGTAAAAAATAACAGCGTCGCCAGGCTTCACCAAACCAACCGGCTTACCACCTTTAGTCATCACTGTTGGCACAAATTCTTCATCATACACCTTTTGGTCATATGATTCTTGAATACTAGCGAGCGGATCTTCGGCTGCTCGATCAGCTATACCTTCAGCCATAGCACGATAAGCTTTTTCCACCCGAGGCCAACGATTATCTCGGTCCATTGCATAATAACGACCAGACACACTAGCCAACTGCCCCACCCCAAGCTCTTTCATCTTGGCCAGGAGTTGTTCTACAAAACCTTTACCGCTATCAAATTTACAATCGCGACCATCTAAAATAGCGTGAACAAAGACGTTGGTAAAATTGTTACGTTTACAAAATTCTAGGAGGGCATACAGGTGCTCAGTACTCGCATGGACGTTACCCGACGTCAAAAGACCGATCAGATGAATAGCTGATTTTTTCTGCTCAGTATGAAGCAAGGCGTGGAGAAACGCTTGGTTAGTAAAAAAAGCTCCCGAGGTAATTTCCTGATTAACCCGTGGACATGATTGATAATAAATACGCCCAGCCCCGATATTCAAATGCCCTACTTCTGAATTACCAATTTCACCAAACAACAAACCAACTTCATTGCCTGAAGCGTGAATGGTCATTGATGGATAATTCTTTAAATAATTGCTAAAATTTGGCAACTTAGCCCGGGTAATAGCATTACCATCAGACGCTGGGGCGACTCCCCAACCATCAAAAATAGCGAGAACAACAGGACGATACGGCATACATTAAGCAATAAGTGATTTACCAGTCATTTCTTTAGGAACAGCTATCCCCATCATATGAAGGAGTGTTGGGGCAACATCAGCCAATTTACCAGGATGAAGCTTTTTACCAGGGGCGAGATGCCAAGTGGTATAATCCTTCTTTGAGCCAATGATAATACATGGAACCGAATTAGTCGAGTGCTCCGAATCTATCTCACCGGTTTTCATATTAACCATCTCCTCAACGTTTCCATGATCAGCGGTAATAACACCTTGAACATCGTGCTCTTTCATCGCTTTGGTAAGACGACTCAAAGCGATATCAACAGCGGTGATAGCTCGCTCGGCGGCTGCAAAATTACCCGTATGACCAACCATATCGGCATTCGCAATGTTCACCGCAATAAAATCATACTCTCCCCCTTCGATAGCGGCAATAACATAATCAACAATTTCTTTTGATTTCATTTCCGGATCACGTTCAAAATCAAGCACCGTATCAGAAGCGATTTTCACCCACCGCTCATCGCAAAAATGCTGCGCATACCCACCATTCAAAAAATAGGTAATGTGAGCAAATTTTTCAGACTCAGCCACATAAAGCTGCTTGAGTGGACACAAAGTTGGTACCAAACCATTTTTCACATCATGGCTTGGATAAGCTGTTAAAACATTGGGTAAATCAGGACCGTAGTCGGTCATCGTAACGAAGCGCACTCGTTTATACACCTTAGCTCGCTTAAACGAATCAGCATTCATTTCTTCAAATTGCGGTTGAGCAAATGTTTTGGTCAGTTGACGAGTGCGATCACTACGTAAATTAAAGAAAAAGATCGCATCTTTTTCTTGAACAAGAGCGGTTGGTTTGCCTTTCTTACCAATAATCGTTGGTTTCACAAACTCATCGCTCTCACCAGAATTATAGGCAATAGTAATCGCCTCTTCAGCACTTTCTGCCATTCGTCCTTTGCCTTCAGTGAGCGCCTGATACGCAAGCAACGTTCTCTCCCAATTCTTATTTCTATCCATGCCATACAATCGCCCCATAATGGTGGCGATTTTTTCTGTACCATACAAATGACCTTGAAGATCTTTCAAAAAATGAAGGGCATCGTGCTGGCCGGAATCTCGCCCGTCGGTAAACAGGTGAAGAAATATTTTTTCCACCCCTTCTTGGTGACACAAATCCAAAAGCGCATACAAATGTTCTGGGTTGGAATGAGCGCTGTTGTGGTTGGACAAGAGCCCCATCAGATGAACCGCCCCACCTTCTTCTTTGGTTTGAAGGAGAGTTTGGCGCAAAACATCATTTTTGAAAAATGTCCCGTCACTAATCGCGTCAGATACATATTGCGCATCTTGTTTGACCACTCGACCAGCTCCGATATTTAAATGTCCAGCTTCGCTGTTGCCTTCCTGTCCCTTAAACAAACCAACGGACACACCGCTCGCCTGAAGCTCAGCATGAGCAAACGTACTAAGTAACGAAAAATAATGCGGAGCGGTCGCCGACGTCATTGGGTTACTATGGACATCTTCACGCGCTATCCCCCATCCATCGAGGATAACCAAGACTGTAGTTCGTTTACTTGTCATACCTCAAGACAAAGCTACAACCCCAACTCAAGCTCAATTTCCATAAGACGGTTGTATTTTTCCACACGCTCCGAGCGAGACATTGAGCCGGTTTTGATAAATTCAGAATTAACCGCTACAGCAAGATCGGCAATAAACGTATCGGACGTTTCACCACTGCGATGCGACACACTTGTTTGATAGCCATTTTCTTTGGCCATCAAAATAGTATCGATCGTTTCAGATAATGTTCCAATCTGATTAACTTTAATCAAAATAGCATTAGCGACACCCTCTTTGATACCACGCTCTAAGCGTTCTTTGTTGGTAACAAATAAATCATCACCGACAACACTTATTTTCTTACCAAGTTCTTTGGTAAAGGTTTGCCAGTTTTCCCAATCATCTTCAGCCAACGGATCTTCGATAGAGATCAAAGGATATTTTTTGACCCATTGTGCCATTGTCGTAATCATTTTAGCTGGGCGCCAACCTTGTTTTGGCCCAACAAAATAGTAAACACCGTGGCGGTGGAATTCAGAGGCAGCCACATCAAGCCCGAGGAACACATGCTTGCCAGGTTCCCAGCCAGTGTATCTAATTGCTTCCATAATAAGCTGAAGGGCGCGTTCATTGTTCAATAGCGCTGGTGCAAAACCACCCTCATCACCCACCGAGGTGGCGTAACCTTTTTGACTCAAAATATTAGCGAGCGCATGAAAAATCTGCGACCCCATGCGAACTCGCTCACGAAACAATTTATGACGAGGAATAATCATGAACTCCTGAATAGACAAACCATTATCAGCGTGGCGACCACCATTCAAAATATTCATCGTAGCAATCGGCATACGGTAGCCTCGCTCCGGGATCTTGTAGACATGGCGAATATACTGATAGAGCGGAATACCAAGCGCTAAAGCGCCAGCCCGAGCAGCTGCCAAAGACACTGCCAAGATAGCATTAGCCCCTAATTTGCTTTTATTTGGCGTGCCATCAAGCTCAAGCATTCGGGTATCAATCGCCCGAATCTTATCAATTGACATGCCTTTTAAAGCCGGAGCAATGATCGTATTCACATTGGTGACAGCCTTAAGCACACCCTTACCACCATAGCGCTTACCCCCATCACGAAGCTCAATTGCCTCATGAGTACCGGTGGATGCTCCTGACGGAACTTTCGCCGAAGCAGTAATACCATTATCTAACGTGATTTTCGCTTCTACCGTGGGATTACCACGAGAATCAAGCACCTCCCGGGCTAGAATCGACTTAATTTTCATAGAGAAAAGATTAACAATACTAGGCGGTAGTATAACATAGGAGCGACGAACAAAAAAGAGCCCGTCAAGGCTCTTTTTAGAAGTATTTTTTACCAACGTTTTGAAGAATAAATCTTGTAGGTAACACTGACATTCATACCAATATCGTTGCTCCCCGAGGCAATAGTTGGGGCTGCCCCACCAAGACCTTCTTTCATATCATACGAAGCACGAGCGTAGACTGGGTATGAATCCTGGGCATCATAGTCACCGTAGGCAACAACCTCACCTAATACCACACCGAGCGACCGAGATAACTTGAGTGCTTTCATTTTTGCCTCTTCAAGCGCTTTGGCGCGAGCCATATCCTTCAAATTTTCTGGATCATCAATAGTGAAGCTAAGACCACTCACCTGATTAGCGTTATATTTACCAGCCAAACCAAGAATATCGCTAATTTTTGATAAATCGCGAATTTTAATAGCTACATTACTCGTCACGCGATAGCCCTTGAGCGATTGACCTCGTTCTGGAGTATAGTCGTATTCAGGATAAATAGAATAGTCGCTTTGCAAATCAGTGTCGGCAATAGACATTTTCTTGAGGTCGGCAATAATTTGATTCATCACCTTAGCATTGTCAGCTTGTGCTTTGGAAACATCTTTATCAACAGTGCTATAGCCAATAGTGGTCATGGCAATATCATTTTTAGCGTTCACTTTGCCAAAACCAGTAACTGTAATGGTGCGCTCCATTTGATCAGCCATACCAATTGTATGGTATTTCTTAATGTTATTGCGCATTAACGTACCCAAATATAATGTTGCGTAAACCAAAAAGACTGCACCCAAAACATACATGATTTTTTTACCAAAATCATCGTGATGATGTGGTGGAGCAGAAACTTCCGACGAACGAGTAACGCTCGTTGTTGGGGGCATGGCTAATTTTTTGAGAGTTGGCATACGTATTCCTCCATGTAACTACCTTAGAAGGTAGTATACTTTTAAAAAATATAATAAATCTATATACATTATAGCACACCAGGCAACTTCTTACCACTTAAAAATTCAAGCATCGCTCCCCCGCCAGTTGATACCAAATCAATACTCGACAACAAACCAAGTTGCTGCACCAATTCAACTGTTTCACCACCACCAACCACACCAACCGCTCGCCCCTTGGAGCGTGCCGCAAAAAGGCAAGCCAAGGCTTTAGTCCCATATCCATACTGCTTCACCTCGAATTTACCCATTGCTCCATTCCACACGAGCATTTGAGCTTTTTTAATATACCGAGCAAACAAAGTGACCGAAGCTGGGCCAATATCATAAATCGCCTGATTTTTGGCCAAAGCTAGCTTCTGAACAAGTGGTACAGCATAGGCTTTTTTACCTTTTTCATCACCAATAATCACATCTACCGGCATAATCACCTTTTTATTGGCGCAATACTTAATAATATCTTTTTTAAAATCTTTACCGATAAGTGAAGCACCAACTCCGTGTCCAGTCGCCCACAAATAGGTATTCACCAAACCACCGCCGAGCAAAATATAATCAGCTTTTTTGAGCAAATGTTTCAATACTGGAATTTTGGTGTCCACCTTGGCTCCACCAAGCACCACCACCAACGGGCGTTTTGGCTTACCCATAACCTTGGACAACACGTTTATTTCTTCTTCTAATAAAAGGCCGGCATAGCTTGGTAAATATTTTTGTACCCCCGTCACCGACGCCGACGAACGATGTGCCACCGCGAAACCGTCAAGCACATACATATCCCCCAAATGAGCAAGCAGTTTGGCTAGTCTGCCAGTATTTTTTTCTTCATCAGCATGAAAACGAATATTTTCGAGTAATAAAACACCGTGCCGTTTCAAGCGATCAACCGCTTTTTGCACTAGAGCGGTATCTTTTGGTTTGATGAGCGGAACAACCGGAATACTGCAGCCAAGCATTTTTTCAACATAACGAGCTACCGGTTTCAAACTAAGCGCTGATGTTGGCTTAATTGGCCGACCAAGATGACTCATCAACACAACCTTAGCTCCTTTATTTTGCAGCCAACGAATTGTGGCTAGACTACGAATAATTTTAAAATCATCTACCACTCGTCCGTTTTTCAAAGGCACGTTCCAGTCGACACGAACCAAAACAACCTTATCGGTAAGGTGTTTAACAGAAGTAATTGGCGCGAGTGACATAAAAAATCACAGAAAAATAAATCTGTGATTATAGTATAGCACATTTTTTGGCTGATGACATTATGGAGCACTCGCTGAAACTGCTTCGATCGCTGGCCATTGATAATTAGCGATCACCCAGGTAGCTAAATCGCGAGCTTCAGCAAACCGAAGTTCATTGCTCGACGCTCCCATCACCACCACTCGAACCATTTCACCATGCTTACCAGCCAGGCGCACCACAAAATTATAACCAGAGTCGGTGATAAAACCAGTTTTCCCCACCATAATTGTCTTATCAAACGTATTAGGTATCCAATTGGTGAGGAGCCAGTTCGTTGACCAAACACGATGAGTATTTTTACTATTAAGTGGGTGGGCAATATATTCACCCTGCCCCAATGTTTTACTAATTTTTTGATTCTCCAAAGCAAACTTAAGAAGCTTAGCTACATCAATCGCTGACCCCATATTACGCCCATCCAAACCTGTTGGCTCAACAAAGCGCATCGTATACACCCCCAGCTCTTGAGCTTTAGTGTTCATCCGCGCCACAAACTGCTCTTCAGTGAGGCCGGTAGCGCGCACCAAAGCGTTAATCGCCGAATTAGACGAATTGATCAATGCCATATTCCACAACGCTTCCAGTGGATAGCTTTCTCCTACTTCCAAATGTCTGTCTTCTTCAATATCGGTTTCAAGCAAAACAGTGGTCGAAGTAAAACGAGGAAGAACTTCCACCAACACGAGCGCTGACATTAATTTAGTAATACTCGCAAGCGAACGAATATCCCCACTATTTTTCTTAAATAAAATCGCGTTGGTGCGATCGTCAACTACCAAAGCCGATTCAGCTGTGAGTGCTTGTGTAAACGTTGCCGCTTGTCGCATGGTTGGAATAACCGGGCGACTAATTGGGAACAAACGAGCACGTTCGGATCCAATCGTGGCGACAATGCGATCTTCTGACAATGGTAAACGATCAACCAACGGAGACACTTCATCATGCGTCACCAAAACTGATCCCAAAAGCAAACCAGTCACACCGAGAAGCATGACCCCAAATGAAGATACAAAATCAATCGTTCGTTTAGACCACATACCGCTTTACGGAGAAATTTCCGGAGTAATCAGCGCGTTCGTAATATATCCATGCTGATGAAGTTCAGCGTAATCGGGCAATTCAGTGATAGAACTCAAGCCAAGATGACGAACATAATCCATAGTTACTTCAAATGTTGGCAAAAGCCCGTCACCTTCATTTTCTTTTACCAGCCCACGCATCATTAAATTACGTAAAATAAGACTACAATTGACCCCGCGCAATTGTTCTAACTCTGGCTTGGTAATCGGCCCACAGTATGAAATAACCGTCAGTGTTTCGAGTTGAGCTTTAGTAAGCTCGCCCGAGATTTCGGCTTTTACAAATTTTTCAGTCACTGCGGTGTTGTCAGGATTGGAGACCATTTGCCAGTCAGAGCCATTCTGAAGGAGGACAATTCCCGCCTCAGGCCCGCTGTAGCGCACTTTAAGCTCTTGGAGGGCAGAATGTACCGCCGCCTCATCAGCTTGCACCACCTTGGCCATTTTTGAAGCAGCCAAAGGCTTTGAAGCGACAAACAAAATAGATTCTAATTGAGAAGCTAAAAACATACCATTTTAAGAAGTTTTGAGAACAAAATTTTCAAATGCACTAGATTGCTCCACCGTAACACTGTCTGACTTTACCAATTCAAGAATAGCCAGAAAACTAACAATCACTTCAGTTCGACTAGTCGCATTTTTTATAATATCAGAAAAATCTAATCGCTTCAGAGTGTTGAGCATATGAGTGAGCGATTGAATTTTTTGCTTAACAGATAGTGTACGGTCAATCGACACTTGTGGCAAGGGGGCAACAGGCTTCAGGCGCTTCAATAAACTCAATAACGAATCTTTGAGGTGACCACTTGTAGCGTTGAGTGGCAACAAAAATCCTTCCACTGGGGTCGGTGGCTCAATACGGCCATAGGCCACCCGATTTTCTTGCCACATTTTTTCCACCAATTTGCTCGCATCAGCATAACGCTTATACAACTTCAGCTGATCAGCCAATGTCGGACCCTCATCTTCTTTTGGTAATAAATATGGCAGTAAATATTTTGATTTCAAAAAAACCAATTTACTTGCCACCACCAAAAAGTCAGCCAGCTCTTCTGGATTTTTTTCTTCTAATGTTTGTAGGTAACTAAAAAACTGCTCAGTCACCGTGGATAAGCTCACATCAGTGATTGTCATCTCCTCCCCTTCAATGAGCTGAAGAAGTAAATCGAGCGGACCTTGAAATTGTTCGAGCTTGGTCTCGGCCGCCATAGGCGAAATTATTTTTTGCCAGCCAATTTGATATGCACTTCATTCAAAGCCTTCTCCGGCATTGGCGATGGAGCATTCATGAGTAAATCGCGAGCATCCCCAGTCTTAGGGAAAGCAATGACTTCGCGGATATTAGGTTCGTTCGCCAAAATAGCCACCACGCGATCAATACCAAGAGCGATACCGCCATGAGGTGGTGCACCAAAATCAAAAGCTTCGAGCATGTGGCCAAATTGACTAGTAATTTGTTCATCGGTAAAACCCATTATTTCAAACACTTTTCGCAAAGCGCTCGCCTGATGATTGCGAATACTGCCACCACCAGCTTCAAAACCGTTGAGGGCAATATCATATTGCGTAGTGAGAATATCGCCGATATTTTCTTTGTTCATTAACCATTCTTGATGCTCCGGCTTTGGGCTAGAAAACGGGTTGTGACTAAATGTCCAACCGCCTTCTTCGGTTTTTTCAAAAAATGGAAAATCAAGCACCCAGCAAAAAGCTAAAAGATTTGGATCGTTTTTGTCTTCACGTAAATCAGGTTTATCATTACCATATTTACTCATCGCTTCCTGATACGATAATCGTGGAAATGGCACTTGTTGGATACGTTTGTGTGGAGTAACTGTTTCCACCAACTTAATCAGCATTGCCTCAAGCGTCTGGAGCACATCTTCGCGTTCTACAAACGACATTTCCATATCCAACTGAGTAAACTCTGGCTGACGATCACCACGCTGATCTTCATCACGGAAACAGCGAGCAACTTGGAAGTACTTCTCTACCCCACCGACCATAAGCAGCTGCTTAAACTGCTGCGGCGATTGCGGAAGAACGTAGAAATTACCGGCATGAATACGGCTTGGCACCAAAAATTCACGGGCCCCTTCTGGAGTACCTTTAGTAAGACACGGTGTTTCTACTTCCCAAAAACCCTGCTTTGATAAGTAATTACGGAAAAACAAATTAACCTCATGGCGAAGCTTAATAGTATTTTTTACCCGATCAGTGCGCATATCCAAATAACGATGCTTCAGACGCAGCTCTTCGCTAACTGGACGAGAATCTTTGTCCACTTCAAATGGTGGAGTCAGAGCGGTGTTAAGAACGACCAGCTCTTTAATCAAAATTTCCACGAGCCCGGTTGGCATATCTGGATTTTTTTGCTTTTCACCACGTTCTTGAACAATGCCGGTGACCGACAAGACCCATTCTGGACGCACATCCTTAAGACGATCTACCGAAGCTGGATCCATCTGACTTGGCACACCAACAGCCTGCACAATGCCTTCGCGATCACGGATATCTAAAAAGACGATTTTACCCATATTTCGGCGGGCATTAACCCAGCCTTTGATAGTAACTTGTTCCCCTACCTTTGAAACGGTTTCAACCGATAAAATGCGAGTTTGCATAACAAAAAAGAGAAGTAAAAACTTCCCTCATTGTAACAAAACTACCCTAAAAAGGCAATGATTGCGGGGTTTAGCTCCACCACAGCCAAGTAATCAGGCTAAGGAGCATCAATGTTTGAGCGGTAATATGATGGTGTTGGCGCCGAATTTCAATAGTAATATTCAAAACCAGAGCTACAGCAAATAAGATCATAAAGCTCAAAAAAATAGTCTGCGAGGCGTTCACCATCTCTCCAAATGGCTTAAACCACGCTTTAGCTTGGCTATACTGCGCGGTAACTGGTGACGGAGTAGCTGGTTTCACGTTAAACCAATCAACAGACAAAACAGTCTGATGACCAAACGAATCAATGAGTGTAAGAACTGGTAAAATAATTGGATTGAAAAACTGATCGGCTGTTCCAGGGACAGCAACACTACCAACAAACACCGAACTAGTCGGAGCTAATCTCTCCAAAACAATACTATCCTTACCGATCTGCAAAGAGGCTGTACGAACATCGCCAAGCACCGTCACTCGAGCCTGCAGAACAGTCCCACCATCTTTTTCGAGCCAGTACACCCACGACTGCGAAGCGTCAACGCCTGGCGGATTTTTTGAAGTAGCACTTCCCAAAACTTGCTCAGTTGGGACAGTATCGAGCGTTGGAAAAGCGCGAGCGCCAAAATGCTGAGCTGCATACACTGTCGGCTGTCCACGATAAATACCAGCTTGAAGCCCAACCCCAATTTCTGTAAAATCAGGATCTACCAAATTGGCGTAATGTTTCGGGCTAGCTTCCCAAGCCTTCACCAATAACTGAGCATCAGAAAAACCAAGTCCCAAATTTTCACCAGCCACAGTATACGGATAACCAGCTTTATCTAAAAAATAATGTAAATCACGCTCATACGGACCAACATGACTAAAGTACTGATACGCCGACATATCCTCCACCTTACTCTCCGCTGATGCGTTTAGCTTAGTAGCCACTGTGAGCGCCGGGATGTTATGCGCTGTTCGCATATCATTGGTGAGGGAAATAATGGCTTTGTATTGCTCACCCAGCACATCTGGATGAAGGTAGGCTTCCGACGGGATCAAAATCGCCGACAACACCACCATAACTTTTAATGTACAAAAAACGAGCGCGTAAAAGACGGCTCGTTTTGTATGTAAAATATGGGGATGATAATTATTCTCCGCGTGCGGTATGAAAAAATGTTTCAAAGCACGACGCATAAGAAACTATTCCTTGAGGTGAGCTGAAGCTACAACAGCGTACAAAGCCGAAGCTCGAGAAGCAGTCTTTTCATCAAGTTTTTCACGTTTGGCAAGATTAACCGCCGTTCCTTCCACCAACGATCGGTTCTTAGCTGTCATATAGAAAGGCTGACCGTATTCAAGCGCACCAGCGGCTGGATCAACAAAAGTTAGACGGGTATTTTTGGAATAGCCAAGATAGGTTACTTGATACTGTTTTGTATCAACATTATAGGTAACCAAGATAACGTATTGAATACCATTAATGGTTTCCGTTCGTCCGGCCAAAGCATAGTAGCCGTCAAAAGTCTTGGTCTTAAGTGCTTTTTGATACAAAGCAAAATCTTCATCCCAACGCTCACAACCAAACTGTGCTTCACTTTCACAAAGTGTCGTCGATGAAGCAGCTTGTTTCATTTCTTCTTTCCAAGAATCATAGGTCTTGGTGGAGAACAAGAAAGTATCTAAGATGCCCTGCTTGTTTGGAGCTTTTTTAAATAAGAGGAAGGCCGATCCAGGACGAGAAGAAACTGTTTCCGATACCAAATATGACGGATATGTTAAAGTAACCGGCGAGCCAAACGGTACCAATTTTTGTTCCTCATCAATAACAACAGGAGCGGAAGGAGTACCGTCCGAAGGATTATTGGTGTTTGGTGGTGTTTTTGAAGAACCACAACCGGCTACAGCCAGCAAAAGTAGCGCCCCAAGAGATACGCGTGCAAAATATTTCATACAATGGAATTACAGAGGTAAAGTACCGTTTCTGACGAAAACTGTCAATGAACGGAGATGTTTTAAGCAAATTGCTCAGCCATTTCCACCAAACGATGGGCATAGCCAGCTTCATTATCATACCAAGCAACTACTTTCACCATGTTATTACCGACAACATTTGTCAGGGTTAAATCAACAATGGCTGAGTGCGTGTTTCCAATAAAATCAGAGGATACTAATTGCTCTTCGGTCACTGCCAAAATACCTTTGTACCGAGCTGAACGAGACGCTTTAGACAAAGCGTTATTTACCTCTTCGATAGTTACATCGCGAAGCAAGACAGCGGTAACATCCGACAGTGAAACTGTTGGAACTGGTACGCGGATAGCCAAGCCATCAAACTTGCTATGTAATTCTGGAATGGCTTCAGTGGTAGCCACAGCAGCGCCGGTAGTGGTTGGTACAATGTTCATAGCAGCAGCTCGCGCTCGGCGTAAATCTTTGTGCGGAGCATCTTGTAAATTTTGATCAGCGGTATAGCCATGCACCGTCGTCATCATCGCCTTCTCAACCCCAAAAGTATCTTCCAAAACTGCCATAATTGGAGAAATACAGTTCGTAGTACACGAAGCGTTGTTGATAATCACTGCTTTTTCTTTCTTCACACCATCAGAGTTGACCGCCATCACATAGGTTGGCACCGCTCCACCTTTGGCTGGGGCGCTAATAATAACTTTTTTAGCACCAGCCTGCACATGGAGACTCGCCCCTTCTTCAGAAGTAAACCGGCCAGTACATTCAAGCACCACGGCTACTTTTAATTTTTTCCACGGCAATAATTGTGGCTCTTTTTCAGCAAATACCGGGATCTTTACCCCGTCAATAATCAAATGCTTGTCATCAAACGACACTTTGCGCGGCCAAGTGCCATACGCCGTGTCATAACGAAGCAAATGAGCCAACGTCTTGGTGTCAGTCAAATCATTAATACCTACAATTTTTACAGTTTTACGGCCCCAAGCAGCTCGGAGAGCCTGACGTCCAATACGACCAAAACCGTTGATTGCTACATTGATCATACAACGAAATAATTACTGCACTAAAGAAAATAAACATTTTAAGTACTCCCCTTCAGTAAACGATACTAGTTCAGGGTGGTCAGGGCTATGGGTGTAGGTTTCCAAAATCTGAACCGTTCTCCCCGCTTGGCCAGCCGCCTCAGACACCGCAAACCGAAAATCAGTGAGCGACACGTGGGCTGAACACGAAGCCGTAACTAGTATGCCATTTTCCGGCAAGATTCGCAATGCGGCACTATTTATCTTCTTATACCCCTGCAAACCTTCTTTAATCTTGTGACGGTCTTTTACAAAAGCTGGCGGGTCGAGAATGATGACATCAAAGGCACCTTTTTCTTGGTCAGCCAAGTATTGCTTAACATCAGCCAAAATAAATTCACATTTACTCGCTGGTAATTTGTTGAGTTTCATGTTTTCTTCGGCCAAAAGCAAAGCCGACTCAGAAGCGTCAACGCTAATCACTTTTTTTGCCCCAGCCCCAAGCGCGTACACCGAAAAGCCACCAGTATAGCTAAAACAATTTACCACTGTTTTTCCTTCTACGTATTTTGTCAAAGCTTGGCGCTTGTCGCGCTGATCAAGAAAAAATCCAGTCTTCTGCCCATTGATAATGTCTACGTAAAATTTATAGCCGTTTTCTTTAGCAATCACTCGGTCAGGCACTTCGCCATACAAAACACCTTTCCCCGTTTCAACCGATAATTCAGAGGTCACATCTCGTTTACGATCGCGCACATCACTACGCTCAAAAATACCTTTTGGTTTCATAACCGCTACCAACGCCGCGACAATTTCTTTTTTCCACGTAGCAATACCCGGGTTATGGAACTGCACCGACAAGTAATCGCTATATTTATCTACAACCAACCCCGGGAGCAAATCATTCTCACCGTACACTAATCGATAGGAATCGGTTTCTTTGGAAGCAACAAATGTTTCGCGAATATGGAGAGCTGAACGAATACGGCGTGTAAAAAAATCTTGATTAATTTCTTCACCCGGCATCCAACTCCACAACCGAACAGCGATTTGTGAATACGAATTGAAAAAACCAGCTGCTAAAAAAGCCCCAGTTTCATCAACCAGCTCCACTGGCGCACCACTCACTAATCCTTCTGGAATATGCTTTAAAGCACCAGAAAAAACCCAGGGATGACGCCCACGAATCGGGCCGACACGCTTACTAAAAACAGTTAATGTAGTCATATAGAAGTATGGGAGGCAGTATATACTAAAGCTAGGTAAAACAGAAGACCCCCAACGCAACTATAGAGCATCGGGGGTCTTACACTAAAAAATATTATTTCAACTGAGCAGCTACTTCAGAAGCGAAGTCTTTTTCAGCTTTCACAAAACCTTCACCAAGTTCGTAGCGAACAAAGCGAACGATTTTAGCACCAGCTTTTTCTACCAAAGCACCAACAGTCATTTCTTCATTCTTGATAAATGGCTGTTCTGGAAGACAGATTTCACCATAATATTTATCGATCTTACCTTTCAAGATATTTTCGATAATATTAGCTGGCTTGCCGGCAGCTTTAAGCTGTTCAGCATAGATTTCTTTTTCTTTTTCAATATCAGCTGATGGAACTTCGCTGCGCAAAACATATTTAGGATTTGAAGCAGCAGCATGCATAGCAACATCAACACCGAGCTCAGAGGTGCCACCAGTTAATTCTACGAGCACACCAATCTTGGTGCCGTGCATATAGCTTGCTACCAAGCCAGAAGCATTTTCGTAACGAGCAAAACGGCGAATACTGATTTTTTCACCGATCTTAAGAGTGAGGTTACTTACCGCATCTTCAACTTTTTCACCACTTGATAGGGCGAGAGTATTGAGAACTGCGATATCACCAGGAGCAGAAGCAATCACTACGTCAGCAAGCATTTCAGAGAGCTTAACGAAGTCATCACTGCGACCAACGAAGTCAGTTTCACAATTGAGTTCAACGAGCGCACCAACTTTACCATCAGCACGAACTTTGGCAACCACACGGCCTTCAGAAGCAACTTTATCAGCTCGTTTAGCAGCTTTTACAATCCCCTTTTTGCGGAGGATTTCCGAAGCTTTTTCCATGTCGCCCTGAGCCTCCTCGAGTGCGTTTTTGCAATCGAGCATACCGGCGCCAGTAGCAGCACGGAGTTTGGAAATATCTTGAGCGGAAATAGACATAAAGCTAAAATAAAATTAATAATACGACGACATAGGGGAAATAGTACTCGTCTGCGACACGTAGCGTTAACTACCAAGGAGCAGACGTACTATTTCACCAAAGTAGGAGTATCTATCGACTAGACCGCTTCTTGCTTCTTAATAGCGCGACGTTCTTTCTTTTCTACTGGAGCAGATTTAGGAGCAACTGCTTTTGGAGCAGCCGACTTTTCTACTGGAGCAGATTCTTTCTGAGAAGTTTTATTTTTTTGGAATTCAGCTGTACCAGCTTTCACTGCTTCAGCAATAAGGTCAGCTACCAATTTAATGGAGTTTACCGCATCATCGTTAGCTGGAATTGGGAAGGTAACTTTAGAAGGATCAACGTTACTATCACAAACAGCAATCATCGGCAAATTAATGCGATTAGCTTCAGTGACAGCAGTTTTTTCAATGCGCAAGTCAGCAATATAGAGCGCTTCTGGCAAGCGATCTACTGTTACCAAACCAGCGAGATATTTATCCATCTTTTCAATTTGTTTCTTGATAGAAACTTGTTCTTTTTTTGTATATTTTTCAACTTCGCCAGTCGCTACCATTTCTTTCAAACTCTTATATTTCTTGAGACGGCGTTTGAATTCTTCGAAGTTGGTGAGTAAACCACCAATCCAACGTTCAGTCACAAAAGGCATGCCACAAGATTCAGCAGCTGCTTTGATGATTTCACGAGCTTGACGTTTGGTACCTACGAACAACACCATTTTACCTTTAGAGGCGAGGGTATAGACGTAATCCAACGCTTTTTGTAATTCCTCAACTGTTTTGTCGAGGTCAATAACGTGAACACCATTACGCACACCAAACAAATATGGCTGCATCTTAGGGTGCCAACGAGATTTCTGATGACCGAAGTGGACACCAGCTTTGAGCATGTCGAGGAGACTCGGCATTGTAGACATAGTTTTCCTTATTACTACCTCTCAGCGAATTACCCGTCGGGATGGCCGAGGGAGGAAAAAGCTCTATCTCAAAAGATAGTATGCTTCACTGATGAGTGATAAAAAACGTTCTCGTATATGAGAACAGTGTCGCTAGTATAAGCCAAAAGACGAGAAACGTCAAGGGGTCTAGGAAGAGAGAAATCTATCCCCCGGAACACGGCGCAAAGCCTCCTCGCCAAACTGGCGAACAAAGGCCGACAAAGTTGCCTTAAAAACGCTAAGAATAGAGGAAAATACCGTTGTTTGCGGATCAAATTCTTCGAGTAAACGGCTGTAGATATAGAGGCGTTCCAGCTCACGAGAAGCCGCTTCAGCCCAAATTGACCGCGGAGTGTTCCCTGGAGGCACCAAAAACGACGTTTCTAGATAATCGCCGGCTTCAAAACCAACCACCAAACTACCAGGGGCAAAGCCAATTGACGTCTCCCCCGCTTCACCATTAATAGTGTACGTCAACTGAACAAAGACGCCATCATCATAAAACCGCTCCAACATTCCTGTAACACTTTGTTCTCGAACAGTTTCTGTAGCAGGCTTTTCCAAAACAACGAGATCGGCCGCTTCATCGTCTTCTTCAACCACCATAATTGTTTCATTCGATACTTCCAACGGCACCTCTTCGCGCACAACTTCTTTTTTCTCCACTCCAGCCTCTCTTCCAAGAACCGGCAAACCCGTTGCCCCAAGTAATGTCGCCACTACAAAATGACCTGGAATCATAATTGACCGCGAAGAAGAAGCGTACGCTCCCGACAACCATCCAAGCGAACGAAGAACTGCTGGCGACGTTTTTTCAAAGGCCTGGCTTGTAATATCGCCTTCTGCAAATAATCGTTCTAACTCTTGAAGCCAATCATAATAAGTATGTAAACGACGGTTTGTTGTTGATTGAAAAAAAGTTGGAAACTGCTCAACAACTGCAGACAAGCACTGTGCCAATGCCTCTTTGTTAAAAAGCGGAAGCGGCAGGCTTGGAAAAATAGTTGGCACTGTTTGAAAAGCCACCTTTGGCGAAGCAAGCGCCAACGAAGCAGTAAACGCCTGACGCGCACACTCTGAACGCAAACTTCTTGGGGCAACAGCCTGCCAAACCAATTGATCTGGCATAAACCCCGCTAAAAGAGCTCCTCGAAGCAACGCCCGAAAACGCATTATCATATTGTCTCGCACCCGCTCTAACATTTCTACACTAAATAATTCTGGCTGAGCATAAGCACTTGACCAGCCATCAAACAAAGTCTGAAGTTCGTCAGTTAGCTGATTTACCGTGACCTCCCCCACCGCCACCAAATACGCGATTCGAACCACTTCCGCCACTTGGCCGCGGCTAGACTCAGCGGCCGCGCGAAAAAAAGCCACCGTCGGACGACGTGAAACTACTTTTTTCACTTCATCTTTTTTCTTTGACAAAACCTCAGAAGAAATTGGAGCCGGACGATTTTTTAGAACACCAAGCAGATACTCTTCTGAAACTATTTTAGATATTTCATCATCAAACGAGCGAAGACTATACATCACCTCTCCATTTTCATTAACAAAAATATCATCAACGTAATATTTTTCTAAAGCCACCTGCATTTTTTCATCCCGTTCAAAAGCCACCAAGCGCGGAGCGCTAGTGCTGACATACATCGGCTTAGAAAGATTCCCACCATAGGCCGGTCGCGTCTCCAAAAAAACCCGCCACCCACGAGTATGCTTTTCAGGAATACTAGTTAAAAAACCAATGATAAAACGGCCATCAGAACGAATGACCACCTCATCACCAATAGTATATTTTTTTACAGAATCACTATGCTTAGGCATATATTACGCGCGCTCGGCTAATGACTGAACACGGGCTGTAAAATCATCGGAGAGACGATTAATATCTTCTCTAAGCTGTGGTAATTTATCGAGCCAAAAACGAACCCAATCTTCAGCTGACGATTCTTCATTTTCAAGCACTGTTGTCCAAGCCGAAACATCGGCCTCATCACGTAACTGTGGTAACAAAAAAACACCCAGACGACGCTGAAACTCGGCCAACGAATAACGAACTAGCGCCTCAACCTCATCTGACGACAAACGAGCAGGCTTACTGAAAATAGCTCGCAAAGTATTTTCCAAAGATACAGTCGTAGACATACATTACTCAAACAAGTGTTTCATAACTTTGGCTAAACGCCCTGGTGGTGCAACTAATTTTTTACTATTTTTTTGAGCCCGTTCAGCTGCTACCAACTCTGCTTCTTCATGAGCTGATGAAATCAGTGCAAAAAGAGTTGAATAGTATTGAAACAAGCTGCGAATATCGCCTTCTACCACTCGCATTTTTGATTCTTCGTTATTCAAAAAGGCTTGCACCGTAAAAGAAGGTGATACGCTAATCACCCGAGATAACGACGGAAGATGAGCAACAGCATTTTGTTTCGCCAAAACATCATCAAACCGAGACAGTAGCGTATCAATATCGCGAACGGCTGCTGCCACCAACTCTACCGTGGCCGCATGTGCTTCAATTTGTCGTTCTAATTCACGGACCAACGGCTCAAGACGAACATACACCTCTTCGGATTCAGCCGGTAGACCTTTTTTATACAAGCGATCAATCTGCCGAGCATGTCGACCAAGAAAACTAAGGCGAGTTATAAAAATCGGACGAAAACGCTCAGCCACTCGTGATTGAATCATCACCTCAAGTTTTTCCAGCTGTGAGTGTAATGAGCCCGCCCTACCAAGAGGTGCTATTGTATTTTTTTTAACTGGAGTAGTTTTTTTAGCAATTGAAGGTAATGCTGGTTCAACAACACGACGAGTGCTATTTTTTTGATGTATTATCACCTCGCCAACCAGGGGAATTAAACGAGACAAAACTTCGGATGACACCGGGTAATGCCACTGATCGTTGAGGCTGTGTAGAAACAAAGCCGATGCCTCGTCCCACACCACCCCTGCTCCAAAACGCTTAAAAAAACCCTGCAATTCCAAATCACTCGGCGAAGAACGGAGCAAGTCAAACAATTGGCGCAATACAAAGGCCGCCTCGCGAGATTCAGTCTCAAACAGGCGTACCTGGCGACGCAAAACATCATCAAAAAGAACCTCTTTTTGTAGTGTTTTAGCGAAAATATGAGCTTCTGAGCTAGGATCTTTAGAACGAGCCATACATAAATACTTACATCATCATACCACAAAGAAAGTGGGACGACTACGAAAGAACTGGGCTTTATTGACAAAATAATCCCTCCATGCTACAATCCGCTCACTTGAAATTATCAATTTTTATGAAAACAGCCATCCATCCTCAGTATTTTACTGACACAAAGGTGACTTGCGCTTGCGGTAACGTTTTTACCACTGGCAGTACCATGAAGGAAATCCGTATTGAACTTTGCAGTCAATGCCATCCTTTTTATACCGGTAAACAGAAATTCGTTGACACCGCTCGTCGCGTGGAGAAATTCCAAGAAAAGATGAGTAAAGTGGCTGGCGTTGCTGCTACCCGCAAAGGTAAGAAAGTTAAAAAAGCTGCCGTCGCTGCTAAGCGTTCAGCTAAAAAGGCTGAATCCACCAAGTCCGAAGCCTAACTACTAAAAGTTTACAAAACAGACTATACTGTATTATGTTAGTCTGTTTTTATTTTGAACTGCCCCTATGCTCCCTAAATTAGAGCAATTACTCGCCAAATATCATCAACTTGAAGCCGATCTCCAAAATCCGGCTGTGATTGGCGATACCAAAAAACTCAAGGAGGCTTCCCAAGAATATACCGATCTCAAACCAGCCGCCGACCAAATCACCCTTCTCGCTTCCCTTGAAAAAACCCTCACTGAAACAGAGGCCATGGCGAATGACAGCTCTGCTGGTGAAATGCAGGCTTTGGCCCAAGCTGAACTCACTGAACTCAGAGAAAGCTACCGATCATTAGAAAAACAAATTGCTGAACTCACTCGCCCGCAAGACCCACTTGATAAGAAAGATGTTATCGTGGAAATCCGCGCCGGTGTTGGTGGTGATGAATCAGCTCTCTTTGCCGCCGAATTATTCCGCATGTACAGTAAATATGCCGAAAAGAAGGGTTGGAAAACCACTCTCCTCGACACCAACGCTATTGGTATTGGTGGATATAAAGAAGTTGTCTTTGGTATTAAAGGAAAAAACGTTTACAAAAAACTAAAATGGGAAATGGGCGTTCACCGTGTTCAACGCGTCCCAGAAACAGAAAAAGCCGGTCGTGTTCACACCTCCACGGTGACTGTTGCGGTACTGCCTGAAATCGAAGAAACTGAAATGAAAATTGAAGCCAAAGATTTACGCATTGATACTTTTTGTTCTGGTGGCGCTGGCGGTCAAAGTGTTAATACCACTTACTCAGCGGTGCGTATCGTCCATATTCCGACCAACACCGTGGTGCAATGTCAGGATGAACGCTCACAGACAGCCAACCGCGAAAAAGCGATGGCCGTGCTCCGTTCTCGTCTCTACGCACTCGATCGCGAAAAGAAAATGGCCGAAATCACCGAAAAACGTCGTGCCCAAATTGGCTCTGGCGACCGCAGTGAAAAAATTCGCACTTACAACTTTCCCCAAGATCGCATCACCGATCATCGCATCCATGAAAACTGGAACAATATGCCGGTTATTTTGGCTGGCGAAATCGACCCGATGATCAGCGCTCTCGAACAAGCTGAAATCTCCGCTCTCGACAACAACACCGAAGCATAACGCGTATGGATTTTTTCCCTACCATTGCCAAGCTTCGCATTACTTCTCACCAACAAAACGACATCGATCTTCTCTTAGCAAAAAGCATCAACAAAGATACTATTTTTTTACATACGCACCCAGAATACAAACTCTCTATAGTTCAGTATTTCACTTTTTTACGCCTCGTCCGTCAGTATCGCCAAGGTTTTTCAGTAGCAGCGATTACCGAACACAAAGAATTTTTTGGGCTCAATTTTATCGTCAACAAACACACCCTTATTCCCCGCCCAGAAACCGAGCACCTGGTGGAGGCAGCTCTCACCAATCTTACTGAGAACACAATTCTTATTGACGTTGGCACAGGCACCGGCTGCATACCTATCACCCTCTTAGTCAAAAGCCCCATTACACCAAAAACAATCTTCGCTATAGATATCTCTCGCTCAGCTCTCACCGTGGCCAAAAAAAATGCCAAAATTCATAATGTTGCCATCACCTTTCGTCACGGCAACTTGCTCACCGCTCTCACCAAAAAAGACACACAACAAATTACTAAAAATAACGGACCACTTCTTATAACGGCCAACCTCCCCTATCTGACCAACGAACAACTGCAGAATGAAAAAAGCATTCAACGTGAACCAAAAATTGCCCTGGTCGCCGACAAACAAGGTCTCGGTCTCTATGAAAAATTATTTAAACAGATAAACAGTCTCAAACTTACACAGCCGTTGCAGCTTGTGTTGGAAATTGACCCAGACCAAACAGCCAGCATACAAACTCTCGCCAAACATCATTTTCCAAATAGCCAGGTAGCGATACAAAAAGATCTCGCTTCGCGAGATCGAATTGTGAGTATTATTAGCTAGAGATGGTAATGGGAGTATTTAGAGGAACAACTTGCACCCAAAGATTTCCAGGCTTCAGAGCGATTTCTTCACCATTCACATCATAGAACCGTGTCCGAGAGGAGGCGGTTTCTTTTTTCCAAGTACCGCGGATAAGCGTCCCGTGCTGCACTATTCTCACCAAACCACTTCCAACCGTATCCATTTCTCGCCGACCCTCTTCATCAAGCACCCGCGTTGGTACTTCTTGCACAATAATCGTGTCAGCCAAAACCTGAGCACCATCATCATCAAAATGCTTTATTGCATTAATCGTTCGGGTATATCTGTCTGTAACTGCATCATATTTCCACCCCACCAAATATCGGCCAGTGTAACCAATCACCACTTCAGACACGCGAGAGCTAGACGCAGTTTGAGCAGGACTACCAACTAATTCAAATTTCCAACCATTATATTCTTGAAGCGGTCGAGTCGAGCTCACCACATCACTCCCCAAATAACGTTGCCACTGAGTAGAATTGGTAAATAAATTGTGTGGAGCGCTGATAGAGCGATCGCGCCAGAAGTACGGCCCGCGATAAAACTCATTTACATCAAAAACATTTCGTTTTTTGATAAGGTTCAGAGCATCAGGCGAACCACCGGAATGCCAATAACTACTGTCACCATATTCAGCTAACCAGTCCAAGAAATATGGACGGGCGCTACGAACCGGACCAACTCGAGGAGCTTCATCAGACACCGCATACAAAGCAAAAAATCTGGTAAAGCCACCTTCAACCATTGCCTCATATACCACTCGCGCCCGAGACAACCCAGCTTGAGATACCACATCTGGGTGGTTATCAATCATAATCCCAAGCACGCGCTCCAAGGTCGTAGTGGTGGCCACACCATTAATCAAACTTTGAGGCACTACGTCAGCTGCGCCTGTCGACGAAACACTGTCCGACATAGACAATTGCAGCGGCGAACGTGCTGATACCTGCCACAAAGCCACCCCGCCAAGCACCAAACCAAAAACTATCAAAACCCCTTGAAGTTGACGGAAATTTGTTTTTTGTTTTTTGAGAGTAGTCATAATGCTAGAAAGTATACCATACAAAAACCCCGCGCTAATAGGCGCGGGGCTGTGAAGTACTAAATAGTAATTATTTCTTTTCTTCTTTTTTAGCTTCTGGAGCTGGGGCAGCGCCTTCAGCACCTTCAGCTGCAGCTTTTTCAGCTTTCTTTTCATCAGCAGCAGAAACGATCTTGGTAACGTCAGCGTTAGCAGCTGCGTCTTCCATAGCTTTGATTTCTTCTTCAGTAAGAGCTGGAACAGCTTTTACAACGAGAGCGTCAGCGGCTGGAGAAACGATCGTAATACCAGCTGGAACAACGATATCTTTAACTTTGAGAATGACTTCAAAAGAAGTAAGAACACTCAAATCAACTTCGATATTGGATACCAAATCTTTTGGTAAACAGGACACTTCCACAGTGGAGACGGAGGTAACGATAGTACCGCCAGATGCCTTCACTACAGGAGCTTCGCCCATAAAGCGGAGAACCACCGGAGCAGTCATCGCTTTATTCATATCAATGCGACGGAAGTCAACATGGATAACACGATCAGATACTGGATCATATTGCACATCTTGGACGAGCACTTTGCCAGCTTCTTTACCATTCAAGGTAAGATCAATAAGACTGGAGTTACCAGCTTGTTTATATAATTTTGCAAATTCACTTGGGGAAAGTGCTAAAGATTGAGCTTCAGAACCAGCACCATAGACAACAGCCGGAAGCTTTTCAGCCATGCGAGCTACATTGCCTTTTACGGTACGAAGTTCAGCCATTAAAGTATAACTCATATACGCTAACTACCCATTTAAAATTAATGAATGTAAAAATGTATTACTGTGCACCATCTCATATCCTTCGATCACTTCATCAGTGGTCAACGGGCTCGTGCGATAGAGCTTGCTCACGTCATCAAAGCTTAAGTCAGTAATCATACCAACCGAGCTTAGCCCTCGACCAACGACCACAACCATCGCTACAAAGTAACTTTGGCACTTGGCACACGTAAAGTGGACCAGATGCGCAACGTCGCTTTCAGCGAAAAGACGAGCTTTTTCAAGCTCATAGGTGGCGCTACAAATCGGACAACGATTTATAAATTTCAGCGCTTCTCGCCAAGATTCAGGTGAGGAGGGTGTGCCAGCCATAGAGGTGGGCGTATTCTATACAAAAAGGCTTTTTTTGTCAAGATGACGGGCTTCTAGGCAGAGAAAGAGCGGAAACTCCACCCGAGAGCGGTTTTCAGCATCTTTTCTAGGTCCGTGCGGGGTTTTGGTATGCGACGTCCATTCTTCGAGGCGCTCCACCACAAAACCCTGTTTTTGAAGTAATTTGAAGTAAAATTGTAACGGTCGGTGAAATGACCAAGTAACCGCTGACGGGTCGCTCCCTGGATGCATTTGCATCGGAACCTTGGATTCCGAAAGATAACGGTCCAAGCGACGATACTGCACCTGTTTTTCTTCGTCCCAACCCCAAGCACTCTGTGCCGGAATACGAAATGCTGGGTGGTTAAGCACCAAGAACAAACGCCCACCCGTTTTGAGAATCCGAGCACACTCTTGAAGAGCACCGGCAGCATTTTGAATATTTTGAAGCGCCAAAATACAGATCGCCACATCAAAAGCACCCGAGGAAACCGAAGTCATCGCATCAGCCGAGTGAACAGTGTACGTAATTGTTTTCGGTGTAAGCTCGCGAGCTTTAGCAATTAATTCCGGAGCAACATCTACCCCAGTAACAACTGCACCTTTTTCAGCCAACGCCCGACTAAAAAAGCCATTACCACAACCGACATCAGCCACAGAAATGCCTTTGCGGACATCAATCAAACGAAGGAGGTTTGGTAAAATTACTTCTTTCTGATACGTCCCCTCCTGAGATAAGAGATCGGTATACCAATCAGCGACTCCGCCCCAAGAGGTGGTCGCTACTTTTTTTACTGCTGGTTTAGAAGATTGTTGAACTATTGGTTTTTTAACAAATGGTTTCATAGAGATAATTACCTTCAACAATCCATAGAAGACTAAGAATCGTAGTTAGGTAGCCGACAGCGTGTATCTGTCTGTCGGCACCCCTTAAACTTGGCTCTACGCTGAGAGCTCGCGTCACCAGTAAAGTGGCGACAGGAGCAAGTCAAACGAAGCCAGGAGCCCCTCTTCAAAGCGACGTTCGCCAGGAATGGGCTCGGGGTCTTGGATGCGCTGGATGGCGTAGGCGCCGGTTCCGAAACGGGGGTTGTCCCATGTCGGTGAGGGTCGAACGAAACCCATCTCATCGATGATCTCATTTACGGCGTACACCTGTGATTCACGGTCAGGCTCCAAATCGAGATCGAGAACCTTCTTGCCACCATCAGCTTCGCTGACAGTGAAGATAACCGCAAAGTCTGAACTGTTCGTCTCAACAATATACACATCATCCATCGGATCTGCTGTCTCTTGACCCGTCTGGAACAGAACATTGCGCTCCGCGATCGTAGCGCCGACATTGACAGTAGCCGAAGCCGACGAAGCAGCGTTGGCCACCTCTTCGTGCCTGCCTCCAAAGAGGAGGGTCAAAACAACAACGAACAAGCCGATGCGCATCATGGGTTGTCAAACCTCCGTGTTTCCAGCCAAAATTGACTGTGAAATCTTCACTACTCTACCATAAAAAGACGGTTTTGTCAACCGTCTTTCGTTATAGGTAAGCCTTTTTTAAGACCGAGGGATCTTTCGTTTACTGCGATTAAAGGTGATAGCAAATCGGTGAGCTTCGTCACGAACCCGAATAAGGAGGGGTTGATGCGAAGACGCCCAAGCAACAAAAACAGTCTGTTTTGACCCAAGAATAAAATCATTGCGTTTTCGCTCTGCCCCTTTGGCGATTCCCACAAACGGAATGGCGAGACCAAAGCTCTCGAACACTTTTTTTACTCGGTTGACCTGCGGACGACCACCATCAATCAAAACAACGTCCGGCATCGGCCAATCAAGGTGAGAAAAACGGCGGGTAAGCACTTCGGCCAAACAATCAACATCGCTCTGCCCCACCACTCCTTTGATAGTAAACTTGCGATATTCTGATTTAACCGGTCCTTCATTACTGAACACCACCATACTGCCAACTTTATCACTCGCACCCAAATTAGAGATATCATAACCTTCAATCCGCATTGGACGACCAACAACAAGCTCGTGTACTTCGGCTCGTTCTGCTTCAAAAAATTCTTTATTAATCAGTGTGACATCATGAATACGTTGTAATCCTTTCAATTGATTGCGCACCATCGCCGCCTCCTCAAACCGTTCAGCTTTTGAGGCTGTGGCCATTCTTTTTTCAAATGAGCGAATAACTTGTTTTTTCTTACCACCCAAAAACCACATAAGCGGGGTTGTTACTTGGCGACGATAGTCGGCCGGAGTAATCGCTCCGATACATACCCCCAAACATTGCCCCATTTCATAATACAAACATGGCCGAGCACTCCCTGGTTCACAGGTAGAAAAATGAAACAAGCGACGCAAAATCTTCATCGCTTCTTTAGTATTAAGCCCTGGATATGGGCCAAACAGCGTGCCCATTTTCTTAAACCGAACTGGATCATTGAGGCGAATAACATCCAAATCACGCTCTCGCATAGTCGTGACCCGCGGATATTCGTCAGACGTCACTACAATATAATTCCAGCTCTTATTATCCTTACCAATAACATTATATTTAGGCTGATGTTTTTTAATATAGATCGATTCTAAAATCACTGCCTCAAGCACTGAGTCAGTGGTAACCCAATCAAGATTCACCACTTCGTGAATCATTTCTTCAATTGGACGTGGGGTACGTTTACCCTTAAAATAGCTCCCCACCCGACTCTTGAGCGACGTAGCTTTGCCAACATAAATAAGCTCACCCGACGCTGAGCGAAAGAGATAGATACCAGGAACATCTGGTAATTGTGACAATTTTTCAGTCAGCATACCAATTATTTGTCTAAAACTCGCTTGAGATACTGCCCAGTGAAACTTCCAGCCTTTTTAGAGACTTCCTCTGGAGTACCAGTCGCCATAAGCTGCCCGCCGCGATCGCCACCCTCTGGACCAAGATCAATAATCCAGTCAGCTGATTTGATAATATCCAAATTATGTTCAATCACCATCACACTGTTCCCCTGCCCCACCAATCGTTGAAGTACTTCCAATAGCTTTCGAACATCGTCATAATGCAAACCGGTGGTTGGCTCATCGAGCAAATACAATGTTTTCGAGGTACCACGCTTGGATAGTTCACGGCTTAGTTTAATACGCTGGGCTTCACCACCAGACAACGTAGTCGCTGATTGCCCCAGTGTAAGATAGCTCAAACCAACCTGATTAAGCATGCGAAGTTTATCCTCAATCATCGGAATATCTTTGAAAAATACTTCCGCATCCTCAATTGTCATATTGAGGACCTCGGTGATATTTTTATCCTTATAATGAACTGATAAAATCTCATTGGTAAATCGCTTGCCCTTACAAACATCACACATAATTTCCACACTTGGCAAAAAGTGCATTTCAATCTCAAGCACACCCTTACCTTCACAGTTTTCACAACGACCACCCGGCACGTTGAAACTAAACTTACCAGATTTATAACCACGGATTTTTGCTTCAGCTGTTTCGGCAAACAACTCACGAATATGGTCAAAAGCTTTGGTATACGTCGCTGGGTTACTACGCGATGTGCGACCGATCGGTGATTGATCAATCGTAATCATGGAATCAACATACTCGGTTCCGGTAATTTCTAAGTGCTTACCAACCTTATGGCTCGTGCGAAAAAACTTATTCGTCAATGAACGTTGTAAAATATCGTGCATTAAAGTGGATTTACCACTCCCCGACACACCGGTGAGACACACAAACCGACGCAGCGGAATTTCCACATCAATATTTTTCAAATTATGTTCCGCTGCTTTTTTAATTTTAATCTTTGGCGTCGCTCTATCCACCGCTCGACGATTTGTCGGCACCTCCACTCGCGTTTCACCACGCAAATATTTACCGGTCAAACTCGTTTTAGGATCGCCAAGAATGACACAGCCGGTTTCAGCGTCTTTTGCGACTTTGGAAGCTTTACCAGAAATAATTGTTTTGAGTGGGCCAGAAAAAACCACTTCCCCACCATGCTTACCAGCTCCCGGACCAATATCTACCAACCAGTCGCTGGTGAGAATAGTATCCTCATCATGTTCAACAACAATAATAGTGTTGCCAACATCACACAAATTACGAAGAGTCTTCACCAAATGGTCATTGTCTCGCTGATGTAAACCAATCGTCGGCTCATCGAGCACATAAAGCGCGCCCACCAACCGGGTACCCACCTGCGAAGCCAAACGAATACGCTGAGCTTCACCGCCGGACAACGTGCCAGCTTTGCGATTTAAACTCAAATAATGCAAGCCGACATCAAACATAAACTGTAGACGACTGCTAATTTCTTTGAGTACTACCCCGGCAATTTCACGATCCGATTCAGACAACTCCATATCAATCTCGGCAAAAAATTCCCGCGCTTCGCTAATCATCAGCGTAGTGACTTCCCAGATATTTTTTCCACCAATTTTAACAGCGAGCGCTGTATCGTTCAGGCGTTTTCCTTTACACACCGGACACTCTTCTTCGCTAAATAATTCTCGTGTTCCCAGACCAGTGCAGGCAGCGCAGTAGCCATATGGACTATTGAAGCTAAACAACCGAGGTTCAATTTCTGGAAAACTAAAGCCGTCTTTTGGACACGAATATTCAGTGCTATAGGTATGCTCATCTCCGCTCGGATACATGACCGTACACAGACCGTTCGACAATTCAACAGCGTTTTCTACCGCCTCCGCCAGGCGTTGTGCCCCCTCTTTACTCCGAAGAAATTCCGGGTCACCAGACAATTTATCCACCACCACTTCAATCGTGTGTTTATTATTTTTAGACAACACAATTCGTTCGCGTAAACTTTTCATCTCACCATCAACGCGAACTTCTAAATAACCGGAGTTATAAATATCATAAAGCATTTGATAGTACTCCCCTTTGCGCCCACGCACCACCGGCGACAACACAATAAACTCACTAACTTTTTTCTTACCATCTTTTTTGAGAGCGCGCTCCACTGTCTCAATCATCTGGTCGGTAGTCATTTTTTCAATTTTGGTACCATCAAGTGGACAATGTGGTGCACCCACTCGGGCAAACAAAACACGAAGATAGTCGTAAATCTCCGTAATCGTCGCCACCGTTGAGCGTGGATTAGCGCTATGTGCCTTCTGATCAATAGAAATAGCCGGCGACAAACCTTCGATCTCATCAACATCTGGTTTCTGCATACTTCCCAAAAACTGACGAGCATAGGCTGATAAACTCTCAATATACCGACGCTGACCTTCGGCAAAAATAGTATCAAAAGCTAAACTCGACTTGCCAGAACCTGACAAACCAGTAAATACAATCATTTTGTTGCGCGGCAATTCCAAAGAAATATTCTTAAGATTATGCTCGCGCGCACCTTTAATAACAATTTTTTCTTGCATATTTTTAAGTAAAACGACAAAAAAGCCGCTCGGGGGCTTCTAGTACAGGGTCATGAAAGAACTAGGGGTAGCTTACGGACAAAAACCAATTTTGTCAACATGGTGGGGTTGCCAAAAAAGAGTTGACCGGTCTATACTACCAATATCTTATTCTAATCATTATACTATGCTACGAACCACTCGTGTGCTGGCCCTCCTGACTGGAACCCTCCTTCTTGTCGGTGGTGGCTGCGTACAACAAACCGTTGAACAAACTAACGCTGGAGATACCAGCACTCCTGTAGTTTCCACTCCAACGAATACTACCGAAACAGCCGGCGTTACTTTGGAAGCTCGAGCAGCTGGCGGCAGTGCTGTTGAGCTCAGCTGGACAGCTCCAGCCGGCGCCACTCTTCGTGCCTTACACAGTGTCAAACCAGACATCTCCTTCCCTGGTCGAGCTTTCTGGCAAGATCTTCCAAAAGGTGCCAACACCTACACTTGGCAAGGTGCTCCACTTGGCAGTCGCTATTTCCGCATCTGTATTTTTGAAAGCGGTTCTTGCACCACCTACTCAAACGAAGTAGCGCTCACTGTAAAATAAAACCTGAATAAAAAAAATCTCGACCAATTGGCCGAGATTTTTTATTTGAACGTTATTTTTCCAAACTCATAAGCGGCGGTTTGGTGAACTCTGCCTGAACAAAGGCTTTGACGCGCGCCAACACTTCTCGTCCTTGCATTTTTATAAGATCAAAACCATAGGAACGCTTATCAGCCGAAACACCTACGGCATCAACTTTCACCTTACTACACAAATAGATAATTCGCGCGAGGTGAAAATCGTTAGATATAACAATAGTACTAGTTACACCATACACCTGATGAGCCCGCCCACAACTTTCATAAGTACGATAGCCATGCGGATCAGTTATAACATCACGAGCTGGCACATCAAGAGCAATCAACGCTTCGCGCATCGCTGTTACTTCATCCACGCGATTAGCCCCATCGTCACCTGTCACCATAACTTTAGCGATCTTGCCAGCTTTGTAGAGTTCTGCCCCAGTTGCCACCCTGTCTTCCACCATTTCATTAAGAACACCTGGAGCTTTCATGCCACCTCCAAAAACCATACCAAGCGGACGCGGTCTGATAGCATTTGCTGGAAAAACACTAGCTCGATATGACAAAATAAGACTATTAGTCAGAAGAATAACCGCGCCAAGCACCCCTCCGAGGGTGAGTACAATTTTTTTAAACATACGTAGTTACGTTGTTTTTTTAATTTTCTTCGGTTTTTTTTCTTTGGTAGCTGTCGTTGTCGCGCGCACCTTGAGCTCACGAATCTCATCGCGCAAAATAGCTGCCAATTCAAACTCTAGCCCTTTGGCAGCCGCTTTCATCTGTTCTTCTTTATCTTTGATAATCACTTCGAGTGGACGATCGTCACCAAGCAAATCAAGCTCAGCCACACTACTAGCTCGTGATTTTTTACTGTGAGCAGATTTTTTAGATTTATCATTGGTAATACCAAATTCTTCCAAAATATTCCGAATAGTTTTTGTAATGGTAAGCGGAGTAATACCGTGTTTTTCATTATACGCTAACTGAATAGCCCGACGACGAGACGTCTCACTCATCGCTCGTTCCATTGAACCAGTAATTGTGTCGGCATACAGCACTACTTGACCGTTGATATTGCGCGCCGCGCGACCAATCGTTTGAATCAAACTCGTTTCGCTGCGCAAAAAACCTTCTTTATCAGCATCAAGCACTGCCACCAAAGACACTTCAGGCATATCCAAACCTTCACGAAGCAAATTCACCCCGACCAAAACATCATTTTTGCCCAGTCGCAAATTCATAATAATCTCAATGCGATCAAGTGTGTCGATATCGCTATGAATATAGGCGACATTAATTTTTTTCTCTTTCAAATAATCAGTTAAATCTTCAGCGGTCTTTTTGGTAAGTGTCGTGACGAGCACCCGCTCCCCCGCCGCAATGCGCTCATGAATACGTACTAACAAATCTTCCACCTGTGACAATGTATTCTTTTTCTTATCGCCAACAATCGGGCGCACTACAATTTCTGGATCGATCAGACCAGTTGGGCGAACCACCTGTTCCACCACTTGTTCACTATCTTTTATTTCAAACTCAGTTGGAGTGGCTGACACATAAATCATCTGTCCCACTCGAGCGTTAAATTCATCATACGTCAGCGGACGATTGTCGCGCGCGCTCGGCAAACGAAAACCGTGCTCCACCAAGGTATCTTTACGAGCTCTATCGCCGTTAAACATACCTCGAATTTGTGGCACCGTCACGTGCGATTCATCAATCACGGTCAAAAACTTACCACCAACACCATGACCAAAATAATCAAGCAGAGAAAATGGTGGTTCACCTTCGTCTCGACCTTCAAAATGGCGAGAATAATTTTCAATCCCGTTACAATAGCCGATGTTTTTAATCATTTCCACATCATAGGCCACACGGCGCTTAAGGCGTTCATATTCAAGCACTTTGCCTTGGCGCTCAAAATACGCCAACCGTTCATCAAGCTCAGCTCGAATACGATTAAACGCCATTTCTCGAGCGCCCTCACCTACCACATAATGTTTAGCTGGGAAAAACCAAGCGTCTTCTTGGCTTCGCGCTACTGCTCGAGTAACACTATCAACTCGTTCGATCCGTTCAATTCGATTGGTAATTTCAAAACGATAAATCGCCTCTTCGTTGACCGGCATGATTTCAAATACCTGTCCGCGCAATCGAAAACTTCCACGCTTCAAATCGCCATTCGTTCGCTCAAACTGCATAGCAATAAGTTGTTCAAGCATCGCTCGACGATCAAGCTCTTGCCCTACCCGCAAATGAAGAACGATTTTTTCATATTCTTTGGGCGAACCCAAACCATAAATAGCCGATACCGAGGCCACAATAATAACATCCTGACGAGTGAGAAGCGCTTGGGTACAAGCGTGACGCAAACGATCAATTTCTTCATTGATCATCGCTTCTTTTTCAATATACGTATCGCTCGCCGGCATATAAGCTTCCGGCTGATAATAGTCATAATAACTAACAAAATACTCTACGGCGTTATTAGGGAAAAATTCACGAAACTCATTGCATAGCTGAGCTGCCAATGTTTTGTTATGAGCAATAACCAACGTCGGTAGATTAACCTCTTGGATAACATTGGCGATAGTAAACGTTTTACCCGACCCAGTCACCCCAAGCAGTGTTTGGCGCGACATGCCCGAAACAAGCCCTTTGGTTAGGGCTTTAATGGCTTTAGGCTGATCGCCTGCCGGCTGATATTTGGAAACAAGATTAAATGTCATAGGGATTACCAAAAAATACCATAATGGGGCTAAAAAGGCAATGCCTGGCCAAAGCAGAAACAGCTGTGGTTAGCGAAGAAATCACTCTTACCCCCTTGACAACCTTGACAAAATGGGCTAGAGTAGCTATATTGAAGTGTTCTTTACAGTATTCACGCGTTGTTGAGGTATTGCTCACATCTTGGAAACGAGCTGTGAGAAGGTACTAGTTGCGCCTACAGCAACAAAACAGTTTTTAAGCCCCGGTCGCTGGCTCCTGGCACGACCCTCCTACAGGTTGTCGCCTAGGGCAAACAGAGCTGTTTTGAAGCAATAGGTACCAGATTTTCGGTGCAACCAGTTGCGGGGTTCAACTCCCCGTTCAGTACCTCAACACATATCTGCGGCAGGTCGCGACCTAAGGTCAGGCTACGAGAGTGAGTTTTCCTCTTGTCCCTCCTTCGGGATCAGCACCTTTTCCGCAAGACCGGTCCACCTGAGCAATCTTTGCCTCAGATGGACCGGTCGCTCTATCTCAACAATTCTCACACTAGAGAATTACTGAGATAGTCAAAAAACCCAGGTTTCTAACCTGGGTTTTTTGTTATTACATATATTTTTTACCAACCATACTCTCAGCAATTCCTATCAAAAACAAATTAATAATCAAAGATGAACCGCCATAACTCACAAACGGCAAGGTGACGCCGGTAATTGGAAGTAGCCCTAAGTTTGCCCCCACATTGATAAACAACTGTGCGAAGAATAAAATCGCAATTCCACCCACCACCACAGCTACAAAGTCGTCATTGGAGCGACGAATGATAAGCACCAACCGATATAACATCGTCCCAAATAATATTAGAAACGCCGTTACTCCGGCCAAACCAAGCTCCTCGCCGATTACGGTAAAAATAAAGTCAGTTTGCGCTTCTGGCAAAAAACGAAGTTGTGACTGCGACCCAAAACCAAGCCCACGACCAAAAACATTCCCCGATCCAACGGCAATAATTGCCTGAATACTATTATACCCACGCCCCAACGGATCGTGCTCTGGATTTAAAAATGTTTGAATACGCCCTTTCTGATACGGCTGAAGCAGAAAAAACCAACTCATAATTGAGAAAGCAATGCCTACAAGAACCAGTCCGATAATATAGCGCGCCCGCGCCCCCACCAGAAGCATAACACCAAACCAAATCAATCCAACAATAACTGCCGAACCAAGATCAGGCTGAAGCATGATCGCTCCCATCAAAATCAAAGTGACGAATCCGGTACCAAAGAAAAAAAGCGGGCGCTCATATCGCCGACCAAAATGATACACAATATAACCAAGCATCAGAATAATCCCCACCTTAGCCATTTCAACTGGTTGAAAACTAAAGCCGCCTACTACAAACCAACCCTTAGTTCCACGAATGCTCGTACCAAAAAAAATAACACTAACTAACAGTGTCAAAGAAAAAGCGTAGAATAATTTTGCGTACGACCGAAAAAACGTATACTGAAATAAGCTCGCCGTAAATAACGCCACTGTTCCGATACCAACAGCCACCAATTGTTTTTTAAACAAAAACAAATTATCTCCTCGCGACAAGTCAACACTGTAAATCGCCGACAAGCCCATGGCTACCAACAAAAAAACTGACAGGAAAAGCACCCAATCAAAACTGCGGGAAGAGAGTTTAGCCAAACGAAACATACCTTAGGGGGTAGGCGCGCTGTAGACCGAGCGGTCGTAGAGGTTGATGAGTGGAAACAACTTAATATCTCGCACACTCAAATTAGGCACAAAATTACGAATATCCACAGCTTGTGTTTCTCCTGACTCAAGCTCTGGCATAGTAAGTGGCATTAACCCCACCAACGAGTCATCTGAATAAAGACCGACATAGAAGTGTGGTTGTATATAGCCATACGACGAAGCGTTCGTCAAATTAAAGGTGATAGTATTGGCCTTAACAGCATCAAGCAAATTCTGCCCTGGGGTAAAGGTGGAGCTCGTCACCTCAAAATTAAGACGATTGGCTTGCCAAGCAATAGGTTCGCGAACTTGGTGCGCTGAAATACGCGTAAACTTAACAGTATCAATAATAAACTCGACTGTGGCCCCACCGCCGACATCAGCCAAACCAAGCTCAGCCACCGGGCGAGCCTCACCAGCCAAAAGCACTGTGGAGCGTTTTTCAGTCGACACCCCGTCAATCAAAAAATGATAATCCACCTTAGCAATAAAATTTTCGTTAGTATTAGCCACTTCAGCGATAGCGTCGTATTTATTAACCCCACCCGGCAAAAGAGTGGATGACATAATCTGCAACGGAATCGGCGCAAATTGTTTTTGAAGCGGTCGATAATCAGGAAAACGAGCTAGTTGATTTTCCAAACGAGTATCGGCCTGCCAACCAACAAAAAAAATCCCCCACTTAACGAGACCATACCCCCACACCGCCACATTTACTATAATTAAAAAACCGACAATGAGCTTATACATTGTCACCAAATGACTCATAAACCACATTCCGGTGGATAAATTCTTACTACTATACTCCCCTGTCGGATCTTGATATTTTTTAAAATCACTCTTAATCGTTGGAGTCGTCACTGGTTTTTGGCCAGCACTTTTCGTTTCTTCAGGAGTATTTGGATTGTTAGCGTTATAAATGTTGAGCATAGACAAGATACTTCTTTAGTATACACTAAAATGACCAAAACGAGAAGTATAAACCGAGCTGCAAAAGGGACCAAAACGACGTCTTCTGACCCTTGCCCTCCTACCCTAGCTGTGTTAAAATAAAACCCGGTATTCATAAATCTACCTATCACTTATTTGTATGGCTGAAGAAGTAAAGAAAAAAGGGAATTATAGCGCTGAGAGCATTACTGTCCTCGAAGGTTTAGAGGCTGTCCGTCGTCGTCCAGGTATGTATATCGGGTCGACCGGCGTCACTGGTTTACACCATCTTATTTGGGAAGTCGTCGATAACTCTATCGATGAAGCGATGGCTGGCTACGCTAAAAACATCACCGTCACCCTCCTCCCCGATCACTACGTACAAGTCACCGACGATGGTCGTGGTATCCCCGTTGATCTTCATCCAACCAAAAAAGTCAGCGCGCTTGAAATCGTTATGACCGTGCTACATGCCGGTGGTAAATTCGGCGGTGAAGGCTATAAAATCTCTGGTGGTTTACACGGTGTGGGTGCATCTGTTGTTAATGCCCTATCTACCAACACCAAAGTCGAAGTCCGTCGCGAAGGCAAAGTCTGGTTCCAAGAATATAAACAAGGTAAACCAGTCAAAAAAGTCGCTGAAATCGGCAAAAGCAAAGAAACCGGCACCACCACCACCTTCCGCCCCGATGACACTATTTTTGAAACACTTAATTTTGAGTGGAAAACCATTATTGACCACTTGCGTCAGCACACCTATCTGACCAAAGGTATTCACATGACGATTAGCGATAAACGTTCTGCCGAAGAACGCGCTAAAGACGTTACTGCTATCAACTTCCCAAACCCAACCTATCAGTTCTATTTTGAAGGCGGCGTCGCTTCCTATGTTCGCTACATTAGCCAAACCAAAGAAGCCAAAAATGAAAACGTTTTCTACGTTGAAAAAGAAGAACAAGGCGTCGGTGTAGAAATCGCCCTTCAATATACTGGTGAATATACTGAATCGTTATTTGCCTTCACCAACAACATCTTCAACCCAGATGGCGGTACTCATGTCGCCGGCTTCCGCACTGCTCTCACTCGCAGTATCAACACCTACGCTCGCAACAAAAGCTTTTTAAAAGAAAAGGATCCGAACTTATCCGGCGACGATGTTCGTGAAGGCTTGAACGCTGTTATCTCGGTCAAAATCCGCGAACCGCAATTTGAAGGTCAAACCAAAGGCAAGCTCGGCAACACTGAAGCAAAAACCGCTGTTGAAAGCGTGCTTGGCGACGCCTTCCTTATCTTCCTCGAAGAACATCCAAAAGATGGTGAAGCCATTGTTGGCAAATGTGTCCTCGCTGCTCGCGCTCGCGCTGCTGCCAAAATTGCTCGCGACACCATCCTCCGCAAAGGCGCTCTTGAAGGTTTCACCTTGCCTGGTAAACTCGCCGACTGCTCTAGTCGCAACGCCGAAGACTCCGAACTCTTCATTGTGGAAGGTGACTCGGCTGGCGGTTCAGCCAAACAAGGACGCGATCGCGAACATCAAGCCATTTTGCCACTCCGTGGTAAAGTGCTCAATGTTGAACGCGCTCGTCTTGATAAAATCCTCGCTAACAACGAATTAAAATCGCTTATCATTGCGATGGGAGCAAACATCGGTGAACAATTTGATATCACCAAGCTCCGCTATCATCGCATCGTTATTATGACCGATGCCGACGTAGACGGCGCGCATATTCGCACCCTACTCCTCACTTTCCTCTATCGCTATTATCCAGAGCTCATCAAGCAGGGTCACATCTATATTGCCCAACCACCACTCTACAGCATCAAATACGGCAAAGAGATGCGCTACGCCTATAACGATGAAGAAAAAACCAACATCCTCAAAGATTTAGAGGCCAAAAAAGCCGACAAAGTTGAAGCTAAAAAGAAAAAAACCGCCGAAGAAACTGCCGAAGCGACAGCTGAAGCTGGCGCACCAGTCGTTGAAGGCGACGGTAGCGAAATCGAAGCGATGGTTATCGGTGGCATCAAAGTAGCTATTCAGCGCTACAAAGGTTTAGGAGAAATGAACCCTGAGCAGCTCTGGGAAACCACGATGAATCCAGACAATCGCATTATGAAAAAAGTTACTGCCGACGATGCTGAACTCGCCAATGAAACATTTGAAATTCTCATGGGCGACGAAGTTGAACCTCGCAAAAAGTTTATTCAAACCTACGCGAAGAGTGTTCAAAATCTCGATATCTAAATAATAAAAAAATCCGGTCACCTCTTGTGCCGGATTTTTTTATTGAGTTGGAGTTATTAAGACCGCAGTCATATCATCTGGTTTGCTACGGGGAGACTGTCGCTTGTTAAGCCGCGACACAGTCTGTGCCGCATCAACTAAAAGTGGCACCGTGCCCATAGGGTCTTTAGGATCAGCCTCCATCAAAAACGATCCCATTTGTTCACGAGTTAAATTATCATGAATACCGTCGCTTGTGATAAGAAGCCGCTCCCCTGGTCGGAGTTCATACACTCGCATTCTCGGCTGAATGCGAGCGCTACCAAGCGCCTGCCACAAAATATTCCGCCGATGAAAAATATGTTCTTCGTCAGGCAGCAGTGGAGTAGTTTTGCTATCAATATAACTATCGAGTGCCTCTTGCATTTGCCAAGCCTTTTCAGCATTAAAAAGATTTTTTTTAGTACACGCTCGGTAGAGCTCATAGGTGTCGTCAAGCGTGAGCGATTCAAGCACGCCGGTGGTGTGTTGAACGTAGACCCGACTATCACCAACATTACCAATCACCGCATATCGCTTCCCACCCTCGTTATGGAGCTTTACCACCGAAGCCGTCGTCGCCATATCAGCCAACTTTGGCTCAGCTTTTTTATGTTCAAGAATCCGATGATTTGCTGTTTCAAGCGAGTGTTTTACCAACTTCTCAACCTCAGCCAACGACATATGCGGCGAAGCTTCACGAAGCACTTGGGAAGTGGCGTCCCGAGCAATTTTAGAAACAATATCGGCTCCTGAGTGTCCACCCGCAGCATCAAACACCCCTGCCACTCCAAGTTCGGCATCTTGAAAAAAAGCATCTTCATTCCGTTCGGGATGATGCTCACTTGGATAACTCACTGATTCAATATGACACAAACGACCGCGAGTGGGTTCTCGTTCCATATAACTAATAACAAGCACCCGTAGTATACGCTATTTTTCGCTTTTTTGGAACGAAGAAAATAAAAAAGACACTGACTTCAAATTTTGAAACCAGTGTCTTGCTGAGGTCTGTCGAAACAGACCTCGAGAGAACTTATCTCTCAAATGTATTGCCTCACAAATGTCGGCTAGTAGCCGGCACCAGCAAAAGCTTTGGCTGCCGAAGTATCCATCCCCGACCAGCTGTTACCCTTCCCCACTTCAGCGGTGAAGAACGACCAGAAATCAGATGTAGGCTGCAGCTTGCTGCCATCCCCCATCTGCTCAAGCGAGATCGCCCGAACTTCGTAGTACTTCCCCGGCTCAAGATTGGGCAGGGTAACAATGCCACGCGTGCCGTGGCCACCATCGATGAAACGGCTCTCCTTGTTCTTGTCGTGCGCCGGACGAACTTCAAGCGTGACCGGCACCGGGCGAGTGGCTCGCCAGGTGAGGACGGCAGAAGTTTCACCAATATCCTTCGGCGGATCAATCTTGACGATGGTCGCCTGCTCCTCAGTGCTCTTCGAGCAAGCGAGAATAGGGCTGAGAAAAAACACTGCCGAAAGGATAAAGAACAGAACAGCAATCGGAGACGTTGACTTCTGCATAGGAACTACCTCGCGAGACGAGCTCGCAAAATGTGCCACTTTTGGCACGGGGGGGTGAAGTACAGAGATATTTCAGCCGATTCCAAGCGACATCTGATCGCCTTCTATCGACTGAAAACCTCATTGTAAAGAACAAACCAATACCACAGTATAGTATAAAAACGAGGTTTTGTCAAGATAACGACAAAAATAATGGCTAAGATTAGCCAAAGTGCTGTACACAGGGCTGCACCTTGACGTCACCCCCTTTTTCCGCTATACTACGGACATACTTAAACGGCCTCAGAGCCGTTTTAAAATACCTTTATCTATGATCAGCCAAGCCAAAAAGTACATCCTCGACTCATATGAGGAAGCTAAGAAAGTCACCTGGCCTACCAAGAACCAAACTATCAACTATAGTTTGCTCGTTATCGCGCTCAGCGTCGGCATGGCTATCTTTTTCTCGCTCCTTGACTACGGTTTTTCTGCTGGGTTGAGTCAGCTTATCAATCGCTAATCATTTTCTTCTCTTTATACTATGGCAAAACAAACCCTCAATCTGGGTCGACGCTGGTATGTGCTCCACACCTACAGTGGTTACGAAGAAAATGTAAAACATAATATCGAACAACGTATCGAATCATTCGATATGCGCGATAAAATCTTCGCTGTTCTCGTCCCAAAAGAAAAACGAATTAAAATCAAAAACGGCAAACGTACTCAGAGCGAAGAAAAAATCTTCCCTGGCTACATCTTGGTGGAAATGATTGTGACTGATGATTCCTGGTATGTCGTTCGCAACACTCCAAACGTCACTGGCTTCGTTGGTAGCGGTACTACCCCTACTCCGATTGATCAGAAAGAAGTTGATTCTCTCTTGAAGCGCGTCAACACCACTTCTGAACCTACTCAAAAAATTGATGTGGAAATGGGTGACGTGGTTCGCATCGTTGATGGTCCATTCAAGAATTTTGAAGGTAAAATCAGCCAAGTCGACCACGAACGTGGTCGTATCAAAGCCCTGGTGTCTATGTTTGGTCGCGAAACGCCAGTTGAGCTCGATGCTTTACAAGTTAAGAAAATTTAGGTAGGATGATGCCGGGCTCGCTTCTAAGCCCAGAGAATCCGATTTATAACTATTTATATGGCTAAAAAAGTAATGACGCAGGTCAAGCTCCAAATCGTTGGTGGCGCTGCTAACCCAGCACCTCCAATCGGTCCAGCGCTTGGTCAACACGGCGTGAATATCGCTGGTTTCTGTAAAGAATTCAACGATAAAACCAAAGAAATGAAAGGCGAAGTGGTTCCAGTCATCATCTCGGTGTATGACGACCGCAGTTTCACCTTTATCATGAAAACAGCTCCAGTAGCTGAAATGATCAAGAAAGCAGCGAAGATCGCTAAAGGTTCTGGTAAACCTCTCCAAGAAAAAGTTGGTAAAATTACCAAAGCTCAGGTACGCGAAATCGCGGAAAAGAAAATGCCTGACTTAAACTGCCACACTGTTGAAGCAGCGATGAATATGGTCATCGGCACCGCTCGTCAAATGGGTGTTACAGTTGAATAACCACAACACAAAGAAAAAACAGGCCACTCAAGGTCTGTTTTTTTGTTATTTAATCAACATCGCATCGCCAAAGCTATAGAACCGATACCCTTCTCGTATCGCCTGCTCGTAACATTTAAGGGTGAATTCCCTATCCCCCACAAAAGCCGAAACGAGCATGAGGAGCGTCGATTTTGGTAAATGAAAATTAGTAATCAACGCGTCGACAATTTGAAATTTGAAACCAGGCGTAATGAAAATATTGATATCACCGCTAAACGGATTTAATTTATCTTTGTGTTCATCGCTTTTTTTGCTTCCCCCCATCACCCGCGCTGCTATCCCCTCCAAACTACGCACCGTGGTGGTGCCAACGGCGATAACCCGGCGCCCTTCGGCTTTGGCCAGATTAATAATCTCAGCATTTTTGTCGGTGAGCTCCACCCATTCGCTATGCATCACATGCTCAGACAGCACATCAGCCTTTACCGGCAAAAAAGTACCCAGACCCACATGAAGCGTCACTTCGGCAAACTGTACACCCTTGGCTTTGAGAAGCTCAATCAACTCGGGGGTAAAATGAAACCCGGCCGTTGGGGCAGCCACTGATCCTTCGTGCTTAGCATAGACCGTCTGATACCGATGCAACACATCTTCCACACCGCTTCCGTCAACATACGGTGGGGTCGGCACTTCGCCATATTCATTGGCTTTAGCACGCACCACCAAATCATCGTAGGCAAACTGCATGAGAATGGTGCCGTCAGCTTCTTTGAGCATTACTTCGCCTTCAAAATCTGGAGCAAAACGCACCTTCGTACCCAAGCGAAGTTTTTTCCCTGGCTTAGCCAACACCTTCCAAACATGCACATTTTCCATCGGACGCACCAAAAAAACTTCCACCTGCGGACGACCAACAACTTCTCCGGTTGGTTCATCTTTCTCTTCGACACCATCAGCTCCATCGTTTAAAACGACCTCACCGTGAAGACGGGCTTTGAACACTTTGGAATTATTCCAGACCAAAACGTCACCTTCGCTCAAATACTGAGTAATATTTTGGAAGATCCGACCTTCTGTCGTGTGTTTATCTTTATCCACCACCATCAGGCGCGAACTATCGCGAGGCTCCACTGGAACTTGGGCAATTGAGCTGACGGGAAGTTTAAAATCAAAATCAGACGTTTTCATACGCTTAGCGTAAATACTTATAACGATTCGTATTATGCTCATCAAGCGTTTTAGCGTAACGCATAGTACCATCAGATCCAGTTAAAAAATACCAATACGGATTTTTGGTAGGCTCTAGTGTTGCTTGGATAGAAACGAGACTTGGCATAGAAATAGCGGTTGGTGGCAGTCCACGGTGCTTGTAGGTATTCCACAGTGAATCAATCCCCCGCTCTTGATCGGTAGTATACACGTCGCCAGTTCTGTCGACAAAATAATGAACACTCGAATCAACCTGCAACGCCCAACCAATACCAATACGACGCCATAAAATATCAGCAATCATTTTACGACTTTCGAGCGTTCGTGCTTCACGTTCTACAATACTCGCCATGATTATCACTTCATCCATCGTCACCCCACGAGCTTTGGCAATCGCTCGCATCTCATCGGTAATTTGCATGTCACGCAAATCACTAAATCGCTTAATCACTTCGGCGACGGTTGATCCTTTATAAAAACGAACCGTCTCGGGCGCCAGCCAACCTTCTTTGTTGTTGTTAGCGAGTGGTTTTCCTGTAACCGCATAAACATCAGCGGTCGTTGAAGCTACTCCTTGTTTTACCAAATACTCGGCCACATCACGCAGATTCCAACCAGGAATAAGTGTAATCGTAATTTCTTCGCGCGGCACAAACACCACCGGCGGCGGCGTTGGATTAGCGGTTTCATAGAGCTTCCAGGCCAAAAAAGGCGCTGTCGCCAAAATAAAAACGGTGGTAGCTAGAGCTTTTGCGTTGAAAGACATACGCGTTATTCGCTCCAATTGTCGCGGGCCCAAGCTAAACGCTCTGGCACACCAATATCTATCCACGGAAGATCCGACTGATACACATACAGGCCAGTCATATTTGGAAAGACGTCATACTCAATACTAAACGACTTGGCTTCAGGAAAATATTTTTTAGCTTGTTCGGTAAACAGGTAAATACCACCATTAATATATCCTGGCTCATGACGACCTTCTTTTTCTTTAAATTCTTTGAGATGAAAATCACCTTCATACGACAAAGTGCCATATGACGCTGCATCATCTACTCGTGTAGCTAAAATAAGCCCGTCACTCGCTAGATCAAGACGACTAGCCATGGCAGTCAAATCAACGGTGGTGAGTACGTCGCCATTTAACACAATCACTGGTTCGTGTTGGTTAGTAACGTGTTCCCAAGCAAATTTAATCGCTCCACCTGTTCCCAAACGCTCTTCTTCAATTGCATAGATAAGCCGAACACCAAGATGAGATACACCAATTGTTTCAAACAATACTTTTGAGAGATGACCAGCGGCCAAAACCACCTCGGTAATACCTAATTTTTTTAGTTTTTCCAATTGCCAATCAAGGACAGTGCGTCCTTTAATTTCTAGAAGTATTTTAGGAATATTTTTAGTGATTTCACCGAGTCGAGTCGATAAACCTCCACACAAAATAATAGCCTGCATAGCGTATTTAAAAAAACAAAACGAGTAAATACCAGCTAAACGATGTAAGAAGAGCGGCTACAGAAAAACCGCCAACAATATCAAATGGGTAATGAGCCCCGGCAAAAACCCGACCAAACGAAACCCATACTGCTAAAATTGGAAACACCTCAAAACCCGGAACAGTGAACAAAAAACCAAGGCCAGTGACGAGCCAAGCCGTCATAGCATGATCAGATGGAAACGACTTCGCTCCAAGCGGAGTATAAAGCATTTTTGTTTCTGGGTGCGATACAAACGGACGAGGTTCGTGAACTAACAGGCCAATTATATAATTAATCCCCCACCCGACAAGCCAGGCGACAGCGAGCCAAGCAACCGGCACAAACGTCGCCCGTACATCACCAGACACGCTATAGAGCCCGCCAGCTACAAACCAACCAACTAGGGCAAAAATGACCCATTCAGCACCAGCACGACCAAAAGCATCCAGCCAGCGAAAACGGCCTTGAAGATTGTTGATTTTGCGAAAAAATTCAAAATTATAGTCCATAGAATGAGTAGGCGTATCTTACCATTGCGGTCAGCTCCTGGCAATGGTCAAAAAACACCTTAATCTTGAAAAAAAACCCGATAACTGCTACACTACGGACACCTTTTGCGCAAACCACAATGCGCCTGTAGCTCAGTCGGTAAGAGCACTACCCTTATAAGGTAGGGGTCGGTGGTTCGAGTCCACCCCGGCGCACACTATTCATACTATGACCAAAAAAATAACCATAACCGAAGACGACCACAGCAAACGCCTCGACATTGTACTTGCTGAGAAGCTCGAAGTGAGTCGTTCCCAAGTGCAGAAAATGATTGATGCTGAGCAAATCACCGTCAATGGCAAACAACCAAAAAAAGCCGGCGATACCATGAAAGAAGGGTACATCGTTGTAATTGATGAAAAAAAGGAAACGACCAAAACCGCCAAAAAAAGTCACGTCGTCAACCAACCAATTCCAAGCAAGACTCGTTCCAAAAAAGCTCTAGTTCCCAAAGTTATCTCCGAAACTCCAGATTTTGTAGTGATTGAAAAACCAGCTGGCCTCTTGGTACACCCTACCCAAGCCGAAGAAGAAAACACTCTCACCAACTGGCTCCTCAAACAGTACCCAGAAATTAAAAAAGTCGGCGACGATCCAACTATCCGCCCTGGTATTGTTCATCGCCTCGACAAAGAAGCCTCTGGTCTAATGGTTATCGCTCGAACACAAAAAATGTTCGACCACCTCAAAGAGCAATTTAAAAACCGCACCGTCAACAAAGAATATTACGCTTTGGTTCACGACCGTGTCGAGCGCGACGAAGCGACTATCAATTTTCCGATTGCTCGCAGCGGCAATACCGAACGCATGGCCGCCCGCCCAGCCAATGAAAACGGCCTTGGCGACGACGAAAAGGACGCTGTCACCGATTTCATCGCCGAACGTCACTTCAAAAACTTTAGTTTACTTCGCGTCACCATTCATAGCGGGCGCATGCACCAAATTCGTGTTCATATGCTCGCCTACAACCATCCTATAGTTGGCGACCCACTCTATTTCCAGAAAAAACGTCGTCGCACTTTTGATGAGCGCCTCGGCCGCCTCTTCCTGCATTCCACCTTACTTAGCTTCACCGATCTGAGCGGTCAAAAGGTCTCTTTTGAATGTGCACTCCCCCAAGAATTGCGAGATTTCTTAGAAACACTCGTTGTTGTCTAATCCTATGCCCGGCCTTTTTGTTATCATCTCTTCTCCTTCTGGTGGCGGTAAAGATGTTGTTATCAACAGCCTTATCAAACGCCTCCCGAAGACAACCCGACTCATCACGACCACCACTCGCGAACCTCGCCCCGGCAACAAAGAAGGTGTAGACTATTTTTTCACCACCAAAGATATTTTTGAAAAACGTATTGCCAACGGTGATTTTCTCGAATACAACAACTACGCTGGCAACTACTACGGCACGCCAAAAAAATATCTAGAAGAACTCTTAGCTACCAACGATGTCGTGTTAAGCCAACTCGAGGTCAACGGCAAACACGCCCTCGATAAACTCGGCTTTGCCCACCTAGCCATCTTTATGCTCCCTGACAGCCTCGACAACCTTAAAAAGCGCATTGAGCGCCGTGGAGGCATCACCCCAGAGGTTATCGCCGAGCGCCTCAAAATAGCCGAACGAGAAATCGCCGCTTCCTCAGATTATGACTACCGAATCGTCAATGTGGAAGGGCAATTACCTGAAACTATAGCCAAAATCGAGGAGATTATTACCTCCGAACTAGCCAAACGAGGGTAGGCTTGACAAAAAGCCCACATTTAGCTAGAATAGCGTCACTCTATTACTTATCATCGTTTTATGACCGAAGCTACGAAGCAAGTCCTCAAAGCAGGCATGGTGGTCAAAATTCACCAAAAAATCAAAGAAACTAACACTAAAGGCGAAGAAAAAGAACGTATCCAGATCTACGAAGGTACGATCATCAACGTTCGCCATGGTAACGAAATTGGCGCCACCATCACTGTTCGCAAAGTAGCCGACGGTATCGGTGTTGAGCGTATCTTCCCTATCAACGCTCCAGTTATTGCCAAAATCGAAGTTATCAAAACATTCGATGTCCGCCGCGCCAACCTCTCCTACCTCCGTGGAGACTTCAAACGCAAAATGAAAGAAACTACTAAATAATCTTCAACAAAAAAACCTGCCAACTGGCAGGTTTTTTTGTTATGCTTATTTATAAATATTTCCCGGTCCAACTCTTTTTATTTTTCTTTACTTCAGCCGGGGTGCCTTCGGCGACCACTTCCCCACCACCTTTACCGCCTTCTGGGCCCATATCAATCACCCAATCAGCTGAGCGGATAACATCAAGGTTGTGTTCAATCACAAGCACCGAATTACCTTTGGCGACCAACTGCGACAACACCTGGAGCAAACGTTTGGTATCTTCAAAATGCAGACCAGTGGTTGGCTCATCAAGAATATATAAAGTATTGCCAGTAGAAGCGCGGGACAATTCTTGCGCTAATTTAATACGCTGCGCTTCACCGCCCGAAATAGTAGTCGCTGGCTGACCAAGTTCAACGTAGCCGAGACCCACTTCGCGAAGCACATTAAGTTTATCAGCAATCGCTGGAAACTCGCTAAAGAAACTATAGGCTTCTTCCACTGTCATCTTGAGGACATCAGCAATATGCTTGTTATGATATTTAATTTCGAGTGCTTCTTGATTATAGCGCAAACCATTACATTCATTACACTCCACAAACACATCAGCCAAAAACTGCATTGGAATACGAACATAGCCTTCGCCAGCACACGCTTCACAACGCCCACCTTTTACATTGAAACTAAATTTACCAGCATCATAGGAGCGCATGCGAGCTTCGGTGAGCGAAGCAAACAAATCGCGAATAAGGGTAAACACACCAGTATAAGTCGCTGGATTGGAACGTGGTGTTCGGCCAATTGGTGACTGGTCGATGGCAATAACTTTATCAATATTAGAAATGCCTTTGATACTTTTGTGTGCGCCCGGCTCATCTTTGGCACGATAAAAATACTTAGACAAAGCTTTACTCAAGATATCGATAATCAAAGTAGATTTACCAGAACCAGACACACCAGTTACCGCCACTAATTTTTGAAGTGGAATCTCCACATCAATATTTTTGAGATTAAACGCCTTAGCCCCAGTAATAATAAGAGATTTTGGCGGCAATTTAGCTGTCGCCTGTTTCTTTTTGAGACTGCGATATTCTTCGCTAATATCAATACGACCGCTCAAATACTCAGCCGTTAACGATTTTTTGTTTTTCTTAAACTCAGCCAATGTACCTTGGGCAATAATTGTTCCGCCATAGACACCAGCACCCGGACCAACATCAATGATGTAGTCAGCTTCTTCCATCATCGCTGGATCGTGCTCTACCACCAAGACAGAATTGCCTAAATCACGGAGGTATTTAAGTGTTTTAATCAGTTTATCGTTATCACGAGGATGCAAACCAACTGACGGCTCATCCAAAATATAAATAACCCCGGTCAAACCAGCTGATAGCTGACTCGCCAAGCGAACACGGGTAACTTCACCACCAGACAAAGTATTCATCGAACGACTTAAGTGGAGGTATCCTAAACCAACCTCATCGAGATGTTCCAAACGAGGCATGATTTCTTTGAGCACAGGCTCAACCACTTTAGTTTGAATATTTTTACTCACCCCTTCGGTAGCTTTGCTAAAAATTTTCTTAAGAGCGAGCAAACTTTCTTCCACACTCATCGCCGCCATATCAGCAATAGTATATTCACCGATTCGAACAGCGAGCGATTCAGCTCGCAAGCGTTTACCTTGGCACACCGGACAAATGCGCTCGCGCATGTATTGCTCAATTTCTTTACGAACGTATTCAGAGTTAGTCTCCAAATGCTTTTGCATCAAATCTGGAATAACCCCGGCGTAGGCAGCCTTTTTCCCTTCCACCTCATACAGCTCAGAGCCGCTACCATACAAAACAATATCCAATACTTTAGCTGGTAAATCACTAATCGGAGTATGAACAGAAAAGCCATACTTATCAGCTACTTTGCTGAGCATTTTCTGATACCAACTCTGGTTGCCGGTAATGCGGGTCCACGGCTGAATCGCCCCTTCGGCCAAGGTAAGCTTGGTATTAGGGATAACCAACTGCGGATCAACTTCCATCGTTACACCAAGGCCAGTACAGCGAGGACACGCGCCGTAGGGGCTATTAAAACTAAAACTACGCATGTCGAGGCTCGGCATCACTTTGCCACATTTTGGACACAAACCAATAGTGGAAAAAAGTGTTGTCGTTTCATCACTCAAAACACGCACCAAACCGTTAGACAAATCCACCGCTGTTTCAACAGCCTTTGTCGGATCTTCTTTTTTAATATTAAGGATTTTGCCAACTAATAAATCAACGGTAAACATCTCTGACGCTGGAAACTCCATCTCCACAACTTCATTAATTTTTACCAAATCACCGTCGATGCGTACCCATTCATAACCTGATTTTTCAATCTTTTCAATCAACTCTTTTTTATCCACCACACCTTCACGAACGAGCGGTGAAAAAATACAAACTTCTTTACTTTTACGAGCAATCTCACGAACCCGCTCCACAATTTCACCAGTAGAATACAATTTCACTGGAACATGACAATCAGGACAATGCTGAGTACCGACACGAGCAAAAAGCAAACGGAGATAGTCATAGATTTCCGTCACCGTACCAACAGTGGAGCGAGGATTTTGAGTAGAAACTTTTTGGTCAATCGCAATGGTCGGCGACAAACCATCAATTGCGTCAACATCGGGCTTATCTTGCACATCCATAAACTGACGAGCAAACGACGACATTGATTCGGCATAGCGGCGCTGACCTTCGGCGTAAATAGTGTCAAAAGCTAAACTTGATTTACCTGAACCAGACAAACCAGTGACCACAACTAATTTATTTTTTGGAATATCGATCGAAACGTTTTTCAGATTATGCACCCGAGCTCCCTTAACTTTAATCATGTCCATAACAAACAAAGCTATAAAAAATATACATTAATTATTGAGCATAACTACCTTGCGGGTAAGTGCCCGAATCATTCACCACAGCCTCAACTGCTGTTCCGTCGAGATCGGCATTAGCCGTAATACCCGAAGGTAGCTGATCAAGCGGGAAATAATCTTTAATCGTGACTTGTTTATCCCAAACGCCAACCACTGCTGGGCCAGTATGATCTTTGTAACCCACCACAAATCGGGCATCTTTACGGATAGTGTAATTAATATCCAACTCCCCGGTCAGGATAAACCCAACCAGCTCACCTTGTGAGCTAGAACACCAATCAGCCGGCCTGTAGGCATCAGTGAGGCTACTAAACATGGTTTCGTACGTATTAAACGTTCCTCCTTCACGTGTTACCACTTGATATCCTTCAGATCCCCCGCCCCATTCTTCATTGTCACCAATAGTCAGTTTGTTGGTGGCTGAATTTCGGCACACCCCATAAAAGGTAAAGGCGTTATCATCAAGCCAATCTTTTGAGCCAATATTACTCCAATTGATTGGCAACTTAGCTGCCACCTGATCACTAAACGATGTCACCGCAAACCGCAAGAAAAGCTGGCCAGCCTTACAACCATAGCGCATTTTTGCTCCTTCTGGAGTTTTCTTTTGCGGGTCATCAGCGTCAAGCTCTACACATGACGTACCAGCATTACAAACATTACCAAAACAAGTAGCGTCGCCACCTTCGGTCATGTAAAATCGGTGGCCACAATAAAATTTAGAGGTTTTAACTTCGCTGTACGGCAGGTCATATTTAATGGAAACATCTGGGGCTGGAATAGCGCTTATCTGATCGGTATATTCGCCAGCAAAATGAAACGAGGTAGTATCCGGAGCCCCAGTACAAAACTGCGGAACCATTGCTTGCGGACGAACCATCCAGGTTTGCGGCAAGCGAAACGCCACCAATGTCGGATTAACTGTTTGTAAAATAAAATACGAAGAGTACGCGATAAATAACCCAATTAAGGCCCCACCAATCCGACTCTTGGCACTCGAAATCGCTTCAGAATTGCCAGCCGAGGAGACCCATTGAATACCAGCAACAATAAGCACTAACACTGCCAAAATAGCCGCAATACCAATCGCGTAGGTATAGTTAATTTGTAAAAATTCACCAATATTAGAAAATTCACTCTTCCCGCCAAAACTAATTTCTGTTTTGGTTTTACCCGAAGGCAGGCATTTTCCCCATTCACTGTCGCCACTTCCACCTTTACAGAGCCCCTCATTGGCTACAAAACCACCAACAGCTTGAGCGTATTCTTTACTACCCGCTTGCAGTTGCGAAAAAGACTTGCCAGCGAGTTGTTGCGCCACAATTTCTTGGCAAGCCGAACGTTGCCAACATAAAGCGTTGAACTCTGGAATACTGGTCTCGGCTTTTACGACCGAACCACCAATAAATAATGAAGCGAGGGTGCACAGGCCAAACACGAAGTGTTTTGACATACTGTTTACCAATAAAGAATAACTTTTTGTCGCTACAGACTGTAGCACACAAACGAGGTTTTGACAATGCTGACAGGTAAACCCGAACAATCGCCTTATTTATTCAAATAAGACGTGAGGTATTTTTGCCAGACAGTAAAGGGAATGGCTCCTTCTACCTTTTGACCATTTACAAAAAATGTCGGTGTTCCCACAACTCCACTACGGACGCCTTCCAAATAATCACGGCGAACTTTTTCGGCCGTTGCTGGATTGTCTAAGCATAATGTAAGCGGGCTGTACTCCAAATCTACCGCTGTCGCAATAGTATACACAGCTTCATCAGACAACGCTTCAGGGAGGGCTTCTTGATTAGCAAACAACCAATCGTGGAGCGGCCAATACCTGTTTTGAGCATAAGCACATTCAGCTAGCTCAGCTAATTTGGTAGCTCCCGGATGAAGTGTTTCTACTGGAAAATGACGAGTGATATAGGTGACACTGGTGCCATACGAAGACAGCACCTGTTTCATAACCGGCGCCGCAACACGACAATTTGGACATTTAAAATCAATGAATTCAACAATCACAATCGGAGCGCCTGGACGGCCAAGCATTGGACTTTTGGAATTATCAAGCTCTACCGACCCAGCCACAGCCGAGGTATGAGGCAAAGCATCAGTAAACTGCCCACGCCACTCAAGAGCTACTCCCGGGGTGGCGCCATGAGAGATCTGCCACCAATAACGAAGAGTGAACCCAATAATACAAAGAAGGAGGGCGCTAAACAAAAAACCAACGACAATGAGGACTATCCCCCACCATCGCTCAAACCATCGTCGTTTTGCTGGCGCCTCACTATCAAACGGCATAAGCTATTTATTAAGGAGTAGTATAACAAAAAAAGCCTCACCTGACTACTTCTGGTATTCATTGACAAAAAGACAAGCCTTTGGTATACTTCTTTATAAGTTATTAGTTTTGAAAAAAGGCATTTTATATGCGTGAAACGATTCTCAACATCACTCAAATTGCTCTGTCATCTGTTTTGATCCTTATTATTGCCCTACAGCAAAAAGGCTCTGGCATGGGCGCGCTCCTTGGCGGCTCAAGCAATGTCTATAGCACCAAACGCGGTCTCGACAAGGTGCTCCATATTACCACTATCGTTATTGCAGCTGTTTTCTTGGCTGTTTCTCTCGCTCGCGTATTCTTCTAAAGCAGTCGCCACTTCACAGTTGCGACTCATTATTTAGGCTCATGTTTCCACATGGTTTGGAGCAAGCTTCTTTCACGGTTGAAAACTAAAAAGCCGTCGCTTCCTAGTTATCAAGATCTGGACAAAAAACTGGTAAAAAGCACGCAAACCTCCCAATTTCCAAAATTGGCACAATTAAAATACGTCCAACATTTTTTGTCTTCCTCCGAGAAAAAAACCGCCTTGGCAAGCCTACTTGTCTTTGCTGTAAGCAGTCTTGCCCTTGCTGGCATGCAGTTTGCTCAAAAGATTGAGCAGGTACCAGCAGTTGGCGGCGAATACAGCGAAGCCATGATTGGTCAGCCAAAATACATCAACCCTCTTTTCTCGGCCGCAAGCGATGTTGACGCTGATATAACCAGTCTCGTCTACGACGGATTATTCCGTTATAACCAAGATGAAAAGCTCGAACCAGCTTTAGCTGAAAGTTACACCATTAGTGTTGATCAAAAAAGCTACGATATCACCCTTCGCTCAGGCCGCACCTGGTCAGATGGCGAACCGGTCACCATTGATGATGTTATTTTTACCTTTGAAACACTTCAAAACCCAGAGGTCGGCAGCCCCCTTCTTCTAGCTTTTCAAGATGTCGCTATAACCAAAGTAAACGATACCACTGTTCGCTTCACTCTCAAGAGCCCTTACGCCCCCTTTATGAGCAGTCTCACTGTTGGTATCTTGCCCGCCCATATTTGGGGTAGCACCTCGGCCAACAGCCTCAAATTGGCTAGCCAAAACCTCCAACCTGTTGGATCTGGTGAGTGGAAGTTTAGCAAACTTCTCAAAGACGAAAGCGGTCGAGTGACCAGCTACACCTTGGAACGCAATGAAAATTATCAAGGTAAAAAACCATACATCAACACGCTACGTTTTGTTTTCTTTGATGAATACCGTGAAGCAATTGACGCCATGCGCACCGACACCAGTCTGTCGCTCAGTTTTGTGCCTCACGCTCTTGAAAGTAAGCTTAACAGCAAAACAACTCAAATCGTCCCAATCACTTTGCCACAATACACAAGCCTGTTTTACAACCAAACCAACCAGCCACTACTAAAAGACGACGCACTTCGCCAAGCCCTAGCTCTCGCCACCAATAAAGAACAATTGGTTAAAGATGCTCTTGGCAACTACGGCAAGGCTATTGACTTCCCTATTCTAGAAGGCAGTGTTGGTTATTTTGCTACCAGCTCAAAAATAAGCTTTTCCATCGAACAAGCTAATGCTTTACTCGACAAAAAGTGGACTCGTATTCAGCCTGAAGAGTATTTTAACCTGGCCACAACCAGTCTCTTCAAAAAAAGCCAGCCTGAAATTGAAGCCTTTAAGCAAGCTAATAGCTCCACTCCAGAAAAAGGCATTGAATTTGAAACACAATTGCGTGACGAAGCCATTGCTACTGTACGCAAAACAATGGACCCATCACAAACGTTTTATCGTAAAGATAAAGATGGTGCAGTTTTAGAAATCAGCCTGACTACCGCTGACAATCCAGAATACAGTCGAACTGCTGAGCTAATTGCCCGCATGTGGCAAGAAGCTGGTATCAAAGTAAGTGTCCAAAAAATTAACACTCAACAAATTGTCCAAGTGGTTAAAAAACGCAACTACGAAACACTACTCTACGGCGAATTAATCGGTTTTGATCCTGATCCGTTCCCATTCTGGCATTCCTCACAAGTAACCAGCCCAGGGCTTAATGTGGCCAACTACAGTAACCGCACGGCTGACAAACTGCTCGAAGAAGCTCGAGCCACAACTGATGAAAAAAAACGCGGCGATTTATATCGACAATTCCAAGAAATTCTGGCCAAAGATATGCCTGCCCTGTTTTTATACACCCCAACCTACAGCTTTGCTGTTTCGACCAATATCAAAGGGGTGACCAACAAAACTATCAATACTCCGGCCGATCGCTTCATCGGTATCGAAGACTGGTACGAAAAAACAACCTGGCGTTTTAAACGCTAAGCTTGTTGAAAGATACAAAAAGCGGACGTGGCGGAACTGGTATACGCGTACGTCTCAGAAGCGTATGGAGCAATCCTTGAGGGTTCGAGTCCCTCTGTCCGCACAAACATTACTCATCCCCTGTTTTTCCTCTCTTTTAATTTACGGAAAAGCGGTTAATTGTATGTTTTATTTATGATGTTATCGAAAGATACACCAACAACTCCTCCAATGCCGAGCCCAAGCTCGCCTGGAGACAAATCACAAAGTCGTCGCCCTCGCCGAGCGCCTTATGCGCCAAACCGCGAACGAACGACTAATTTTGCAATTCCGGCTCACGTCGGACCTCGCGCCACCAGTGGCCCAAGCCCCTACCGCTCCACTCGAGCCACCAGCGGCCACACTATGCGTGTTGAACCAACCAAAGTTGCAGCTGGTCCAAATGAGAAAAAACTACGAGTCGCTGTGCTTGGCGGTCTTGAAGAAATCGGTCGTAACTGCACCCTCATTGAATACGGCGATGATATTATTATCATCGATTTAGGGCTTCAATTCCCTGAAGAAGACATGCCTGGTATTGATTACATCATTCCAAACATGAGCTATCTTCGTGGAAAAGAAAAAAATATCCGCGGGGTAATTATCACTCATGGTCACTACGATCATATCGGTGCCATTCCTCACGTTATGCCGCTCCTCGGCTATCCGCCAGTTTTTGCTTTGCCAATTACTGCTGGCATTATCAAAAAACGCCAAGAAGATTTTAAAGACGTAAAACCTTTAAATATTCACTTAGTCAAAAGCTCCGACAAATTACAACTTGGTAGTTTGGGTGTAGAATTTTTTCACTTGAACCACAACATCCCTGACTCCACCGGTGTTGTTATTCGCTCTCCAGAAGGCACCATCATCCATACTGGTGACTGGAAATTCGATTACCAACCGACCGGCGAAATGCCAGCTGACTTACAACGCATTGCTCAAATCGGCAGTGAAGGTGTGCTCGCCCTCTTGAGCGACAGTACCAACGCTTCTCAGCCAGGTCATCAAGTCTCGGAAACAGAAATTGCTCACAATCTCGAAGATATTTTAATGAAGGCTCCAGGCCGAGTTATTATCGGTACCTTCGCTTCATTACTGTCTCGTATCAAACAACTTATCGAAATCTCTGAAAAAATGGGTAAGGTTGTCGCTCTCGGTGGTTTTAGCATGAAAAGCAACGTGGAAATCGCCAAAGAGCTCGGCTATATGAAATTTAGCCCAAAAACCTTGGTAGATTTGCGCACCATCAACAAATATCCTGACAACAAAGTTGTTATCATCTGTACTGGTGCCCAAGGCGAAAAGAATGCTTCTTTGATGCGCATCGCTAATGGCGAACATCGCGATGTAAGCCTTATTCCAGGCGATACTGTCGTGTTCTCCTCTTCGGTTATTCCAGGCAACGAGCGCACTGTGCAACGCCTCAAAGACACCTTGTTCCGCAAGGGTGCTGACGTTATCCATTACCAAATGATGGACGTACACGCTGGTGGTCATGCGAAGACCGAAGATGTGAAACTCATGATTCGCCTCCTCAACCCAAAATACTTCGTACCAATTCACGGCAACCACTTCTTGCTGGTCTACAACGGTCGTGTCGCTTCATCACTCGGTATGAGTAAAGATAAAATTTTCATTGCCGACAACGGCCAGGTGATGGAATTCAAACAAGGCGAAGGTGTACTTACCAAAACAAAATTACCGACTGACTACGTCTTTGTGGACGGTCTTGGAGTATCTGACGAAACCAACGTGGTGGTTCGCGATCGCCAAGTATTGGCCGAGGATGGTATGGTGGTAATTATCGCCACCGTTGATAGTAAAACCGGCAAACTTATCCAAAATCCTGATATTATCTCGCGCGGGTTCGTCTTCCTCAAGAGCCACAAAGAGCTCATTGAAGACATGCGTCATCGCGTCAAAAAATTAATTGTTGAATCTGACCCAACAACTTGGGCTGACACCAATTACATCCGAAATAAAATCCGCGATTACGTTGGTCAATTCCTCTTCACTAAGACGGAAAAACGCCCAATGATCTTGCCGGTTGTTATCGAAGTCTAAGCCAACCAAACAAAATACCACTCGCGACCGAGTGGTATTTTTATACACTTTTCTGTGGATAAGTAGCCCTGGTGTAAAGTAGAGGGAGACGTGCTATACTCACTGTAACAACCACAGTCTGTAGTAAAAAAAAGCTAAAAAAGATACTACTGGTAGTGTTATGACCGTTCCATTCAAAGAATACCGCTGTACCACCTGCCACAAATTATTGTTCAAAGGCTGGCTGGTAGAAAGCGCTATCGAAATTAAATGCAAAGGCTGTCACGAAATGAACACCATTGAAGCTAGCAGTGCCGACGCTTTCATGTGTGGCATTCTCCCCTGCCCTAATCGCATACCAGTCAAACCAAAAAAATAACACCTGAAGCTCAAACACGAAGCTCACCCACAAGGGTGAGCTTTATTTTTAAAAAACATTCAACACCACACCACTATGTCGCACGACAAAAAAACAATGGTCGACGTTAGCCAAACAATTGACGAGTATCTTGATAAAAGCGATTGGCGGGTCAACGCCAACTCCAACCAAGGATTTTCACTTGGCGGGATGATCCTCAATATGGCTGGCAAAGTGACGGCCAACTACTGGCTGTCTCACGTCTATCCAAGCGAAGTCGGCGAAGCTCATCGGAGTGGCGACATCCATATTCATGACCTTGATATGTTTTCTGGCTACTGTGCTGGCTGGAGCTTGCGCGCCCTCCTCGAGCAAGGCTTTAACGGTGTACCAGACAAAATTGAATCAGGTCCGCCAAAACATCTTTCATCGGCCATCGCTCAAATGATTAATTTCTTGGGTACTCTCCAAAACGAATGGGCTGGAGCTCAAGCCTTCTCTAGTTTTGATACCTTCCTCTCACCATTTGTAAAAAAATATGAGCTAGAGTTGCGTGATACTATCAAAAAATATGGCATGCAATTTGAAAATGAAGAAACCAAAGAAAAATATATTGCGAACGATGTCTATCAATACGTCTACCAAAACATGCAGTCATTTGTCTTTAACCTCAACATTCCTTCACGCTGGGGAACACAAACGCCGTTTACCAACATCACACTTGATTGGGATTGCCCCGCCGACCTCAAAGAAAAACGCCTCGTATTAGCCGGTAAGCCTTATGACTATACCTACGGCGAACTCGAGCCGCAAATGGACATTATTAACCGAGCTTTTATTGAGGTGATGAGCAAAGGTGACGCTAAAGGACGAACCTTCACCTTCCCTATTCCGACCTACAATATTGGTAAAGATTTTAAATGGGACGACCCAAAAAACCTCGCTCTCTTTGAAATGACTGCCAAATACGGCACCCCGTATTTCCAAAATTTCATCAATTCAGAGCTAAACCCCGGAGATGTTCGCTCTATGTGCTGTCGTTTACAACTCGATCTCAAAGAACTGCGTAAACGTGGCGGCGGGCTTTTTGGCTCGGCTGAAATGACCGGATCAATTGGGGTGGTCACCATCAACGCCGCTCGCATCGGCTACACCAACCGTGGAAACAAAGAGGGTTTTTACAACCAAATAAATCATCTCATGGAGCTGGCCAAAACCTCCCTCGAGATGAAACGAGTCGTTGTTCAAAAATGGATTGACGCCGGGCTCTTCCCCTTCACCAAACGCTATCTCGGCTACCTCAAAAACCATTTCTCAACTATCGGCATCAACGGGTTAAACGAGGCTATTCGTAATTTCTCGAACGACACTGAAAATATTACTACTCCAAACGGTCAAAAATTTGCCGAAGACGTATTGGTATTCATGCGTACTAAACTTCAAGATTTCCAAACCGAAACACGCAATCTCTATAACCTAGAAGCCACCCCGGCCGAAGGCGCCACCTACCGCTTTGCCAAAGAAGACCAAAAGAGGTTCCCTGATATTTTTCAAGCTGGCACCTACGAAGCACCCTACTACACCAACTCTTCACAAATCCCGGTCGGTTTCACCGACGATGTCTTTGAAGCGCTTCTACTCCAAGACAAACTCCAAACAAAGTACACTGGCGGGACAGTGCTCCACTGTTATATGAGTGAAAAAATCAGCAGTCCCGAAGCTTGTCGAAATCTAGTGAGAAAAATCTTAAACAATTTCCGCCTACCCTATATCACTATCACCCCGACATTCTCCATTTGTCCAAAGCACGGCTATTTAACCGGAGAATACGACTTTTGCCCGCGCTGCGACGCCGAAAACGGACTACAACCTGGTGTTCACTTTGATACCACCATGCGTAATAAACACCGCAGTCTTATCCCTCAATTATAACTTACTTACCAACTAAATAATCTATGGAAAACACTACTACACCAACCAGAACTCGTTGCGAAATTTGGACTCGTGTTATGGGTTATCATCGACCGCTATCACATTTTAATATCGGAAAAAAATCAGAGCACATCTCACGCAAGCACTTTACCGAATGCGTTTCAGCCAATAGTATTTTTATCAAAAAATACGCTCACCTTGGCCAACCACTCTACACTACTCGCTAAGCTACTATGCTTATTTCTGGCATACAACCTTTTACCTTGCTCGATTACCCTGGAAAAACCGCGTGCGTTGTCTTTTTGCCAGGTTGTAATTTTAGATGTGGCTACTGCCACAACAAGGAGTTTGTTTTACCAGAAAAAATAAAAGAGCTTCAAGGAAACTTTATCGATGAAGAGGTGGTCTACAATTTTCTCATCAACCGTCGCGATTTACTTGATGGCGTAGTTATTTCCGGAGGCGAGCCAACTATGATGCCTGACCTCATTCCCTTCATGCAAAAAATAAGACGACTAGGCTTTTCGGTGAAACTAGACACCAACGGCAACCGACCAGATGTCATCACCAAAGCACTCGAGCTTCGTACCGTTGACTATATTGCCATGGATCTTAAGACCGACCTCCCCACCTATACCGCACTTGTAGGAAACGGCGCCAAAAAAGATGCGCTCGAACAAAGTATTAGCATTCTCCTCAACAGTCCGATTGACTACGAGTTCCGCTCCACCATTATCAAAGAAGTTCACTCAGACGCTATTCTTGAAAGGATGGCTCAAGCTATCGCTGGAGCTAAACACTGGTATTTACAAAATTTCAGACCAGAAAACACTCTAGCTCCACACTTTGCCAACTACCACCCTTTTGAAGAAGTAGAACTCAAAAAAATAGCTGAATATCTCAGCCCCTACGTACACAAACTAACTATTCGCTCATAAATAAAAACCCGGTCGCAGAAAGCGATCGGGTTTTTAAGTGTTTACAGCAATAAGCCGAATTTTGTTCCCCTTACGGGGTGATAATCATTTCTCTTGCCGGTACATTGCTATACCGATCATCTGCCCGTCCTAAAGCTTTTAAGCTGACAGATATACTAGCGAGCGAACTTTCCGAGGCTATACCTGATGTATAGACACGCTGCTCTTGCACCAGATAGGGTTTAGCACTTGCTCTCTATTGCTAAAGAGCCGAGTAGAGTAGCTGTAGTCTTAAGAACAACAACTCCCCTACACTTTTCACCTTTCATCCCGATTATAGCCGGAATTAGTATTGTCTCTGTGCCACTGTCCCGAAGCGGATATTGCTATACGCCTGGTGGAGGTTATCCACTATCCTTGTCCCAATAGGTAGCGATAAAAATTGGGGGTGTTCGGACTTTCCTCGACGACCCAAAGGTCGGCGCGATTATCTACTGTAAACGGGCGTAGTATAGCACAAAAAGGGCTTTTTGTCAAGGTTTGACCGGGAGAAAAAAACAGCGTACACTACTAATACTTTATGTCTCTTGTCTTTGACCCATGAAGCGTCTTGAATTAGCCCTCACCGTTCTTCTTTTACCGCTTGACTACTGTCTTATCGTCTTAGCTGGGCTCACCGCCTACAGCTTGCGCTACACGTCATTTATTACGGCTATCCGCCCGATTCTTTTTGATTTATCATTTGAAAAATTCTTACCCATCCTCCTCGTTGTCGCCTTGGGTTGGGTAGCTATTTTTGCTTTTTCCGGGCTCTATCGCACCAACCCTAACCGCAAACTGGCTCGTGATATTAACAAAATTATCATGGCCTGCTCCACCGGATTTGCCGGTATTGCCATTTATTTATTCTTTACGCTTCAAAAATTTGACTCCCGCTTCCTAGTTCTCACTAGCTGGATTCTTGCTATCATCTACGTCAGCTTAGGGCGCATCCTAATGCGCGGGGTTCGCAGCCTCTTCTATCGCTTTGGCCTAGGACTGCGTAAAACAGTGATTGTCGGCAACGAAACAATTGCTGAAACTATTAAAACCGCTCTTCTCGAAGAACCTCGCCTTGGCTACCGCATCACCGGCACCTATACTAATTTTTCTGAACGCACCAAAAAAGAACTGCTCAAAAATATTCCTGACGAATTTATTCTTTCCAACCCTCGTGGCGACGAAAACGAAACACTGTCAGCTGTTGAATTTTGCAACGAGCACCATATCACTTTTAAATATTCTGCCGACCTCTTCGCCACCATCTCAAGCAACATGAGCGTGTCCACTATTGCTGGTATCCCCATTATTGAACTTCGCCGCACTCGTTTATCCGGCTGGGGCCGCGTTTTTAAACGCACCGTTGATATCGTCGGCAGTCTAGTCTTCATCATCATATTGTGGCCATTTTATATTATTACTGCCCTATCTATCCTGCTTGAAACCGGTCGCCCAGTTATTTATCGCAACGAACGAGTTGGTCAATACGGTCGAAAATTCTTCACCCTCAAGTTTCGCTCTATGTACCAAGCGCTCTCCACTGGCACACAATTTGGTGCCTCTGGCGAAAAAGCTCTCAAAGAAGAAGCTAAACTTATCAAAACCAGCAGCGTCAAAAATGGTCCTGTTTACAAAATACAAAACGACCCTCGAGTCACTCCCTTTGGCCGTTTTATCCGCCGGTGGAGCATTGATGAGCTTCCGCAGTTTTTCAACGTTCTCAAGGGTGATATGAGCCTCGTTGGCCCTCGCCCACACCAACCTCGTGAAGTTGATCACTACGAAACACACCATAAAATTGTTTTAGCGATCAAACCGGGAATAACCGGTATCGCTCAAATCTCTGGTCGAAGCAACTTAAGCTTTGAAGAAGAGATTCGCCTTGATACCTTCTATATCGAAAACTGGAGTTTACTTATGGACATCATTATTTTGTTAAAAACTCCTTTTGTTGTACTTCTGCGCAAAGGTGCCTGGTAACATTTCCCTATGAAGATAGCCCTAGTCCATGACTATCTTGCTCAAGACGGAGGGGCGGAGCGAGTTTTAAAAGCATTTCACGAGCTGTGGCCACAAGCTCCTATTTTTGTATTGTTCTACGACAACAAAAAAATAACCGATTTCTCCACAGCTACTATCAACGAATCGTTTCTCAAACACGTTCCTGGTATCTATACTCATTTTCAGTGGTATCTCCCACTCATGCCTTTGGCTACTGAAAAATACAACCTCGACGCCTTTGATGTTGTTCTCTCTTCTACTAGTGCCTTTGCCAAAGGGGTTATCACCCCTCCACACACCATTCATATCTCCTACTGCCATACTCCAGCACGCTATTTATGGAGTGATACCCACCACTACGTTGACGGACTTCCCTACAACCGACTCGTGAAGTCTATTTTGCCAAGGTTTATCTCCAAAATGCGTTTGTGGGATAAAATGAGTGCTGATCGAGTTGATGTTTTTATCGCCAATTCAAAGACTGTTCAATCACGTATTAGCAAATACTACCGTCGTGACAGCACCATTATTCACCCCCCAGTTGATGCCCAAAAACTTCGTCTTAGCCCCACTGTCGAAGATTATTTTGTAGCCGGCGGACGTCTTGTTCCCTACAAACGCATCGACCTGGTCATTCATACCTTCAATCGCCTCGGTTGGCCACTTAAGATTTTCGGTACCGGCCCTGAATTAAAACGGCTCCAAAGAATTGCCAAACCAAACATCACTTTCTTAGGGCGAATTAACGACGAAGAAAAAGCCGAGCTTCTCAGCCGGGCTAGCGCCTTTATCCATCCGCAAGTAGAGGATTTTGGAATAACCGCTGTTGAAAGTATGGCCTCAGGACGTCCAGTTATTGCCTTTTCCGAAGGTGGAGCTCTCGAAACAGTTGTCGCCCGAGAAACCGGCCTCTTCTTCACCGAACAAACCTGGGAATCACTGCTCGACACACTCCTCACCTTCAACAAAAATACTTGGGATAGCGCTCGCATCCGAGAACACGCTCTCCAATTCGACTTGAGCGTTTTTAAAAACGCTATCAATAGTCACGTCACCGACCGATTTGAAGAATTTAAACGCGGTGTCACCCAACCAACTCTTGTATAACCTATGCATATCGGGATAGATCTGCGATCACTCGAACAAACTGAGCAAACTGGTGTTGGCGTGTTTACTCGTGATTTAGTTGAGACACTTGCGACCGTTCTCCCTAAAAATTCATTGGTTGGGTTTGTTAATAAAGGCAGTAAAAAACTTTCCACCCTACCTCAATTTTCATCACGCCTCTCCACTAAACTGCTTAACACCAGCCTCCTAACAACCAATCACCCACACCTTGATAGATTGCTTGAAGAAAAAGCTCAATTGGACAAACCGCTCGATTTTTTTATCTCTCCCAACAGTCATTTTACCAGCATCTCTCCTCAGACTCACCACATCCTGGTGATCCACGATATTGCCTTTGCCCTCTTCAAAGACTACTACACGCTCAAACAGCACCTCTGGCACCGACTCGTCAATCCAGCAAAACAAAGCTCAGCGCAAAATACCCATCTGGTTGTACCGTCGCACAATACAAAACGCGATGTGATTGATTATTTCAACATTAGTCCCGAAAAAATAACTGTCATTTATCCGGGCACACCTCTCACCAAAACAGAACCGTCTTCAACAGAAAAAATTCGTGAAAAATATAACCTACCTCCCCGTTTTATTTTAGCTCTCGGCACCAACGAGCCGCGAAAAAATACCCCAGCCCTACTTCAAGCCTACGAACAGGCTGCACACAAACTCCCCCTCCCCTATGCACTAGTCATCGCCGGGGCAACCGGTTGGAAAAACACAGCCACCGAGCGCTCTATTAGCCAATCGGCGGTCAAAAAAAATATCCACATGATTGGATATGTGGACGAAACGGATAAAGGCGCCCTCCTTCGTGAAGCCAGCCTCTGTATTTACCCCTCTTTTTATGAAGGGTTTGGCTTTCCAGCACTCGAAGCAATGCAGGCCGGCACACCAGTTATCGCAAGCAACCGTTCATCGCTTATGGAAGTCACTGGTGCCTCAGCCTATGCCATAAACCCACACCATCCCGAAGAAATTGCCGAGGGTATTTTTCGCCTACTAACCGATACTCAACTACGAAACAACCTGATCGCACAAGGAAAAACTCAAGCCGATCTTTTTTCATGGAAAAAAGCTGGTGAAGAATGGGCTGAACTGTTTAAGCGATTACAGAGAAAGATCTAAACCAGACAAAACATCAGCTAATGTTGGGAAAAGTGTAAACAACACTAACACTACACTGACAATAATCAAGCGGATGATTGATTCCCACGTAACAAAGGCATAAAAAAATTTTCCTGCTCGAGACTGTTCTGGCAAACCAAGAATTTTTCCTTTTCGAAGCAATAACACCAAGAAAATAAGGATAATCGGTAAAAGCATGCCGTTGACCACCTGCGCAAAAATCATAATTTGGAACAAAGACACGAATGGCAATAACGTAAAAATACAGCTTAGGCCAATAGTTACTGCCATCAAGCCGTAAAATACCCGGGCTTCTTTCCAGGTTGTATCCATACCATGCTCAAACCCAAAAGCTTCACAAATAGAGTAGCTCGTCGTAAGCGGTAAAATAAAAGCACCCAAAAGCGACGCAAAGAAAAATCCAACACCAAAAATAATCATCGCCGCCGAACCAAGAATTGGTGTCAGGGCACGGGCTGCCGTTGATGCCGACTCCACTACCACACCGTGATCATACAAAACTTCTTTAGTGGTTATCATAATAGCTCCTGCAATCAGACAGGTAAAAAAAGCACTAATATACACTTCAATTTTTTGAAGACGATACTGTTCATGACTCGTTCCTTTATCAACCACGTACGACTGAATAAAAAATTGTCCCCACGGGGTAATAGTGGTGCCCATCACACCAAGTAGCGCCATCAAAAAAGCATAGTCAGCCGGCAAACTAACCGTCAAACTTTCCCGAGCCACCTGTACCCAATCAGGTTGACTCATTACTGCCGAAATAATATAGACGAGCAAGAAAAGCGAGATGGTCATAAAAAAGCGCTCTGCCCGCTTAAACGAACCTTTATACAGAAGAACCCAGACCAAAACACCAAAAAAAGGCACGGAAATCCATTTACTAATTCCAAACAATTCGAGTGCTGCTGCAATACCAGCAAACTCAGAAGTTGTGACGGCTAAATTCGCAAAAAATAACGTAGCAATGGCTAAAAACGTCCAACGAATATTAAACTGCTCGCGAATGAGGGCGGACAAACCTTTACCGGTGAATACCCCGAGACGAATACCGATCTCTTGAGTAAAAGCGAGGGTGATGAAGTTGACCACTAAAACCCAGAGCAATCCATAACCAAAACGAGACCCGACGAACGAATAGGTACTAATCCCGCCAGCATCATTATTGGCCGTCCCAGCAATCAAGGCTGGCCCAAAAACAGCCAACGAAGCCATGATTTTCGAGGTTGTTGACTTAAAAAAACGCATACATCCAGAGATTAAGCTTCGGGGTATAAAAACCGCATCACATCATCAATTGTCACCATACCGAGCAGACGATGTTTGGTGTCAACAACAGCGGCCGTGTACAAATCGTATTTAGTCATGGTGCGCACCACATCACGAATACTATCTTCAACCTGCAAAACAGAGATGGGGTGATCTTTGGGAATTAAATCACTCAATAATTGAGCTGGCTCAGAAATAAGTAACCGACGAAGCGATACCGCTCCTCTAAACGTACCGTTAGCATCAACCACGTACACATACAAAAGCGAGCGCATTGATTTGGAACGAAGTTTAATCTCCTCTAGTGTTTCTGCCACTGTCCAATCAGGCTGAACTTGCACCATGTCAGTAGTCATAAGACCGCCAGCTGAGTCATCTTTATACACCAAAAGACGCTCAACATTACCAAGCTTACGATCAGGTAATTGTGCGAGCACTCTTTTAGCCTCTTGTTCAGGCAACATTTGAATCAAATCAGTCAGCTCGTCAACTGGCATTTTTTCCAAAATGTCAGCGGATTTTTCAGGGCCGAGGCGACTCACCAAAATCTTCTGACGGCGGGGATCAAGCTCTTCGAGCACTTGCGCTGCTGTATCGTGATCAAGCGAAGTCACCAGGCGTGCCCCATGCTTAGCGCTTAAATCTTCAACAATGTTAGCTAAATCAGCCGGATGTAACCGAATTAAATCATTAGACAGCGAATCAACACGCAGAGCCCCCTTCACTCGCTGAGCTTTACGCCAATCAATCAAATTAACTTTAAAGAAATCAAAGACATCCAAGAGATCGACGCCTAAACGACGTAAGATTGCTTTAAAACTCACATCAATACCAAGCACCGACATCTGATCACGAAATACTCCTAATTTTAAATCGTTCACTCGGACAACACGCGCTCCATCAATATCTACAATCTGTTCATCAATAATATCTCTATCTAAAAAAACACAGTCTTCACTCGGAGCTGTTTCCGGAATGGCGTGTTCTGGATTTTTCAAAGTAATTTCAGCATTACCAAGATTGGCCACAAATGAAAATGGGATAGCCTTATCCCCACGACGAGTGGCCACAACTAAAAACAGGAGCGGAGCATACCGACCTGGTTTAGGATCTATTAAAATGTCTTTTAGACGCCCGACTACCGTATCTGCGCTGTCTCGCACCTTCAGGCGAAGTAATTGACTAAAATACATCATAAAAAGCTACCCGTAGTATACTCGCCTTAAGACAAAAATACAACTACAGACAAGGTGGATAGAATACTCTATTTTGGCTAATTTGTCAATAAAAAAGGCTTATTTGCCGGCTGGGCTAGCCAAGTAGAGGAGCATCTGGCATACTTACGGGAAGACTCTATGCGTATTGGAATTGACGCTCGCATGTATGGCTCAGCCCAAGGTGGTTTAGGGCGCTACATTGAGCAACTACTTATCCATCTAGAAAAACAGCTTACCGACGAAGAAATGGTTGTTTTTTTACGTCGCGACAATTTTAACGCCTACCAGCCAACCCACAAAAACATCACCAAAGTCCTAGCTGACATCCCCTGGTATGGTTGGCGCGAACAACTACTGTTACCCAAAATTATTACCGCATCAAACGTTGATGTAATGCATTTTCCTCATTGGAACGTACCACTGCGCTATAACCAGCCATTCGTTGTCACTGTCCACGACTTGCTCCTCCTGCACTTCCCCACTCGCGAAGCGAGCACCCTTGGACCAATTACCTACATGCTTAAAAACTGGGTTTTTAAACGCGTCTTGCGTCACGCTGTCGCCTCTTCCCGCCTCATTATCACTCCTAGCGACTACACCAAACAAGATATCGTCAAAACACTGGCTATTTCTGAAAAGAAAATACATGTTACCAAGCAAGCAGCGACTGTTTTTGCTAAAACCACACCAAAATCATTGGATCACTACGGAATTACCAAGCCATTTGTCCTCTATGTCGGTGTAAGCTACCCCCACAAAAACCTCGACACACTCCTCACTGCCTGGACATTATTTGAAAAAAAATACGGTACCGATTACCAGCTTGTTTTGGTTGGAAAAGAAAATTTCTTTTATCGTCGACTGCTCAAAAGCGCCACTGCCAAGGCTTGCCAAGGGCTGGTGTATACCAATTTTGTTCCTGATGAAGAATTACCAAAATTCTACCAAGAAAGTCGTCTCTACGTACTCCCAAGCCTCTATGAAGGTTATGCTTTACCAGCACTTGAAGCTATGGCCTATAACCTGCCAGTAGCTTCCTCGAACGCCACCTGCCTACCAGAGGTGCTGCAAGACGGGGCTCTCTACTTTGATCCAACCAACCCTGATTCAATCGTCTCAGCCTTATTTCAAGGGCTTACTAACGAGTCAACTCGTCAAAAATTAAAAGAAAATGGAGCTCAAATCGTGGCCAGCTACCAAGCTCACGACCTTGCCCGAAAAACCCTTGCTCTCTATCACCAAGCAGTGGATAACCAGACCCTCTAAACGAGTTCCGAAAAACAACAAAATAGTGTATACTATAAGGGTGAACACATTTTTTGTTTCGCTTGTCAGCATTAATCGTGTAGCTCATGTCATCCGCTCATAAGAGAGTCCAATTACGACGCTGCCAGGGTTGTAATAAACCCGGCCACAATCGCGCTCGCTGTACCGCCCCTCTCAGCGCTGTTGTGTCGACACTCCAAAAAACTATCACCAAATCACCTCGCGTTCAAAAAACTGAACCGACCGTTGTTGTTGCTAACAAAACTATTCCAACTACCCCACCTGCCCCTCAGACATCCCGGCACCTCAAAATGTTCGTCCACCATGTTGATTCCCGCCCAGAACACTCTCCACATGTTGTAAACCTACGCTCCAAAAACGACATTAGTTGGAAAAAAACAACTGCCGCCTCTCCAGAAAAAAACGATTCACTCTATCACACCTATCATCAAACAATTGTCGAAGAAGCGACCACGCTCCCGCCAATAACCACACTACCAATTTCATTACTACCAGTTTCTAAAGAACCCGGCGCTCTTCGTTCTTGGTTCAAAAAAATAACAACAAAGCCAACCCAATCCGACGAAGCAGTTTTTTCTGTAGAGCTACAAAAAACCTCTCCTCGACCAACAACGATTACCCCTAATCAAAATTTTCAGTTAGAGAAAACACCATCTCTAACAGATCGCTGGCAGAATCTTACCCAGATGCTTCCTGGTGCCAAGCGTCTGGTGGCCGCTGGAACACTCTTAGCAATACTCGTCAGTGTTCCTGGTCCAGCATATGGCTATTACCAAGATATTTTAAGCACTAAAGCCTCAGTTATCAAAGATTCAAGCGAAGCTTTTTTAGCTCTTCAAGACTCCACCATCGCTTTAAAGCAAGCTGATTTCTCTAGAGCTGAAATAGCCACCGCCCAAGCTCTCGGCAAATTTAACACGGCTTTAAGCGCCCTCAACGACCACCGCTTCATTGAAACGTTGACCAGCATTATCCCTACCGTCGGCGGATCACTCGAGAGCCGACAAAAGATTCTACTAGCCGGTCAAGAAATTACCGTTGGCAACAGCTATCTATTACAAGGCCTCAAAAAAGATGCTACTACTGGCGGATTTTCTAGCCACCTACAAACAGTCATCGAAAATCTCCACCTCGCTATTCCTAACTATGAAAAAGCTGCTCAAAACTTAGCCGAGGTTGACCCAAAAACACTTCCTATTGAATACCAAGCACAATTCGGAGATTTTCGTCGCCTCATGGGCAGCGTGCTTAGCGATTTTAAAACTATCGACAGTGTCGGTTCATCATTTTTGGATATTTTTGGGACCAAAGGTACTCGACGCTATATCATTGTTTTCCAAAACCCAGCTGAACTTCGTCCAACTGGTGGTTTTATGGGAAGTTTTGCTGTGCTCACCGTCAAAGATGGAGCAATCACTAAGATGACTGTTCCTCCAGGCGGAACGTATGACCTCCAAGGACAGCTACGCAAAGTTGTTGAGCCTCCTACCCCCCTACTTCTTTCCAACAAACGTTGGGAATTCCAAGACGCCAACTGGTTCCCAAGCTTCCCGGTAAGTGCTGAAAAAATAATGTGGTTCTATCGCAACAGTCTCGGCGAAAGCGTTGATGGAGTTATTGCTATCAATGCCTCTGTTTTGGAACGCCTACTCAGCATTATGGGCCCAGTGACCGATGAAAAACGTGCTGTCACCCTACACAGCGACACCGCTCTCGCGACTATTCAAAAAATTGTTGAAGAAGGTCCAGAAAAACAGATTAACAAACCAAAACAAATTATCGCTGATTTGGCTCCTGGGCTGGTAAAACAAATTAGCACGGCCAATACCGCTCAAATCATTCCTCTTTTAACCGAACTCCAAGAGGCTTTAGAACAAAAAGAAATCCAGGCCTATTTCACCGATGGAGAAGTGCAGAACACTATCAAAAACCTTGGTTGGTCGGGCGAGCTGGTTGCCACCAATAAAAACCAGGATTATGTTATGGTCGTCAACACCAATATTCAAGGCGAAAAAAGTGACGCCAATATATCTCAAACAGTGAGCCACCAATCAGTAGTAGCTCAAGACGGAACTATCACCAACACCGTCACTATTACTCGTCGTCATAATGGTACAAAAGGTGAAAAATTATACGGCACTACCAATATTAACTACCTACGCTTATACGTTCCAGAGGGAAGCTCACTACTCAGCGCCAGTGGTTTTATGTGGCCCGACGAAAAAGCCTTCCGCGCTCCGCTAAAGTGGGCTGAGAAAGACACTCTTCTCACCGCCGTTGAAGATGAACAGTCTATCGACAGCGAAACTGGCACCAGAGTGACCAATGAGCTTGGAAAAACCGCTTTTGGCAACTGGGTTATTACCGAACCAGGCAGTGAAAGCACTGTCAGCTTCACCTACCGCCTGCCATTCAAAATCCGCCCAATCATTGAACAAAAAACTGCTTGGGAAAAAGTCGTAGCCCCACTCACCAATCCAATCGCTCGTTACCAACTGATAGCTCAACGACAATCAGGATCGCTATCGACCTTTGATAGTCAGGTTATTTTTACCAGCGACTGGCACCCCTACTGGCAAGAAGGCGAGAATATGACCCTTGCCACCAATGGCGCTCGTATCGCTCCAACCAACCTCACCAAAGATACCGTGTGGAGCTTGGTGATGCAGCGCTAAACGCTGTCCGTTCATTATTAGGGTTATTTATTTGTATGCAACATCATAAAACCGCCCCTGCTTCTGATACTCCGCCTGACGAGAAAAAATCACATCATCGTTTTACCAAAAAAAGAGCTTCTTCAGAAAATACCGACGAAGTCTACAGTGAAAAAAACATTGATCACACCATAGCTGCTATTTATCAAGACGATAATGGTGAAATTCCTAATATGCAACGCATGACTATACAACGAAGCGGTTCTTTTGCGCGTTTTTTCACCTTTATCTTTTTAATCGGTATCGTCGGGGCAGTTTTGGCTTGGACCGGTTTCTTTTTCCTACCAAACAGCGACACCTCTCGCGACCAAGTCAGCTTAGTTTTTGAAGGTCCAAGCACTGTTGAGCTCGGAGCTACCACCACCTTTAAACTAGTCTATGGAAACGATGGGACAGTTGATGTTACCAAACTCACTCTCAACGTCTATTACCCAGAAGGTTTCTACTTTATCACCAGTTCGAAGCCAACCTCTAATGCTGGTCGAAACGAATGGAAATTAGCCGATCTCTCTATCGGAAAAAATGCCGAACTACTCATTACTGGTAAATTTTACGGCACACCTGATGAACAAAAGTCGTGGCGCGCTTTTTTAAACTATACCCCAACCAACTTTAATTCTGAACTACAAAAAATTAGTGCTAAAAATGTCATTATCGGCGACTCCCCCCTCTCTCTCACTATGTCCGGCCCAGACAAAGCTTCAATTGGTGTAGACGCGGCCTATAGTTTTGCTATTGAAGCCGACACCGATTGGAAAGGGCCACTTTTATTGGTACCACTTGTTCCAACCAACTTCCAAATTTCTTCATCCTCACCAGCGCTTGATAAAAACGGTCGTTGGAATGTTGTCTTTACCACTTCCACCCCTCGCCCACTCTTTAGTTTGCGTGGTCGTTTCAAAGATAGTACGGTCACAAGCACTATCAAAGCTAATCTGTACGTTTCTATTCCAACATCAAACCAACTATTCGCCGTTGCTCACACTGAAATTACTCCAGAAATTGCTAAAAACTCCATTCCTTTTGCCACCGCTATCAACGGCACAACCCAAGACTTTGACTCTCACCCTGGAGAAAAATTGGCTATCACTGTCAATCTCAAAAACACTTCGCCAGACGTGATGAAAAACGCCACTATTAGTCTTATTTTTGATGCCCCTTCAGTCAAACGAGCAAGTGCTCTTAGTTGGGGACAAATCAGCGACAAAAATGACGGTGTCATTGTTGGCGAACAAGTCAGCGACACTCTTCGACGCGGCACTATCACCTGGACCAGCAAACAAATTCCAGCACTAGCTCAAATTCAACCAAACAGCACCATTACTTTTGACCTCGCCCTGCCCATCAAAGACACTCGTGACTTTGACTTTAGCACTAGTAAAGAAAATACTATTAAAGTCGTTACCAACGCCACCTATCTTGATAAAACCAACACGACAATTTCCACCGCAGCGAGCCCAATCACCATCACCCTTATTAGCGATCTCGCTTTTGAAAACCGAGACTCGGTGACCACTAATAGCCAAAGCAAAGAGGAACATGCTGTTTCCTGGGTACTCACCAATAGTTACCACGATTTGAAAGATATCACTGTCACTGCCGATATCTATGGCGACACCACTTTCCTCGCTGGATCAACATCTGGCGGATCAATGGTCTTCTCAGCCAAAGACAAACGCATCACCTGGACTATCCCTTCCATGCCTGAAAGCATTGATGTAGCCAACGGCACCTTCACCCTAGTCGTCAACGCGAAAAACCCAACTCAAAATACCTTACTTTCTAAAGTAAAAATCGAAGCCACTGACACTGTGGCCGGAAAAAAGATACTTCTATCTGGCAATGAAATAAAGCTTAAATAGCAACAAAAATCCCCTGACTTTGTCAGGGGATTTTTTATTTATAACAGAAATTTTTTTACCATCTCTCGAACATTCTTCACCTCATCTGGGTTCACCCATTGAATACGCTTATCTCGTTTAAACCAAGTAATCTGCCGTTTCGCGTAGCGGTGTGTATCTTGTTTAATTGATTCAACCGCGGCTTCCAAAGTCATAGTTTCGCTCAGATAAGCTCCAATTTGTTTATAGCCAATACTACTCATGCTTGGCAAATTCCAACCGTATTTTTGTTTAAGTAATTTTTGAGTTTCTTTCACCAAACCATTTTCTATTTGAGCATCAATAGCCTTGTCTATGCGTGCGTATAAATCAGGCAATTCACGCTTTAACCCTATCTGCAGAGCCTCAAACAGTGGCTTAGCGAGCGAACGTTGTTCGGCAAACGATTCCCCCGTCAAAATCGCCACTTCAAGAGCGCGAATAACCCGGCGAGGATTCTGCCTATCAACCTGTTCAAAACTTTTTGGGTCAACTTTTTTAAGGAGTAGTAATAATTCCTCCAATGGTTTTTCTTCAAGCGAACGTCGAAGCGTTTTGTTTGGCGGAACAGACGGCATAGATAGATTGTCAACAATTGACCATACATAGAGCCCTGTCCCCCCAACAACAATCGGCACTTTTCCACGAGACACAATGTCATTAATATGCGTTACCGCTCGCTCTTTATACTCTGCCAAACTCATCTCATGCCCCGGATCAACGCAATCCATCATATAGTGAGGAATGCCGTCAACCATAAACACTTGCTCTCCACGAACTGCCTTCCACACACCATCGGGTTTGGCAGTGCCAATCGTCATTTTGGTATACACCTGACGCGAGTCAGCCGAGACAACTTCACCGTTGAATTCTTTGGCTAATGACAAACCAAGAGCGGTTTTTCCGCTCGAGGTCGCGCCAACAATAACAATAATCTTTGGTAGCATTTGGACTATTTTAACGTGAAATTCGCTGTTTTGTTTCAGAGATTACTCGTTCTACAAAAGCAGCTTGTGTCATTTTGATTTGCTCTTCTTGACCACGAACGCGAATCATCCATTCTTCGCCAGCCAATTCTTTGTCACCTACCACAACCACATACGGAATCTTTTGACCGGCGGCATTACGAACTTTTTTACCAATTGTTTCATCAGCACTATCAATACCAACGCGAATACCTTGTTCATCAAGCTGTTTTTGAAGAGCAACTGCTCCTTCAACATGCTTTGACGACACCGGCAACAGCTGTACTTGTACTGGGGCCATCCATACCGGGAAAGCACCGGCATAGTGCTCGATCAGAATGCCCATAAAACGCTCTGGAGAGCCCACCAAAGCGCGATGGATCATAATTGGGTGTTTCTCCTGTCCATCAGAATCAACATAGGTCAAACCGAAACGTACTGGCATATTCATATCCAGCTGAATCGTCGAGATCTGCCATTCACGACCAATTGAGTCAGTCGCCATAATATCCATTTTCGGACCATAGAAGGCCGCTTCCCCAAGCGCTTCTTTAAAAGTAATACCGTTTCGTTCCAACAGTGCTCGGAGAATGCTTTCTGCCTTTTCCCAAGTACTATCTTCACCCAAATATTTTTCTTTATGTTCTGGATCGCGAAGCGACAAGCGAATCCAATAATTTAGACCATACGTGGTGAGCGCTTGCTTAATAGCAATAAGAACATTATTAAATTCTTCCTCAATTTGATCTTCGCGACAGAAACAATGGCCATCATCTTGAGAAAAACAACGTAGGCGGGTGAGGCCAGACAGCTCACCTGGTCGCTCATCACGATAGAGGTTCGAAAAATCAGCAAAACGAAGCGGTAAATCTTTATAACTGCGCTTCTGTGAAGCATAAATCTGCGTATGCTGGGGGCAGTTCATTGGCTTCAGATAATACTGTTCATCAGAATAGTGCGACTTTACCTCAAGCATGTCATCTTTATATTTATCGTAGTGACCAGACACCTTGAATAGCTCTGCTTTGTTAATGTTCGGTGTGTGCACCTCTTGAAAACCAATCTTTTTGTTAAGTTCACGGGAATAATTAGCGATAGCATTACGCACTGTCGTACCTTTTGGAGTAAAAAGTGGCATCCCTGGTCCAACCAACTCAGAGATAACAAACAAATCTAGTTCTTTGCCAAGCTTGCGATGATCGCGCTTCTTGGCTTCTTCCAACATATTCAAATACACTGCCAACTCTTTGCGATTAGCAAACAACAAACCATAAATACGGGTCAACATTTCATTCTTTTCGTCCCCGCGCCAGTAGGCACCAGCCACTTTGTGGAGTTTCAAACCATCAAGCGGAATCTCTTTGGTGTTGTCAGTATGACCACCACGACACAAATCAGTAAACGGACCAGATTCATACAGAGTAAGCGTTTTACTTTCGCCCGCAAACTCATTAATCAAATCTAATTTAAACGGCTGGTCTTTTTCAAACTGCTTTGCTTCATCCACCGACACTTCTTTGCGCACAAAAGCATGACCACCCTTAGCAATTTCCTTCATTTTTTCTTCAATTTTTTCCAAATCATTTTCCGAAATAGACACGCCAGCTGGAAATTTAAAATCGTAATAAAAACCAGTTTCAATCGTTGGGCCAATCGCCAACTTTGTTCCTGGATACAATTCCAAAACAGCAGCCGCCAACATATGAGCCGCTGAGTGTCGTGCGTTGTCTAGTTTTTGTACATCCATATAATTAAACAGTTAAAAATATAAATAAAAATCCCGATACACCAAAAAAAGGTCTATCGGGGTCATTGTTAAGCACAAGGACGGTTCCACCCGAAAATTTCACTTAATACCTGTATTTGTACATACTGACAAGAGTGGTACCATATTCTGACCTGGTCAGAACTGGGCTGGTTCTTGTGTAAAACGTATGGGTATCCCCTAGTGTACAAAGGAGGAGTAGAACTGTCAAGAAAAAAGACTGCTCTTTGCAGTCTTTTTGTATACTTATTATTTTACATTTTTAACCACCACTCGGATACGATCAGGCGAGGTCGGCGCCCCACTCATCCACGACGGAGAGAATTTTACATCCACCCCAACAACATGGTCGAGGCCGAGGACATATCGCTGGATTTCTTCCTTGGTTTTACTAACAAAATTGGTTGGTGCTAATTTTTCTACATTTGCATCAAGGGTCACCAGGGCATCTTGAGCCACCTGAAGCTCGGCTGTGCCGTCTTTAAGACTGAACGACGAAACAGATACTGTTGGTTTTTTATCAGCTGCTAAAAATTTCTCTGCTGTAAGATCAATTTTACTAGAAACTTCACGGGCAATTCTATCGGTGAGATCTTTAGCGTTGTACATCACTACCACGAGGGTACTGGTACCACTTACGTCAAAGGCAGCCACCTGATCACCAGCCGAAGCTGATGCTCTAGCGCTCTGACTAGCAATACTAACACTCACTTCTATCCCGTCGGTCGCTAATGTTTTCAAAAAGGCTTGTTTTACTTTTTCTTTATAATTATTTTCAGCGCTAGTGATATCGTCTTGGCTAAGCACCGCCACTGTCTGCGATCCACCAATCATTGCTGCCTTACTTTCAGCGTAAATTGTCTTTTGTTTTACTTCGATCAAACCTGGGATAGTAAAGGTAGTCGGAGCAACATCACCGAGAGGACCCGGCTGGTCAGCATAGACCGGCACAGTCACCTGGCCTTGTGGTGGCACAGTGGTATTAACCGATAAACGGAATAACACGCCGGTTGGTGACAACAAACGAGTTGTTTTAACGAGCGGCTGAGCTAAACCGGTTTTATTATAAATAATCACTTCACCTTTTGAGGTACCAGCAACTGATTTAGTGCCAGTTGGCTGGTATTTTTCAGTATGAGAAAAAATAGTTGAGGTAACACTTCCCGGCATCGAGCCTGGCTTAACCCCTTCTTGGCTCAACGTAACGTTGAGAGTCACCTTTTTAGCATCTTCTTTAGCAACAATCGTAACTTCCGCTTTCTTGGACGTGATAAAAATAACCACTCCCAAAAGAGCAATGGTTATCAATAAAAATGACACTGCGACTATCTTATACCACTCCGGGGACGAGTCCCCCGAATTGGTTGACATACGATGTGTTATCATAGAAATGCGGTTGCCCCGTTAGTATAGCACAAAAAAGGGCGTTTGTGGTGTGGACAAGCTTATTCTGTCACCCGGAAGATTTCGTCAATAGTGGTAATCTTGTCGAGCGCCTTGAGTAAACCATCCTGAGCCATGGTCACCATGCCGTTTTTAACGGCAATTTCCTGAATAGTATACTCCGATAAGTTACCGCTCAGAATAATTTCTTCAATTTCCTTGTTCATCGTAAAAATCTCATAAATACCAATACGACCCTTATAACCGATATTACTACACACCTCACAACCTTTGCCTTTATAAAAATGCAGGTTGTTCATATCGACATTCTTCTGCTCAGCTGGCGGCAAGGTGGTGAGTAGTTGTTTTACTTTTTCCATTTTCTCAGCTGGCGGAGTATCCTCTACAATGCAATTACTACAAATACGGCGCACCAAACGCTGGCCAATCACCGAATTGAGGGACGGTGCCAAAAGAAACGGCCGAACCCCCATCGATAAAAAGCGCGGCAAGGCACCAGAAGCGCTATTGGTATGAATAGTAGATAACATCAAATGACCAGTCAAAGCAGCCTGAATAGCAATTTCCGCCGTTTCTAAATCCCGGATTTCACCAACCATACAAATATCTGGATCTTGGCGTAAAATACTGCGTAAGCCTTTGGCAAAAGTATAATCTCGTCCTGGATCAACCTGACTTTGGTTAATCCCCTCCATTTTAATTTCAATCGGATCTTCCAGGGTAATAATTTTTACCCCTGGTTTGTTGAGGGTGCGTAAAATTGCGTACAACGTCGTGGTTTTACCACTGCCAGTTGGACCAGTGGTAATAATCATACCATTTGGTCGTTCAATTTCTTTTTTGAGACGATCATGAGCGTCACCACGCAAACCAAGCTCATCAAACGTCACCCCTTTACTACCGCTGTGCAAAATACGCATAACCACACTCTCCCCATGAATAGTCGGAAGTGTAGAAACACGAATATCGAGACCGCCTGAGGGCAGCTGAAGGGTCACACGACCATCTTGCGGACGATCCGTCACGTTTAACTTTAACGCTGCCAAAAGCTTGATACGCGATATAAATCGTTTCCACTGCTCTTTTGGAAGCATGGTAATGTCGTGTAAAATACCATCAATACGATAGCGAACTGCAATGCCACCCTCTTCAGCTTCAACGTGCATATCTGAAGAACCGAGCTTAATAGCTGACGCCACCATCAGTGTCAAAATATCAGTGATCGAAACATTAACAAAAGCTTGTTTTAAACTATCCAAGTTATTAATGCCTACATTATAGCGATTCATTTCTTCTTCGCTAATAATCACGTCTTTGGTGACTGGCTTATAAATAGGCAGCGTGGCGTAGAGAGCAATAATTTTCTGATAACTACGCTCAGAAATAAGGTAAACTTGAACATTAGAACCTTGTTTAGCCGCTAAATCCGCTCTAATCTGTTCAACTCCTGGTGTGGCCGCGAGCGCCCCGATACGCGCCTGTTCATTGGAAAAATAAAAACAAATGGCTTTTTCTTTTTCAGCCACCTCTTGAGGGATTGCTCGAAGAGCTTCCGAAGAAACTGGAAAATTTGTGAGATCAATGTAGGGCAGCCCTGCTTGTGCCGCCTGTGTTGCCACCTGTTCCTCTTTATCACGAACCGCAATTTCATCCATCTTATGCTGAAAGGCGTCACCGGCACTCGTGCCAGCCGGCGTATGCGAAGAAGGCGCCCCTGCTGGAGCAGTCGCCGCCGGCGCAGCGCCAGAGGCTGGCTTTTTTTTCACCAAATCATTAATCGATGGGAAATCAGACATAAACTCCTACTATTTTCGACGCTTAAAACCAAACCAATGGAGCACTCGACTCGAAACACCTTCATGGTGCATTTTAATAAACATGTACATCCAACTGCTAGTGATAAAAGCGTGAAAAATACCGCCAACAATGGCAATAATTAAAACATATAGTGCGAGTGTGGCGTAAATACCAAAAGCAATAAGCGAAGTAAAACCAGTGGCTGCGCCAACCAAAGTGAGGATAACTGATGGGGTCAAAATCCACAAACCACCAAAGATAAAGGCCATCATCAAAGCAATACTCAAAATCAACTCAATAATAGCGAGCTCCAAAGAAACCAGTACGTGATGTTCAAAAAGCAGACGGCCTTTGGTAATGGCTGTGCCAAGGCTATTTTCGTCGTGAACAATGTAACCGGAAGCATATTTTGCAATAGTCGAAACGGCAAAAGCTACCACAAAACCAGCTGAGAAAATAAGCGCGTTAACATAGAACGCTCCCCAACCAAGCAAATTATTACCGCTAAAAGCAACTAATAGATAACCGACAGCTAAAAAATTGACCGCTAAAACAAATCGTTCTAACACTTTCATTCCGAGCAGACGCCAAAAATGTTTCACCCCTTTATGCCACGAGCGCGAGGTAGTCGGAGTGCGACCGAGAAGCGAAAAAGCCCCAGTACTCGCCGCGATCAAAGCCCCTTCAGCTGCCACTGACACTAAAATAACTAAGACAAGAACAGCCAAAAGTACCACCAAAAGCCAGAGCGACCAAACGTTCAAAAATGGCGACCACAAATAAGATGATGCTAGCAGTGACCAGTCTGACAAATGTAGTAAACGGTTCTCATCAATCGCCAGAACTCTCCCCACAAAATTTGGTAGACCGAATTGGCCAACCAACGCCGATAATAAACCGAAAATCCACAAAATTTTAGTGTGCCAGACGAGTTGCCAGGCTTTTGTCAGCGCTTGTCGATATGTTGGCTCCAACATACATGAAGAAATAGTTACTAAGTAACGACTAGTATAGCACATTTTAACTAAACAAACCAAAAAAATCCCCCACCGTTAGGTGAGGGATTATAAACACGGACAAGATTAACCAACAATTTCAATTCCAGGACCGCTAGTATTCTTTGTTTGCGGTACACCCATAAGTTTTTCGATCTCTTCTTGTTCAATCGTTTCTTTTTCAATTAAAGCTGCGACCAATCTGTCGACCGTAACTCGATTATCCGCCAAGATTTTCTTAGCTCGAGCTTCCGCCTCATTCACCAACTTCTTAATTTCTCGATCAATCTCATCAGCGGTAGCATCGCTATAATCACGACCTTCATGCATTTCACGGCCTAAGAAAATTGGCTCGTCGTGCGACCCAAAGGTGCGCGGGCCAAGTGTGGTGCTCATACCGTAACTGGTCACCATTGCTCGAGCAATCTTAGTCGCCGTACGCAGGTCACTCGAAGGACCAGTTGAGAGTTGGTCGTCGCCAAAAATCATTTTTTCAGCCACATACCCACCCATCGACATCGCCAAATCGTCTTTAAATTGCGCTAAAGTATGGTAATTTTTATCTTCCGACGGCATCTTTAAAGTATAACCACCAGCTGACCCGCGAGATATAATAGAAACTTTGCGAACCGGATCACAGTTTGGCAGTAAATAACCAACAACTGTATGCCCTGCTTCGTGATACGCTGTCATTTTCTTATCTTTATCAGTCATCACTCGACTCTTACGTTCTGGGCCAAGAAGAACTTTTTCAACACTTTCTAAAATTTCAATTTCGCCAATTTCTTTTTTCTCACGACGTACGGTGAGAATAGCTGCTTCGTTCATCAAATTAGCCAAATCAGCCCCAGAAAAACCAGGCGTGCGTTCCGCCAAACGACGAATGCTGATTTCTTTAGCAAGTTTTTTACCTTTAGCGTGTACCACCAAAATTTCTTCACGATCAGCAATATCCGGCAAATCGACAGTTACTCGACGATCGAAACGACCCGGACGAAGGAGAGCCGGATCAAGCACGTCAGGACGATTGGTGGCCGCCATAATAATGACGCCAAGATTTGGTTCAAAACCGTCCATTTCCACCAAAATTTGGTTGAGTGTCTGCTCGCGCTCATCATGCCCACCACCCAAACCAGCACCACGACGGCGACCAACAGCATCAATTTCATCAATAAAGATAATCGCTGGCGCAGCTTTTTTAGCTTTAGCAAACAAATCACGAACACGACTAGCCCCAACACCAACAAACATTTCCACAAACTCCGAACCACTCATATGAAAGAATGGTACATTGGCTTCACCAGCCACTGCTTTGGCCAAGAGCGTCTTGCCAGTACCTGGGCTACCCATCAAAAGAACACCTTTAGGAATTTTTGCCCCCATATCAGCAAATTTTTTCTGATCGCGCAAAAACTCTACCACTTCAGCCAATTCTTGTTTAGCTTCTTTGGCACCAGCCACGTCAGCAAAAGTTTTTTTATCTTTATCATCAACTCCGGCTTGGCGAGGATTGCTTGAACCGAAGCCCATCGCTTTGTTATTCATCCCTTGCATGCCACGAGTGGTGAAATAGAAGAAAACCATGATTAAAATAAGCGGTAATAAAGCCGGCACTAAATTAGCTGCCCAAAATTTCCAAGAACTATCACTTTTTACTTCCACTTCAATCCCCTGACGAGCTTGTTCGCTCACTCCGTAGTTCTCCATAATCTGACCAAACGAATCACCAACTTCTTTGGTGACTTCTTGTTGGCGAGCTTGTTCATCTTTAAGGGTAACAAGCAAGGTATTGCCAGTAACAGTGACTTTCTTGACCTTGCCGGCGTTGATTTGTTCAACCAACGTGCCAACACCGATAATCTCTGGCTTCTTACTGCCATCACGCAAGTAGGTAAGACCACCGGCGATCAAAAAAAGAACGAGAAAGATGACGATAAAATTCTTAAGAAATGACTTCATAAAACAACGGTTCACAAATGCGGATAGCTCCACATTCAATACATAAAGTTAAGCTATCGTACCTAAACTGAGGCAAAAAAGCAAGTCTTTGGCCCAAGGCCTTAATAACAAAAGCCCCGCGAGGGCGGGGCTTTGTCTAGCCTGATTACTTAGGCTTTTTCTTCGTCTTTTACAGCTTTTTTAGCTGGTTTTTTGACTTCTTTTTCTTCTGAAGCTTCAGCCGCTTTCTTTTCAGTAGCCTTGCGACCACTCTTGCCTTTCACGCCGGCAATTTTGAGGCCAAGGCGATGATCAGCTGGTTCAAGAGATACGATTTCAAATTCGATTTCTTGACCGATTTTGAATTTATCACCCAAGTTATTAATTGGCTCATCAGACAATTCAGAGATATGAGCCAAACCATGGATATCGCGATCAAGGCCAACCATCAAGCCAAAAGACTCAATCTTCAAAACCTTACCGGTTACCTTGTCACCAACTTTATATTTATCTTTAACACTCTTCCAAGGATCGTCAACAATGCGTTTAACAGAGAGGTAGATCTTAGAATGATCGAGCTGGATAATTTGAGCTTTGACCTTGTCGCCAACCTTGAGAACATCTTTTGGATGATCAATACGTTGCCAAGCGATTTCGGAGATGTGGACCAAACCTTCCAAACCCTGACCAAATTTGATGAAAGCACCAAATGAAGTGAGAGCACTGATTTCGCCTTCTACCACGTCACCTACTTTATAGGATTCAAGCACTGCTTTTTGAGAATCTTCCCAAACAGCACGCTCGGAAACGATGAGTTTCTCCTCAGTTTCGTTGACGTCAATAACTTTTACTTCAATTTCTTTACCAACCATCTCGCGCAATTTTTCCAAAATGCGGTTCTTGTCGCCACCAGCTACACGAGGGTAGTTGTCTGGAGACAATTGAGATACTGGCATAAAGCCATTGAGGGCTTCTACCTGAAGCATTAAACCACCTTTGTTAGCTGCGGTGATTTTGGCTTTGAGGGTAAGACCGTCTTTCATCCATTTCTTCATGCTGTCCCAAGCTTTTTGGTAACCAGCAATACGGAAGGACAATTCCATTTCACCATTCTCATTTTCGAGGTCGGTGACGGTTGCTTCAACTTCATCCCCTACTTTAAGGGAAGAATATTCGCGAGATTCAGCGAATAATTCACGACCGCGGACAACGCCGGTGGTCATACCTTCGATATCGATGTGGATTTCGCCACGTTCGACCGAAATAACTTTGCCTTTGATAACATCATTTACCGCTGGGACGTGCATCGTCTGAGCTGCAAACAACGTTTTAAAGTCCTGATGTGCCATAGAAACAAAAAAACGCTTTTTAACCTATCCCGGTAAAATCCGGCAAGCCGGTGGGATTCAGTGCTCTTCTCTAGGGTGGAAAAGCTTCATTTCTTTATTTGTGAGTGGAGTATAGCATACCCCCTTAAAAAGTCAAGGATAGCCCCTAAAAACCCCTTTTTACCCACTGGAGGCAGTCTTGCCGTCTTCCTATATATATGCTAAAATACGTCTGTTAAAAACAAGCGTGAACTTATTGAAATTAAACTTCTATGCATATCTCCTGGCTCGGTCAAACCGCTATCAAACTTCAAACCAAATATCTCGACGAGGATGTCACTGTCGTTATTGATGCCTACAAACCTGATACCGGCGAGTTCCCTCGCAGTCTCACCCCAACCCTCGCTCTCTTCTCCAAAGGCACCGATGATGCTATCACGTTATCCGGCGACCCGTTCATCATGAGCAGTCTCGGCGAGTGCGAACTCAAAGAAGTTATGGTGACCGCTTTTCCAAGTGAAAACGGCAACATCATCTTCAAATTAAATAGCGAACAAATGAACATTGTTCACTTAGGTCGCCTCAACAAAAAACCTGAATTATCTGAGCTCGAAAAAATTGGCTCCATTGATATTTTAATTGTTCCAGTTGGCGGCGCGCCAAATTATCTATCCGATGAAGATGCTGCCAGTCTCGTCACCGCTCTTGAGCCACGCATTGTTATCCCTGTTGGCTTCCAATGCGACAGTGATCCAAAAGCCAAACCGGTAACCGACTTCATCAAGGAACTTGGTTTAAAACCAGAAATCACCGACAAAAAAGTTATCGTTAAGAAAAAAGATCTCCCTCAAGAAGATATGAAATTGTATCTACTTGAGAAAAATATCTAACCGTATGCCAAAAAAAGGCGCACCACTCAACGAAAACGAGGCAGAAACAATGCCTGGTTTAGTGTTGACGCAAAGCGCTTTGGACGAAGAAGGTGAAACTCCACTCACCCCTCGAGAAAAAATACTATCAAGAAGCAAAGCCTACAATACAGGCAATCGCCGATTTATGTGGACCAGTGTGGGGGTCATTGTTCTCGCTATCGTTGGTTTGTGGGGCTATGCGCTCGCTAGTCAATTTAGTTTTATTGATTGGTCAAAATCAAGCGAAGCCAGACTCATCGCCAACACCCGTCGCGACTGGGAAACACTCTTTGACGAAAAAGCTTCTATTAAAGATACTGTTCAGGTTGGGATTAACACTTTAGTTGGGAAAATTAAAAGCGAAGAAACGGTTCTTCCGGTTACCACCACAACGACCACCACTCTAGCAACCACTACACTATCATTATAAAACCCTGCCATCTCAGTACCGCTTCCGGTAACGAGATTCTAGTGTTTTAATGAAAAATTGTGTATGCAAGGTAAGCTTGAATTGTCATCAGGAAATATTGGAGCTTTGACTCCTGCCCCTATCGTCGACGAAGTCCGCAAATCATATTTGGAATATGCGATGAGTGTCATCGTTTCCCGCGCTCTGCCCGATGTTCGCGACGGCTTGAAACCAGTTCATCGTCGTATTCTCTATGCGATGTGGAACATGGGCCTTCGCCACACCGCTAAATACCGCAAATCAGCCCACGTAGTCGGTGAAGTGATGGCTAAATACCACCCACACGGTGATGCTGCTATCTACGACTCCATGGTTCGTATGGCACAAGATTTTGCCATGCGCCACCAATTGGTTGATGGCCAAGGTAACTTCGGCTCGATGGACGGCGACAGTGCCGCTGCCTACCGCTATACCGAAGCCCGCCTCAAAGCAGTCGCTGCCGAAATGCTTCTTGATATTGAAAAAAATACCGTCAACTTCACACCCAACTACGACGGCTCCCACCAAGAACCAAGCGCTCTTCCTACCAAAATCCCCAACTTACTCTTGAACGGCACCATGGGTATTGCCGTTGGTATGGCCACTTCTATTGCTCCGCACAACCTCAATGAATTGTGTGATGCAGTTGCTGCCTTAATTGAACAGCCAAAAACCAGTGTTGAAGAAATTTGCGAAATCGTCAAAGGCCCAGACTTCCCAACTGGCGGTATTGTCTATGGCAAAAAAGATATTGCTGCAGCCTATGCCACTGGCAAAGGCGGTGTCGTGATTCGTGCCAAAGCTGAAATCGTTGAAGCCAAAAACGGCTCATTCCAAATTATCATCACCGAAGTTCCCTACCAAATCAACAAATCGGTCTTACTCGAAAAGATCGCTGATTTGGTACAAGAAAAGAAAATTGAAGGTATCAAAGACTTACGCGATGAATCCAACAAGGATGGTGTTCGCGTCGTTGTTGATTTGAAAAAAGATTCCTATCCAAAAAAGATTTTAAACCAGCTCTACAACCTCACCGACCTCCAAACTACCTTCCACTACAACATGTTGGCCTTGGTAGATGGTATTCAACCTCGCATTTTGAATATCAAAAACATTTTAGAAGAGTTTATCAAACATCGCCAAGTAGTTATTCGCCGTCGTACCGAATTTGACCTGGAAAAAGCCAACGACCGTGCCCACATCTTGGAAGGTTTGCAGATGGCGCTCGACAAAATTGATTTGGTTATCAAAACTATCCGCGCTTCTGCCGACAAAGAAGAAGCTAAAGTTAATTTGATTAGCAAATTTAAATTTAGCGACCGCCAAGCATCCGCTATCTTGGAAATGCGCCTCCAACAACTTGCCAACCTCGAAGCGCAAAAGATTGAAGATGAATTAAAAGAAAAGAAAGCTCTCATCAAAGAATTAGAATCTATTTTGGCTTCTGCTGCCAAAATTATGAGCATCATTAAAGCCGAAACCAAAGAAATCAAAGAAAAATACGGCGAGGAACGTCGCACTCAAATTATCGCTCATGGTGTCAAAGAGTTCACCACCGAAGATTTGATTCCGAACGAACCAACGGTCGTCATGGTCACCACCGACGGCTATGTCAAACGCATGCCACCAGACACCTTCAAACAACAGTCTCGTGGCGGCAAGGGTGTTATCGGCGTCACCACCAAAGAAGAAGAGTCAGTAGATCAACTCATCACCACCAACACGCATGACAACATGCTCTTCTTCACCAACCGTGGTCGCGTCTTCCAGCTCATGGCCTACGATATTCCACAAGGTAGCCGCACTGCCAAAGGCCAAGCCCTCGTCAACTTCCTCCAGCTCGCTCCAAACGAAAAAGTCACCGCTCTTCTCCCAATGAGTGACATGACTCGCTATAAATTCTTAATGATGGCAACCACCAAAGGCAACATTAAGAAGACTCCCCTCGAAGATTTTGCCAATGTTCGTCGCAGCGGTCTTATCGCTATGAAACTCAAGACCGACGACAACTTGGAATGGGTCAAACCAACCACTGGTGACGATGAAGTGATGATTGCCACCAAAGCTGGTCAAGCTATCCGCTTCAAAGAAAAAGATGTCCGTCCAATGGGCCGCACCGCGAGCGGTGTCCGTGGTATGCGTCTCAAATCCGAAGATGCGGTGATTGGTATGGATATCGTTAATCCAAAAAATAAAAACTTAGAGTTCCTCACTATCGGTGAAAACGGTGTTGGAAAACGCACCGAACTTGATGAATATAAGGTTCAAGGTCGTGGTGGTAGTGGTATCAAAACTGCTGACATCACCAAAAAGACTGGCTGGCTCATCTACGCCAAAGTTATCGATAAAGAAGAGACCAACGAACATGATCTCATGATGATTTCCGCCAAAGGCCAGGTCATTCGCCTACCATTCAAATCAATTAATACTTCGGGTCGCGCCACTCAAGGTGTCCGCCTGATGCGCTTCAAAGAAGAAGCTGATATCGTTGCTGGTGTCACCATTCTCTAATAAACCCAAACAAAAAACCAGTCGCCCAAAGCGACTGGTTTTTAATTTTTTCTATCTAGGCAGTAAGTTTTTTTACCGCCGCCACAATCGCTAGCGCATCAATGCCAGAATATGCTAGCAACTCATCACTTGCTCCACTGTGCGGCACTTTTGTCACCGCCAAATGTTCAAACTGAGCCCCTGAGCTTGCGAGCAACCCCTTCACCGCCTCACCAAGCCCACCTTCAACAAAATGATCTTCAACCACAACAATTTTTCCAGTATCGCGGGCAGCTTTTTCCAAAGTAGTGCCATCCAAAGGTTTAACACTATACGCATCAATAACGCGCACAGCTATCCCCTGCTTGTGCAATTCATCACAGGCTTTAAGTGTCTCATGGACAGTAACACCAGCCGAAACAATCGTCACCACATCTGCCGTACTAGAGCGCAAAGTTTTACTGCCACCGGCGATAAACAGCTCATCTGACCGATACAACACCGGCGTATCACGACGAGTGGTGCGGATATAGGTAATACCTTTGTTATGAGCCGCTACTTCCACCAACTTGTCGGCCGAAGTGGCATCCGACGGATAGAGCACCGTACTTCCGAGCAACCCTCGAAACAAAGCAATATCTTCAAGCCCCATCTGCGAAGCACCATCTTCGCCAATCGACACCCCGGCGTGCGACCCAACAAACGTCATCGTGACATTAGCATACTGCGCCATACGAATTTGATCATGTGCTCGCGAAAAGAAAGCGGCAAATGTCGATACAAACGGCATATACCCCCGACGCGCCAAACCAACAGCTGCCCCTACCATATTTTGCTCAGCGATAAACATTTCAAAAAAACGCTTCGGGTGTTCGTGCTTAAAAGCTTCCGCCCCCGTAGAATTACTGGTTTCCGCATCAAGTACAACCAACTTAGGAAAAGCCGATGCCAAACGACACAATGCCGGGCCGTAGGCTTTTCTCGTCGCCACCAATTCCTGTGGTCCATATGACACGCTGGCTAAATCGTAGACTTTAGTGTCAGTTTGTTCTTTAGAAGAATACTTAAGAGAAACCGTACGGTGCGGAATCATTCCCCGCACACCAACATTAACTGTTTTAAGAGCCAACACCGCCTGCTCAGCCTCAGCCGGCGACAAAGCTTTACCATGCCAACCTTCTTTATCTTCAATAAAGGCGACGCCTTTACCTTTTATAGTTTTAGCAATGATCATTACCGGTTGTTTTGTTTCTGCCACTGCTTTAGCGAGAGCGTCGCTAATCGCCTGAACATCATGACCGTCAACCACAATCGTTTTCCAGCCAAAAGCCCACGCTCGGCGCTCATGCTCAGCCACATCATGCCCAAACATTGTTTCACCGCGCTGTCCCAAACGATTAACATCCAAAATAGCTACCAAATTACCTAATTTATAATGAACGGCCAAGTTCATCGCCTCCCAATTCGACCCTTCAGCCATTTCGCTATCCCCTAGCAAAACAAAGGTCTTTGTTGGAACTTCATCAAGATACTTGGCAGCCAAAGCCAAACCAACTCCAATCGACAATCCTTGCCCTAATGAGCCAGTTGGCGCTTCGGTAAAGGGAAATTGCATAGTTGGATGTCCTTCTAAACGACTTTCCAACTGACGCAACGTTACCAATTCTTGTTCAGTAATCGCCCCGGCAACAGTATATAACGAATACAAGAGTGGCGCAGCATGTCCTTTGGAAAAAATCAGGCGATCGTTAAGGGGGTGTTCTGGATGTTTGAGGTCGGCGTGAAAAAAACCACCAAACATCAGGGTGGTCATGAGGTCGGTGGCTGACAAAGAAGATGTCAGGTGTCCTGATCGAGCCGCTGTAGTGGCACGGATACTAAAATAACGCACCAAGACGGCTAATTCTTCTATTTTTTTTCTCCCAATATGCATACGCTCCTAATAACTACTTGGTTTGTAAAAATGTATATAACGCCCGAAGAGCTTGCTCTGTTACCACCTCTTCGCCACCAAATGAAAAGCGAACATATCCTGTATATCCAAAAGCACTCCCTGGCACCATTGCAATATTTCCTTCTTCCAACACTCGCTCGCAAAAAGCGACATCATCTTTTTCTTGAACTCCCAAAGAGCTGAGCGGCACAAAGGCGTAGAGGCCAGCTTCGGGTGGTGTCAGTGGTGAAAACAACTCTGAAAAAACTGCTACAAAATGATTACGTCGAGCTTCCATGATCGTTCGAACCTGCGTCTGTACCACCTCAGCTGATTCCAAAGCTCCAAGCACAGCCCACTGGCTCACACTCGATGTCCCGGTAGTACTCTGACCTTGGATAAGTGTTACTCGTTCAACCACGTCGCATGGCGCCAAAACAAATCCCACTCGCCAGCCAGTCATCGCAAAATGTTTGGAAGCACTTTGAATAATAATGACGTTATCTTTATGTTCAAGAAACGAGCCACAAGATACAAACTCACGTCCATCATACGTTAACCCACTATAGACTTCGTCTGAAATAACAATCACTCCTCGCTCCTTAGCAAACGCTAGCAACTCAGCCAACTCTTCTCGAGAATATAACGAACCGGTCGGGTTGCCAGCATTATTAAGAAAAATAATCTTCGTTCGCGAAGTAATTGTCTTCTTAAACAATTGCAGGGAGAGTTTAAAACCAGTTTCTGGACTAGCGACAGCAGTAATTGTTGTTCCACCAAATAATTCCACAATACTCGTATACGACACCCAGTATGGTGCCACAACCATTGCCTCAACTCCTGGCTCAACCAGAGCCTGGCAGACGGCGTACAACCCAAATTTTCCACCACAGGTGACAACACACTCCTCAGGAGAAAATCGTGACTGATAAGCGGTGTTGACCCAAGCGGTCATAGCCGAACGAAGCTCAGGAATGCCGGCTACCGGAGTATATTGGGTTTTGCCTTCGCGAATAGCCTTTTCAGCTCGCGCCACCACCGCTTGATGTGGAGCAATAACCGGCTCGCCCACGCTAAGATTATGGACAAAAATTCCTTGGGATTTTTTGTAAAGAGCACGGGTGTTCATGGCGACCGTGGCACTCGGTTCAACCTCCGTCAAACGAGAAAAATGCATACAAACAAAAGAATCAATAGACCTATACTAGCACATTATTACCCGGTAATACAAACAAAAATCACTGCCGGTATCGGCAGTGATTAAAAAGTGCTCTTACAAGGAATTGAACCTTGATCCCGGACTTCGGAGGCCCGTGTTCTATCCGTTAAACTATAAGAGCAGGAGATTGTCTAGAAAAACCGCCGGACAAAACGCAGTATCTGATAAAGCCGATACTGCCACGAAGAAAAAATAAGGTCAAATGTTCCCGGAGCCACCTGAGAAACACCACCAAAACCCATTTTAAACCGAGTCACGCCAGCATACTGATGTTTTTCGTCATAAATATACTCCCCGCCTTGATACTTCCCTGGTGCAATTCCAAAAAAATCATAGTGACTATAGCCCAAACGCTTAGCTAATTGCATCCCAGCCCACTGTATGAGGTGTGGTGCCATCACCTGGCGATGGGCATAATCCGAAGCACCAAACACATAGGTAAAAACTGTTCCAAAACCAATAAACAGACCTGTCGCAACTGGTGTCTCTCCGATATACGCCACGAGCTGTCGGCTAAACGACGAAGCCAAAATATGTTCGTAATGTTTTTTATCATGAAGACGAAAGCCGTCGCGCTCCCCGGTTTGTTTCATCAAGTTCCAAAAAATAGCCCAGTCTTTTATTTCTTTCACTACCACACCCTTCTTCTCAGCCAAGCGAATATTGTAGCGAGTTTTAGTGTGCATTGCTGAAAGTAGCGCATCATCGTCACCAAGCGCCAAAAGCACTGTCGCGCTCGGGTTCACATCGTACACTTTAGTATACGAAGAAAAATATTTTTCAAAAGAAGCTGGCTCAACCCGCCAAAACAAACATTTTTTCTGAATAAAATAGTCAGCAAAAGCCTGGTACACCTCAATATGGCCACTGGCCACAACCGGGCCTTTCGGAGAAAAAGCATACTGCCAACCAAACGGTAAACGAGTATAGACAACCAAAGCTTGGGCCACTACCACTTCCCCATCAACTGCTTGTAATAATTCTACCCGCTTATCTTCTTCCACTAAAAGACGGGCCCACAAAGAAGATTGGGTGAAATTTGAAAACGATTGTTTGAGAAGCCAGGCGTCCCAGACAGCTGCTCCTGTGGTAGTCCGAATATCCATATTATAATTGCGCCGCTACATATGTCGCGATCACCGCCGCTGTCTCACCACGCAAAACCGGCGCACCAAGCGAACGAACAGTCAGCCCAGCTTGTTTAGCTCGTTCACGCTCAGCCTCGCTCCAACCACCTTCTGGACCCACCAGAAGTGCCACCGAGTCTGCTGCAGCAACATCATTAGGAGATAATTGTTCTGGAGCAAAATCCAAGAAAAAAGTTGCCTCAGGTTTTACTTCATCAAGTGCTTTTTCAAAAGGTACTGGTTCGCGAATCACCGGTACCGTACCTCGATGTGATTGCTCACTCGCCTCTTTAGCAATTTTTTCAGTGCGCGCTTTATTAAATCCTAATTTAATGGTTCTATCTGTAATCACCGGCACAATTTCAGAAGCGCCAGCTTCAGTAGCTTTTTGAACAACCCATTCAAAATTGTCTCGCTTCAAAAGAGCACAATAAAGGGCAACAGTGCGCTTAGAAGCTGGCTTGCTTAATTGCTTTTTAATGATTTTCAAAGAAATTTCTTTAGCCCCAACAGACACAATTTCCGACAACAGCTCTGTTCCGTCTCCAGGCGCAACAATAATTTGCTCAGCCGGATTGAGATCAAGGACATCTTTAATTTGATGAACCAATTCACGGTCAGTGATACTGAAATGATCATTAACTGGAGTAGTGGTGACAAAAAAACGATGCATATACGATGCTATCTAAGTAGTTTCAGTGTAGCGCTTGAAGACTTTTCAGTCAAACACCAAACCTGTTCCCCACACTGTCTTCTAGAAGTAAAAGACACTGTTGGGGTGGGGAGCGCTACGTACGCGCTCCCCGAAACCCTTTCTTGCTCGATCAAACCTCCTTGGTATAGAGCTCCCGCAAACGCTCAAGCACGAAAGATCCGCACTCCGGAACCTCATGATACAAACGACCGAGCTCTCCGACTGTATTCGCCTCAGCCATGAGCTGTCGAACAATCACTTCGAGATGGCCTTTGGCTAGACTACCACGACAGAGGCGGTACACCTGTTTCAGCTGATCAGTGCTCGTAGCGTTGGCAATGAGATTATTATGAAGCCTGCCGAGCGCATTCACACCAACTGCACGACCCAAATCACCATAAACAAGATACGCATCCGCCAACGTGGACAACTTCTCAAAATCGTCACTGGCCAAAACAAGACAGCGCCCAAAAATTTCACCAAGAACTGATGGCGAAGAAGCTTCCCTGTTGCCAGGACGACTCAAAAACTGAATCCAGTCCGAAAAAGTCCCGACACGCATCATACGCTTGAAAGCTCGTTCACCAAGCTGGCTGTCTCGACTGAGCGACCAGACAAAGTGCTCATCAGTAAACGACTGGGCGGTGCGCTCCAAAGAAAACATCAGCTCCGAATACAGAGCACTTCGCTTGTCGATGTTCTCAGAAACATACCGCTTGCCCTGCTTGGTGGTCGCGAGTCGGCACAGTCGCTGAAAAGCCAACTTGCCATACTTGGTTTCTGAACCAGCCTCAAAAATGATTTGGTAGTGCCCAAAAGTCCGGGCCGTATTGAAAAGCCGCCTCTGGAGAACCAGTCGCAGTTTTACATCGGTCACGGTTACCAAAGCCTCAGCAACCGTTCCAAAGGGCTCAGCAGTATCCCGAATCTTCCGAAGCATTACCGCTTGGAACTCCGGGTCGCTGTTGCCAGCAACTTTGTAAACATCAATCAAATCCTTGAGGATCAGCCCCTTCAAAAGACCAGCCGGCAGAGCATTCTTAGCCACCACCACGGCCAGAGCCAAACCAATCCTGGCTACCAAATGTTCAAACCGAGTTTTTTGCTCAGACATCAGAGACCTCGCTCCGACAACGCGGAGAAGAAAGAGTAAATTGATAAGGAACGACTAAGAACAGGCGAAGTATAGGCTAAAAAAGGCCTTTTTGTCAACCTATGCCACCTAAGTAGCAGATCAGCCAGCAGGTCTTGCCAAAACCAAAAGTTTATGCTACACTATCGATACTTTTGGTAAATCCTATTACCTATTTTTACTTATAGAGTAACTCCACCCCTATGGGTCTCCCTGGTCATCGACGCACCTCAGGCGATAAACGCCGCCGCCGCACACATGTTGCGCTTTCCGAACAAAGCGTTAACAAGTGTCCAAAATGCCAGAAACCTGTGCGCCCACATCGCGCCTGCGCTTTCTGTGGCACCTACCGCGGTCGTCAAGTTGTTAAAGCAACTAAATAACCCTCATTAGAATCCTTGTCGTATGTCTAATCGCCACTTAGGCCGGTCTATCGCCATGCAATCCCTTTTTGAATGGGATTTCAAAGGCACTCCGACTGCTATTTTGCCGGCGATTATTGATCATAACCTTGGTGAATTTGCTCCCGGCCTTGAAGAGCGTGAATTTACGCAAAAATTAGTCGACGGTGTTATGGAACACCTTAAAGAAATCGACCAAATTATTGCGAGCTATGCTCCAAGTTGGCCAATTAACCAAATCACCATTGTCGACAGAAATATTCTTCGAATAGGTGTTTTTGAACTCAAATTTTCCACCGAAGTTCCGCCGAAGGTAGCGATTAACGAAGCTATTGAGCTCGCCAAGAGCTTTGGCGGTGCTGCTTCTGGTAAATTTGTAAACGGCGTTCTTGGATCTATGTTCAACGACATGGTCAAAGAAAACCCAAGCCTCAAAGAAGAAAAACAAGGATAAAACCGTATGTCTATTAGCGAAACAGTACAATCATTGCCAGAAGTTGTAGCTAAAAACTTTGCTTCGCTCGAAGCCAAGATTGGTGTTTCGTTTAAAAAACCGGAATACTTGGTACAGGCCTTTGTACATCGCTCATACCTCAACGAAAATCATGATTTTCCGTTGGGTCACAATGAGCGTTTAGAATTCTTAGGCGATGCTGTCCTCGAACTTGTCGTTACCGAATTCTTATTTGAAGAATACAGTAACCCCGAAGGCGAACTCACCAACTGGCGCGCTGCTCTCGTTAACGCCAAAATTCTTTCGAGCATTGCCTACGAAATTGATATGGAAGAATACCTCTTCCTCAGTCACGGCGAAGCCAAAGATGCTGGCACAAAAGCTCGCGACTATATTTTAGCCAATGCCATTGAAGCGCTTATTGGCTCAATCTATATTGACCAAGGCTATACCATGGCCAAACAATTTATCACTCGCTGGATCTTGATTAAACTTCCGTATGTTCTCGAAAACGGTTTATGGATTGACGCCAAAAGTCGTTTCCAAGAATCTTCTCAGGAACTGCTCGGCATCACCCCAACCTACAAAGTACTCCACGAAGAAGGTCCGGACCACAACAAAATTTTCCAAGTCGGCGTCTTCTTGGACAAAGAATTAATCGCGAGTGGCTACGGCAGCAGCAAGCAAGAAGCACAAACCGAAGCCGCTGAAGCAGCGATTAAAGTAAAAACCTGGAAAGGCCCAAAAATTACTGTTTTGAAGCGTAATCCAGGAGATCCATTATAAACCACACGGGTCGCTAGCTCAGCTGGTAGAGCAGATCCCTCTTAAGGATAAGGTCCTGGGTTCGACCCCCAGGCGACCCACCAATAACAAAAACCACTTACTAACGAGTAAGTGGTTTTTTATATGTGCTCCCAAAGGGAATCGAACCCCTATCTTCAGGTTCGAAGCCTGATATTCTATCCGTTGAACTATAGGAGCGGACTAGACTCAACTGAGTGTAGCAGAAATAGTGTGTTTTATCAAGAGGTGGCCCTAAAATACAACCAAACTCTCAAACACGTCCTGAGCTGAAGATTTTTTTGTTATCACTTTATTCAGCGCGTACAAAAGTGGGAGTTTTTTCTTATCAATTCCTCGAACCAGACGCATAATTGCCGGCAAAGAACGAGTTCCTTCGCTTGATCCTTCACCGCTTGTTACCAATTTTTTTCCCACCTGATGATTGCGAGAAGAGCTACTAAAGCCGGTAGCTACCAAATCTCCGAGCCCAGCTAGCCCCAAAACTACTTGAGGAGACATTTTTTTAAATTGAATAATACTATACATTTCACTAACCGCTTCAGCCACCAACAAACCTTTGCGGTTATTCCCCCACCCCAACCCTTCGGCAACACCCAATGTTAGAGCGAAGACATTTTTAAGAACACCGGCCAAAGCAACTGTTTCAGCTTCTTTGGAATGCAAAACTCGTAGTTTTGTACCGCTAAACAGCTTACTAACCACCTTATAAGCCGAACTACTCGGTATAGCAATAACTCCAGCACCACCAAGATCGCTCCGTAATTCTTCGGCAAGCATCGGACCACTAAGTAGTCCCGACGGCTGACCTCGGCGGAGTGTTTCTCGCATAATTGTCGTCACTGTTTTACCCGTTTTCTCTTCAATACCTTTAGCAATAGTGATGACCGGGGTGGATTTCTTAAGTAAAGGTGCGATAGCCAAAGAAGCTTCGCGCACCGCAAACGATGGAACGCACAAAAAGACCACCTGCGCGCAAGGAATAATTTCTTCTAATGATTTTTGGTTTGGTACTTTACCCAAAATTGCGTCCCAATACTCCACTTGCACCAAAGTATTCTGTTTGGAAATAAAAGCACCAATAATTTGCCCCATTGCTCCCGCTCCCATGCAGACAACAGTTGTTTGTTTCATATCAATAGAAATAAATAATAGACAGGTTCAGTATAGCGAAAAAAAATGTTTTATACAAAAATATTTTTTACCAAAAAAAAGTCGGCTGTGTATAACTTTACTTGCATCTATTTATTTATTTCGCATTTAACCGTATAATACTCACAGGTCGAAGAAGTTTTTTTACAGCGATGCTTGTCTTGTAAAAAAATACTTCACAAAATTTTTTCTCGCGTTCGCGAGGTTAGAAAAAATATTTTTATCTCTACTCATTTTTTACGAGTAGGCAAAAGATTAAGGAGGTGGCAACTATGGCAAAGAAGAAAAAAGCTAAGAAACCAGCTAAGCGTAAAGCTACCAAGAAAAAAGCTAAAAAAGGTGCTAAGAAAAAGAAACGCTAGTTGTTAGTAAAACCAATCGCCTCAAGCGATTGGTTTTTTTGTTATTTTAGCCAATTAAAGTAGCTCTTTGTGAACAGGATTATGGTACTCTCCACCTGATAAAACACGAACCTCTCCATACACACCGTCATATCCTGGTGTAACACTCAATGTACCTTCACGCATGTTCTTAATGCCAAGCGCAATTTTTGTATATGGCGTATTTTTTTCAATCTCGGCAATCGAAGCATGAAGTAAAATAAAAAACTCAGCGCCAAGTTTTGAAATAAGACTATCATATTCCTTGGCAACTCGTTTACTCGCCACACCAACCTCAAAACTCTCAGCAATAATTTCTCGAAGCGGTACAATATAGCGATGTGGAATAATTCTTTTGGCTTGAGTCGAATTTTGTCTATCAGCCAAAGCCTCTACCCGGTGCATCACCCCAATCGTAAGAGGTTTTTTACATTTTGGACACAGTAATTTTTCACGCTTTGCTTCTTCTGGGGTCAAACTAACTTTGCACGGACGATGTCCATCGTGGTGGTACATCCCCTCTTCAGGATAAAACTCAATCGTATACGCAAAACGATTTGTATCTTTTTCTTTTAAGATGCGGCGAATCTCGTCGTAAGTAATGACTGATTCTTTTTCAAACAAAAGAACATTAGCTTCGCGAGCTAACTTGTCGAGGCTGTGGGCATCAGAGTTGGAAATAAGAGTGATGCCATCAAGAGCGCTGAGACGCTGATTCATGGTAGGGTCACTAGACAGTCCTGTTTCAATCGCAAAAATCTCCGGGGTGTATTCCTCAAAACACGCTTCCAAGCTGTCATAACCCGATTTTGAGCCAAATACAGCAAACCACGGGGTCCAAGCATGGGCTGGAATGACCATTATCCGCGGATCAATGCCAACCGCTATCGCCACTATCTCTTTAGCTGGGATACCCATAATCGGGCGACCGTCAGAGCGAAGGTTGGCCCCTCTCGCTTCGAGCGCTTGGTTAAAAGCTTTAGCCGACGCCAAACTAGGAGCAAAAATAAGCAGATGAAGGCGACGGGTTTTGTCTTTGTGCTTATATACCACCGAAATTTCAGTGCCGATAATAAATCGAGTAGGGCTAGCTTTATTTTTCAAACAAAACAAACCACTCTCCCCAACCTCTTCGAGCTCTCGCTCAATAGATGCAAACCACAACGGATGGGTAAAATCTCCCGTTGACACCACCTGAATACCTTTTCGCTCACAAGCCGCTGCAATGTTTGGTAATTCCAGCTGTTTGGAACATGCTCGAGCATATTTAGAATGAATATGAAGGTCAACAATCGCTTCAATCATACAGCTATGACAAAAACTGGCCCCAGGATTCTGGAATCGGAGTACTAGCCGTCACCCGCTCATCGGTGGTAGCAGTAGAAAAAGTCAAAGACGTAGCACATAGCGCCAACGATTTATCAGCGTTGGCTTCTGGAGCACCATATTTTACATCACCAACAATCGGACAGCCGATCGTCGACAGCTGAGCCCGAATTTGGTGCGATCGTCCAGTGCCCAACTGAATTTTAAGAAGAGAAAAATGATTATTTTTTTTAACCACTTCGTAGTGCAAGTCGGCTCGTTGAAAATCTGGTTTTTCAACTGGAGAAATAAGCACTTTATTCTTATCTTCTTCTTTTTTAATATAATGAACGATAGTATCAGCCTGTTTTGGTGGGTGACCAACAACCAAAGCGTGATATATCTTTTCCACGGTATGCGCTCGAAACTGCTCTGACAAACGACCAGCTCCTTTAGAAGTTTTACCAAAAACAATCACCCCAGAAACAGGGCGATCGAGACGGTGCACTAAGCCAAGAAAAACTTTTCCAAGTTTATGATATTTATTTTTGAGGTAATACTTCACTTCATCCATGAGCGTCGCGTCGCCGGTGTCGTCGCCTTGCACCAAAACACCAGCCGGTTTGTAAACAGCAATAGCATGGTTATCTTCGTACAATACCTGTAAATCCATAAATTAGAGCGAACTCCAGCGTGCAAAAATACCACACGGCAACAAACGATCACTTTTTGACTCTTGAATAGTGAGTTCCCCCACTTCAATCTCGCCACCAAGGCCTTCTACCACTTCAGCCAGGTTATTTTTATACGCCAAAGCTGAATACCCAGAGGCATAGCCATTAATGAGTACAAAAAGAGGTTTATCGGATAAGATTTTTTTACACAAATCTAACAATATTGGAAAGTGTTCTTCAATTTTCCACACTTCGCCATTTGGACCATGTCCAAAAGCTGGCGGATCCATAATAATACCGTCATATTTCCGTCCACGCTTAATCTCGCGCTTCACAAATTCAACAGCATCATCCAAAATCCAACGAATCGGCTTGGCGGCTAAATCCGAAGCAGTGGCATTGTCGCGCCCCCAGCCAATCGCCGTCTTTGAACCATCCACGTGGCACACTTCAGCGCCAGCTTGAGCAGCAGCTAAGCTCGCCCCGCCAGTGTAGCCAAACAAATTTAACACCTGCACCGTTCGTCCGGATTTTTTAATCTTCTCTCGCATCCACTGCCAATTTTGAGCTTGCTCAGGGAATAAACCAGTGTGTTTAAATGGTGATAATTTGATGTACATGCGCAATCCTGCAAAAGCAATATCCCAGCGCTCTGGGACCACAAATCGAGTTTTCCAAGCAGTGTCTTTACCCGAAGCCAAACCGCCTTTGGTCATCGTTTTTTCACGATTAAAATAAGCGTCGGCTTTGTTCCAAGTCGCTTCTGGCAAACGTTTTTTCCACAAAGCTTGTGGATCAGGGCGAGTGATGATGATTTTTCCATAGCGCTCCATTTTTTCCCCGTCGCCACTGTCTAGAAGTTCGTAATCGTCACTAGCTATCGTTGAAACAATTGAATAATCCATACAAAAAATTATTTTCCAGTATACTCTATTTCACTTTCATCTAATCGTTTGAGGCCTTCACCGCTGATTGCTTGTTCATGGGCGTGAGCGACCAAGCCGGGTAGGCGCCCTACCAAGAAAAACCCTTTAGCTAGTTCGGCTGGATACCCCATATCAAGAATAATCGCCGCCATCGCCCCATCGATATTGATCGGTAGTGGTTTAGAGGTTAACGATTGCAATTCTTTGCCAAAAGCTACTGCTAAAGCACAATGTTGTTTATAAAAACCGGTCTTTTTTGCCAAAGCCAAGAGTGTTTTAGCTCGCTCATCGACAGCCAGCACCTTGTGCCCATAGCCCGGTACGCGAACCTTAGCATCTTTGAGTCGTTTTGCCAACCCTGCCAAGTCACGCTCGTGGATATACGCCTCAAAAAAATGCCCGGCACCCTCTATGGCCCCACCATGAAGCTCGCCGAGAGCTTGGACCCCAGCCGAGACCGCAGTATGAAGGCTATTACCCGTTGAAGCCACCGTGCGAGCAACTGTCGCCGACGGAGCGCCGACCCCATGATCAATTGCTGCCACAAACAACGCATTTAGCATTTTAGTTTGTTTAGCACTTGGCATTGATCCGGTCCACAAAAGAGCAATAACTTCAACAAAACTCTTTTGTTGAATAAGAGCTGTTAATTTTTTACCACGAATACGTTCCCCTTCTTCGGTAATCTGCGTCAAAGCTGTTTTCCATTGCATACAAATACATTAATAATTATAGCGATCATTATAACGATCTCGACGAAACACCCATTTAAGGATCAAATATAGAACAACGATACTCAGCACTGCTGCTGCCACCCGTTTTGGCTCATTATTATCAGTAATCACGAGCCAGCCTCGTTTCATTCCTTCAAAATAAGGCGCCGCTACAGCTGTATACTCTTTAAACTTGTAGTACCAAGCCTCGCCTTGGGCAATCGCTGACTTTGTTTGATTATACGCTGAGGTAATCCTGCCGGCGGTTGTTGTGATGGTTGAGGCAACATCTTCGGCCCTATTTAACAGCTGACGGTTTTTATCCAACACTTCTTGGAAAGACGATTCGTCAGTTGTCGAAGTATTTTGCGGAGAAGCGGTGAGCATGGCCACAATTTTTTCACCCAAGACTTGTGGAGATAATTTCTTTTTTGCTCCGTCATCTACAACTTCCAAAGCAACCGACCCCAAAACAACATTGGCAATAGCCCCCGATCCAGCTGAGCCAGCAGCGGCCACCTGATCAACCGTTACTGGAGTAGCTGTTTTTGCTCCCAAAGTGAGCGGCGAGCCAGTAGAGCGGACTGTTTGTTCCAATGGAACCGTTGAAGTAGCTCCAGACAGCGTTCGTGCCAGAAGCGATTCCAATCGAGCTTGGACAGCATGCTCTCCTGAACTCGGTTGCCAGACAGCTTTAAGCTGAACAGCCTGCTCTTTAGTCAAAGATGTAAAAGGGGTGGTGGTAATAAGCGTTTCATTGTCATAAAACCCCACCACACCATCAAGCAATGGATAGTCGTTATTAATAACAACTGTATACAAAGTTATTGGTTGGGAAGCAGAAAAGGTTGTTGTCGAAAACCACAGACCAGTGCTTGGCACAAACCCAACAGTCGCCGCAGAAACGGCGTTTGGGAATAAAAATAAAGCTAATACTACGAGAATACTACGCATACGGCTGTACCAATTGTACCAGGTCTTCATAGCGCTCGGCAATCATAACCCCAACTGCATTCAAAGCTTTTTCTTTTTCCTCAGCCCCCTGCCCTTTAGCGACAATCGCTCCGGCGTGGCCAACATTCATCCCTTCTGGAAAAAGAGTAGCAAATTTTCCACCGATATATATCGCGAGCGGCTTGGTAAATTCTTTTTTCTTAATCGCTTCAATAATTTCAAACTCATAACTTCCACCATGTTCACCAAAAATAGCTACGACTTTTGTCGCCGCATCTTTTTCAAATAGACGAAGTAAATCAGCGTAGGTGGTCCCCATAAGTAGATCGCCACCTACATGGACAGCAGCGCTCTGACCCAAACCAGCTTGGCGCATTTGCCAAGACAACTCATTTGTCATGCCGCCAGAGCGAGAAATAACCCCCACACTTCCCGGCTGAAAAATCTTATCAACCAAAGGCCCGCCAACCACCCCGATTCTCCCCACACCCGGAACGATAAAACCAAGAGAACTCGGACCAATAATACGAATATTTTTTTCTTTAGCCGCAGCCAAACAATAGGCTGTGTCTTTAATTGGAATACGCTCTACAATAATATTAATCAATGGAATACCAGCTTCTACCGCCTCTAAAATAGCGGCTTTGGCAGCAAACGGAGGCACGTAAATCGCTGTGGTATTCACTTCTGGAAAATTTTCCAGGGCTTCGGCAACAGAATTAAAAACAGGGCGACCTTCCACTTCTTGTCCACCTTTTTTAGGGGTCACACCACAGACCACTTGAGTATGGTATTCACTCATTGCTTTCACTGCTTTTTGCCCCTCTTTACCAGTGATACCCTGAATAAGAACTTTTGTTTTATCAGACAATAAAATACCCATACTAACGACCTAAAGAATGAAGATGGTTTTTTAAAACCTTGCTGGCCTGATCTATCTTTTTACGAAAAACTGCTAATTGCCCTACATCATCAAGCGCCGTCTCATCAGACAGCGAGAGCATTTCCGCCAGTTCACTATCTATTTTTTTACCAAACATTTTATTAAACAAACCTTTCTGAGTAGCAAGCACTTTTTCTCTCAACTTCACATACTCGGCGTAAGCATCCTTGGCATACAATTGAGCTTCAGCGATTTTTCTTTTTTCTTGAGCTTGTTTTTTTTCTTGTTGGCGAGTGTCATAGCGTGACACAACATCACCAAGTAAAACATCGTCAGGAAAAGCTTCGGCCAAACGTTTCACCAAATGACCGCGAACAACTTCTCCAGTTTGACTATGTAATTTTTGAATAATACTCAATAAATCATCTTTAGACTGAAGTTTACCCTGAAACCACCGACCCAAATCAGTTTTTGGCTTAAAATCAGCTAACGCATATTTTTTACCAGGCTCTGGAGTGACAATAGTTATAGTTAAATCTTCTGCTGGCACGTCAGGCACCCGAGCATCTCGCACACCGATAATCGCTCGACGATCTTGTAGTAAATCAAGCACCGAAGCCACCCCGCTACCAGCCCCAGAAGTCGGTAGTGTTATTTTATTAACATTCCCATCTTGAAGTGCGTCGATTGTCTGCAAAAGCATATCTCGGAAATGACCAGGCTGATAGACATGTTCAGAAATAAAAACTGGATCAGCCAAATGACGATCCTGTTCACGTTTCATGCCTTCGTAATTAACCTGATCATTTTTAAGTGTAGCGAAAGACAAACCAAAACCAGACTCACGCTGTAATTGCTTTCGAGAAGCCCCCTGAACAACGAGCTCAGCCCGACTTGTCCCATCAAGCCCAGAAACAAGGGCTGTGTGAAGCACTGTCAAAACATCACCTTCACGTACCACCGCAGCAACAGGCTCTCGACGTCCACCATCACCAACTAAACTTCGTGTGGTTTCAAAAACATAGGTGCCTGCAGGTTTTTCACCGACAAATTTCTGAAAATTACCACCATCTCCTCGTCTTGAATATTCTATTCCCTGCCAGGTAGACGGAGAAATATCTTCACTAACCTCAAAAACACTAGTATCTTTTTTTTCAGACGAGGTAGTTTCTTTTTTTGCCTGAAATTCTTCATGAGCTTCAGGAACAAGCGGGGATTGATGTTCTCTAGGCATAGGCTAAACAATTAAACGAGCTAAAATACCAGCTGTATCGCTCATTGAAGTTTCTTTGCCAAAAAAATGCATCATAAGACCATTGCGCTCAGCGCACGATTTCATAAGCCGCATTCCTTCTTCTTCAAATGGACCGGCTCGACGGATCACAATTGGATAGTTTGGTTTAATCTCATCAAGTGCGTCCACAATGCCATGAAATGTCTCGGCAATATTGGTGAAATTAGCTACTCCGCCGGCAATCCACAAACCTCGAAGCCCCGGCTTTGATAAAACAATTTTAGCCAGCTCGCGCACCTTTTCACGTGGCGGATTACCAGAATATTCCGTATAATTTGCCGGCTTAAGACCGGCCTTAATAAGCGCATCCATATTAGCAATACTCGCTCCCCCACCAGAAAACAAAATAGCAATATCCCCGTCCATTTCAATATATTTACCAGCTGTTCCACGGTAATACCCCTCACCTTCATCAATCTTTTTTACTGCCACCTCTCGCTCGGTTGGCAACCGCCCCATCATGGTACGTGGCTCAAGCTGGCTCCACTCTTCATGACGATAAAAAGCATCTTCATCGAGAGCAATTTTAGCATCCGCAGCCACATACCTGCCATCGGTTGTGATAATAAGTGGATTAATTTCAATTTGACGAGTGTCCTCGGCTAAAAAACAATTCCAGATTTTTTGAAAAATATCACTCTTTGGCAACAAAGGGCTCAACACCTCTGATACACGAATATCAAGTGGTGCTCGGACAATTTTTTCAGCCGACACCTCTTCAATATCCATACCACCCTCACGAGAATAGAGTATCATTGGTTGCTGCGAGGTAGTGTTATAGACTATTGAAACATATTCTTCTCGAGCAATAACTATTTTTTCTTCTACAAGTGCCGAAGCAACATGCTGACCACGAATCGTAGTGGTAAAAAGCTGGTTGCACGCTCGAACAACCTCGTCAGCTGACGAACAAAAAACTATACCATTATTTTTTCCGCGCTTACCAGACAATACTTGCGCCTTAACAACCACCTCAGAGATGCCAAGCGCGCTATACAAAGAAGCAGCATCATCACCACGACGAACAACAACTCCTTTTGGGGTAGTAATACCGTATTTTTGAAGTAATTGCTTGCCTTCAAATTCGTATAAATTCATATTCTTAAAAATTCAAACGAAATTCCACACCATATTTAGCAAATCCAAACGACTCGTACCATGAATGGAGTTCATCTTTGCCATAACGGCTCGTACACAAAAGTTTATAGCAGGCTTGAGCACGAGCTTCGGCAATAACTTCCTCCACCAATTTGCGCCCAATCCCTTTTTTTCGAGATGACTCAACTACAAATAAGTCTTCTAACAGACCAAACGGCTCTTCGTGTAAATCGTTGTGCAAAATATACAAAAAAACCCGACCAACTACTTGGCCTTTTTCTTTGGCTTCAAATCGCACGCCACGAGCTTTGGTAACTATCTTTTTTTCAATGTTCATACAAGTACTTTCTTAAATATCTCACCTAATCGTTCTTTGCTGAGACCGCCGCCATCACGTTCAAACGGATAGCCAAACATCATGTAGCGCTCTTTCAGCACCTCGACATCTCGCGTTGCCACCCCCCACTTTTTCTCTTCATAAAATCGCCGCTCTTTAGCACCCAAATCAGCGGTGTTATAAATAACAATATTAATCGATCGTGGAACATAGCGCTGGAGCGCTTCAACAAAACCAGCCATCGTAGTTGGACCAAGCTCCCCCTCCGCCTCATAACCATTACCAACCACATAAACTAGTTTCGCCTTTGATTGTTTAAGCACTTGTTTCACCTCAGGAATAAGCAAACTCGGAATAATACTCGTATACAAACTACCTGGACCTAAAATAATATAATCAGCCTGGCGAAGTGCCTCTAAAGCAGGTTGATACGCTCTCACTCCTTCAGGTTTTAGCCAAACACTGGTAATTGTCTTACCTCGCTCCTCTCGAGAAGGCCGGTCAATTGCCACTTCAGTGGTTTGCTCTGTGCCATCATTCAACTCAGCGTGAAGCTGGGTATTTTCCAGTGTCACTGGCAATACTGGCCCAACACATTCAAGAGCTTGCGACAAAGCCAAAAGAGCATCGGGATATTTTTTATCCGAATACTGGCTCGCTAAAATCAAAAAAAGATTTCCTAAATTATGTTGACTAAGAGCTCCAGCATCAGTAAATCTTTTTTCATAAAAAATCTGACGCAACGTATAATAATCATATTTTGACATTGCCAAAAGCGCCCGCAAAATATCTCCCGGCGGCAGTGTAGAAAACTCTTTACGAAGTCGGCCAGATGATCCGCCCGAGTCACTCATTCCAATCACCGCTGAAACAGAAAATTGTACCCCACTTCGACGCAGCGCCAAAAGAGATACGGCCGCTCCGTTCCCCCCACCAATAACTACTACATTTTTTACTTTGGACATACTATACTAATCCTAACAAACCATATAATCGAGGGTCTGTAAGCGTTGGCACGCTGGCATCCGCTAAAGAAAAATCACCTTTACTCCATTTTTCGTTAATAACTGCTATACAAGGAATTCCCGCTCCTTTAGCTGACAAAACGCCGTTGACCGAATCTTCTATCACCACACATTCTTCAGGTTTAAGCTCTAACAAATCCAGCGTGTAGCGATAAATTGCTGGATCTGGCTTACCAATATAATTAACATGGTCCGACGAGACTAGTTCATCAATTTTTCCTTGCCACCCCATCCGTTCCACAATCATGGTAATACGATCAATCGAAGAACCAGAAGCAATTGCTGATTTTTTTCCTACTTTTTTAACTGCGGTAATAAGCTCCGTTGCTCCAGGCAACGCTTGAGCTTTATAAGTGTAAATGGTCTCACTCGCCCGATTTTTTTCAGTCAAAAGCTCTTCCACCGAAGCGTTCAAACCAAATTCTTCTTTTAGAAGAGCGACGGATTCGTGCAAACTTCGCCCAGTGACTTTTTGGGCGTGTTCTGGTGTCAGGAGAATATTATATTTATTCAAAAACTCTGTCTCTGCTGTCACCCAATGCAATTCGCTATCAATGAGCGTGCCGTCCATGTCAAAAATAACTGCTTTAATACTCATACTTTTATTCAACAGTAACACTTTTAGCTAAATTACGGGGTCTATCAACATCTCGACCGAGCGCCACCGCCATATGATAGGCGAACAGCTGAAGTGGAATAGTGGCCACTAGCGGTTCCACCAATTCCATTGTTGGTGGAATATACACCACATCATCGGCCAATTCACGAGCCGCCTCATCACCTTCGGTGGCAATAACAATGAGCGGGGCTTTACGAGCGCGAATTTCTTCAATATTACTACGCATTTTATCGTAAAGCTGATTTTTAGTAAGGATAGCAACCACCGGAAAATCTGGCGACAACAGAGCGATTGGTCCATGCTTCATTTCGCCTCCTGGATACGCTTCGCTATGAATATAACTTATTTCCTTTAATTTAAGTGACCCTTCTAGGGCAACTGGGTACAAACTACCCCGCCCCAAATACAAAAAATTAGGGTATTTCTTATATTTTTCAACTAATTGCTTCATGGTGTCGCTCAACCTAAGGGCGGCAGTCATTTTAGCTGGCACTTCTTGAAGGGCTTTTATCAGACGCTCTCCGGTTGCGAGCGACACTCGACGAGTTCGCCCAAATTGCAAAGCATACATCAAAAGCACCGCTATCATATTAGTATACGCCTTTGTTGAGGCGACGGCGAGCTCTGGACCAGCGTGGATATAGGTACCACCATCAGTCTCGCGAGCAATAGTAGAACCGACGACATTCACCACCCCGCGCACAAAAGCCCCTTTTCGCTTGGCTTCACGGAGAGCAGCCAAGGTGTCAGCTGTTTCACCCGACTGGGACACTCCAAAAACAAGGGTGTGTTTATCAATAATCGGATCACTATAGCGAAACTCACTAGCGATTTCCACTGTTGTCGGAATACCAGCTAGCCGCTCAAAAGCATACTTCCCCACCAACGACGCATACGAAGCTGTCCCGCAGGCAATAAGGATAATTCGATTCACCTGATGCATTTCCTCTTCGGTCATATTAAGACCGCCCAAATGAGCTGTACCATCTTTTTCAACCAGTCGCCCGCGCATTGCATCTTGGATAACGGTTGGCTGGTCAAAAATCTCTTTTAACATAAAATGTGGGAAACCGTTTTTTTCTGCTTCCGCTTCATTCCAAGTTATATGCTCCGCTTGTTTAGTAATTTTTTCATCTTTAAGGTTAGTTATGTCTGCTCGATCAGGTGTAATAATTGCAATTTCTCCATCATCAAGAAAAATAACATTTTGAGTATAAGCGAGCATCGGCGAGGTATCAGACGCAACATAATATTCTTTTTCACCGACTCCGATCACCAACGGACTGCCTAAACGGGCTGCTACAAGAGTGTTTGGCACGTCTTTGTGCATCACTACCACACCATAGGTGCCTCTCACCAAACGAAGCGCTGTCACCACGGCCAAGCGCAAATCGCCGGTATAGTACTTTTCAATTAAATGGGCGAGGATCTCTGTGTCTGTTTGAGATTGAATAGCATGTCCAGCTAAATACATCTCTTTTAGCTCTCTATAGTTTTCAATAATACCATTATGTACAACAACAATAGAGCCGCTACAATCAGCGTGAGGATGAGCGTTCTCTTCGGTCACTCCGCCATGTGTGGCCCATCGCGTATGAGCAATACCAGCGCCCCCAGTAACCGTCATTGTTTTTAATTTTTCAGCGAGATTGTCAATCTTTCCAACCGATCGAACACGCGTTAAAAGCGCGCCGTCAGACACCGCTACTCCCGAAGAATCATATCCACGATATTCCAAACGACGCAGCCCTTTTACAAGAATAGGTAGCGCTTCTTTTGAACCAACATATCCAACAATCCCACACATAGGCAAAAATTAAATAATGGTTTGAGCTAAATCAAGGTGCTCTTTAGTATTAATCCCAATCGCTTCCCCTGGAACAATCGTTACTGTCCCTACTTTCGCCCCCTCAGATAGCGCAACAGCTAACAGATCGGTCAAATAATACTCTTTTTGGGCATTATTAGTCTGCAATTTTGATAAATGTGCCTTGAGCCACTGTGTGTTAAAGCACATATACGACGTATCAAGCTCGGTCACAAGCACCTCCTCAGAAGTGGCATCTTTTTTCTGAACATTTTTTACTAAACGACCAGAACTATCTCTAATAATACGACCGAAATCAGAAAAATATGCATACTGTCCCTCAAAATTCGGTACCGTGGTCGTCATAAAAGTCATAACATTAGCATCGGCTTGATGGGCTGACACAAGTCGGTTAATTGATGTGCTCGAAATAAACGGCATATCACCATACAACACCACCACATGCTCAAACAAGCCCCAGAGAGGCTCAGCAACACTCACCGCATGCCCTGTTCCCAGCTGTTCTGGCTGAACAACATACAAAGCCCGATCACCTAAATATTCCTGCACCAATGTATGACGAGGGGAAACTACCACGATTGGTTTTGCACCAAACGAAGCAGCCTCAGCGCTTCTAACCACGTGCGACACCAGTGGTTCTCCCTTAAAAATATTCATCACTTTAGGAATTCCTGTTTTCATTCGTTTTCCATCACCGGCTGCTAAGATAACAATTCCAATTGAAGGCATATTAAAAAAAGTTGCTGAGTATTTTTTGTAATGATTTTAAATCAATCGCTACAGCGACACGACCAGGAAAATCTTTCTCTAATTTTTCAAAATCTTTTTCTCGATAACGCACATCACGAATTTCGCGACGAACCAACGCTATAAGTTTGGGGAAATCACGCAATAATTCCCGTGTTTCATCGGGTTTATCGTTAATAATAATAGTCTCATGACCATCAAAACGCTTACCAAACAATCGAACAAGCGAGTCACTTTTGCCTTTTTTACTATCATCAGTAAACACCACAGATTCAAGGTCAAAATAACTCTGTAAACCAGACTGATAAAACTTAGCTTCTTGCCATTCACGAACACCGAGGCTCAGAAGATAGCTATCTATTTTTTTCTTCTGACACCACTCCACAATATCTCGCGCGCCCGGCAAAAGCTGGTCAGCTGTTTCCATTTCACGAACAATTTTTTCAACTTTCGCAGTCAAAAAATCTTTAGCATCTTTAGCTAATCTTTTTTTCACCGTTTCGAGATATGTTTCCAGACTCATCGTAATTTTATCCCCTTGAAGACGTGCTTCATTGTACATCTGATATGCTTCCACCTGCGAGTAGCCATGTATCCGGGCAATAGACCAAAAAAATTCTTTACGTTTTTCAGTATCGTAGAGCGTATTATCAAAATCAAAGACAACTTGCGTTATCGGCTGTATTACAAGCTTTGCCATACGTGATCAAAAATTACTTTTTGGGTATCGCTCACTCCGGCGTTTTCAATTACCACACCAATTGGCTCTTGTTTAGCATTAAGTGAGATATAAGCCGTTTTTCCAGGGTAAATAATAATATAAGTTGGTGTCGCTGGAGCAGTTCTGAGCCATTTACGCTCATCTAGCCCGCGCAATTCACCACCTTCACCAATCGCAATCACCTCGACAGCAATACCTTTGCTAATACGGACATCACTAAACGTTGGAAAAGCATCATAGAGATATTCTCGAATGCTCGCTGCAGAATAAATGCGATAACGTTTTTCTCCCGACTCTTCACAGGTCTTCAAAACATCTTCCAAAAGAGCGCCTAGAGCCTCACGCTCAAAATAACGAGCGACTGGCTGTTCACCACCTTTGTTATAGAGCGAACGAAGCTCAGGAATTGCTGAGGCAACTTGTTTACCAGCTTCATGAACCACTGATTCTTGACGACGCGCCAAAAGCTCAAGCTTGGCTGGATCTTCTGCTACAAAAAATTGTTTATTTTCTTTTTCGTAAAAATCAACCAAGCCTTCTTCTTGAAGCCACTTAAGTGATTCATACACTACCCCACGATTAAGCCCACTTGTGGTCGCTACAGCTCTAACCGAAGCTGGGCCAAGCCGAAGCAAAGTCATGTAAATAGTGGCTGCTTTTTCAGAAAATCCTAATTTTTTAAGTATTCCAATAATCATAGAGCTATAGCTTAGTATAGCACCCCTATACAGACTGTCAATTTTTATAAAACACATTTATAAGAATTAGCTATAAAATAGCTAATATTAGCCAATAAGTTAGATGTATATTGTCATAGATACTAAAAAAGACAAGGTAATTTACCTTGTCTTTTACGATCTAAAAACACTATTCGTATTCAAGAGCCGTTGTATAGAGACCGCGTGTCGCGGCGCTTGCCAAAGCCCCTCGGTGGATAAAGATTTCTTGAGCTTTCTTGGTATGTCCTTCTACCCCGCGCCAAGCATGCAGCGTGGCATTCTGGAGCGCTCGTCCAAAAGAAAAAGACAATACCCATGGAGCCCGACTGAGCCCATATTCAGCAATGGCTGACAAATTCGTGCAGGCCTGAGCTTCAGTTTGGCCGCCCGACAAAAAAACAATCCCCGGAACAGTTTTTGGCACTGTCTCCAAAAAACAATCTACTGTCGCTCGAGCTATTTCTTGTGGAGTAGTTACTTGCGGACAAGAATCACCAGGCAAAACCATGCCGGGCTTCAATAGAATAGAACGAAGATTTACCTTGTGTCGCTCTAAAGCATCAAATACCGCTATAAGCACTCGTTTCATCACCTTTGCTGTCTCTTCAAGAGTATGTGTGCCTGTCATTAAGACTTCTGGCTCAACAATCGGTACAATATGATGTTTTAAGCATAAAACAGCGTAGCGCGCCAAACGATCAGCATTTTCTCGCACACAACCTTCGGATGGTAGTTTGTTGCCAATACTAAACACCGCACGCCATTTAGCAAACACTGCTCCAAGCGCCTTGTATTTACTCAGTCGAGCATCCAAATCATCCAAACCTTTAGTAACTTTTTCTGTTGCTGATCCATTATACGACTCAAGACCCAAATCAACCTTAATCCCCACCAATACACCTTGGTTATGCAAGGTTTTTACCAAAGAAAGACCATCTTTTGTCTTTTGAGACAATGTTTCTTCAAACAAAATAGCCCCACTAATATAGCGGCTAATATCTGGTGTCGTAAACAACACCTCGCGATAGGCCGCTCGGTTAGCTTCGGTATTGGTAACACCATTATCAAGAAATCGTCGTCCAATGGTTTCCACGCTTTCGTCAGCTGCCAAAATACCTTTTCCAGGCACTAATAATCGTTTAATAGTTGTTGCTACCTGATTGGTAAATGGCCACATAGAAGTATTATTTTTGCCCTTTCCACTCTGCCAAAAACTCATCAATAAATAAGCGGATAAAGCGCTCTCGACCAACAGCTAATTCTTTAGCTGTTGCCGTATTCATAAGCGCGGGCAACTTAAGTAATTTTTCGTAAAAGTAATTTAAACTGGTACTGTCAGTCTTCCGATACAAATAGTCATCTTTGGTAATATATTTGCGGGGTTTTTTGTGAGGGTCGTGCATCATCCGATCAATATGCCCACCGGCCGCAAAAGTACGAGCAATTCCAATCGCCCCAAGCGCATCGAGCCAGTCAGCGTCTTGCACAATTTTTCCTTCCAAGGTTTTTGCTTTTTTAGTGTCTTCGCCCAAATATTGGCTTGAAACAATAATACCATGAATTGCCTCTTGTGTCTCTTCGGGAATATCGAGCACGTCCATCATACCGGTGAGCGCGAGCATGCCTTTTTTCTCATCAAAATTATGGTGTTTATAGCTACGAAAATCATGAAGCAAAATAGATAGCTCAATAATTTCCAAATCACCACCTTCGACAGCCTGAATACGACGAGCTAAATCAAGCACCCGTTCGATATGGTACCAATCGCTCCCCGAAGGGTTGCTGTAAATTTTCTTGCGAACGTAGGCAGCTGTTTTCGCAACAAGTTTATCACTCATACAAAAAACAAAGGAAAAATCTGGTTGAAATTATAAAAAAACTTCTCAAAAAGAGAAGTTTAGGGAAGGCAAAAGCCGAACAAGGCAGCGTGTTCGCTTAAAGCCGGTGATACTGATAAAACAATAGGATATACCATAACACTACCTATGGTAAGACTTCCCTACCTTATCACCAGACGAACATGTCGTCAATTGTGGTGGGGTAGGTACAAAAAAACTGAGTACATTGTCCAGGCGCCGGCCTACTTTCGCGATTACGCTATCATGGGCGCTGAAAGGCTTAACTGCCGAGTTCGGGAAGGGATCGGGTGTGACACTTTCGCTCAAGGCACCTAGACATTATACTCAGTTTTAACAATCATGATCAAATAGGGTAAGCTTTGCTTCATACAACCGCTTAATGCTATTTGCTATTACTTTTGAAGCGCTACTTAGCGCTTCCGTTATGCGCTCGACCGATTAGTATTCCTCCGCTCAACATATTACTATGCTTACACGTAGAACCTATCAACCTCATCATCTATAAGGGGTCTATAACGAATGTTAATCTTGAAGACGGCTTCACGCTTAGATGCTTTCAGCGTTTATCCGTACTCGACGTAGCTACCGAGCAATGCTCCTGATGGAACAACTCGCACACTAGAGGTCGATCCTTCCCGGTCCTCTCGTACTAGGGAAGAGCCTTCTCAACATTCTACGCCCGTAACAGATAGGAGACCGAACTGTCTCACGACGTTCTGAACCCAGCTCGCGTACCGCTTTAATTGGCGAACAGCCAAACCCTTGGGACCTTCTCCAGCCCCAGGATGCGATGAGCCGACATCGTACATGGTTCCCTAGTTTCTTAGGGGGTAGACTATATCTTCTTCTTATTCTGGACAGTGAGCGGATGCCTTTCGGCACGTGACCCGCAATATCTCAGTTTTATGTAATAAGAGTCGGCGTATTGCCTGTTCACAAGTGAACAAGCCTCCCCTTTCGGGTCAGTCGTTACGGGGTCAACCAGCAGTTAACTGGCGACTTCCCACGGGGTTGCCGGGTGACACGGGCGTGTCACTGACGGGTTCTCCGTTATAAGCCGATTGTGATCTTTTTTGTCCTATCTTTACTATATTAAACTAGTTAAACGAAAATAATTTGGAGATACATTGCTGTATGTGCACCCCGATTTAAATTAAGGTGCCAAACCGGGCCGTCTATGTGGACTATCGGGCCCGATCAGCCTGTTATCCCCGGAGTAGCTTTTATCCGTTGATCTTCCACCTTCCTATGAAGGATGGTCGGTTCACTAACTTCCGCTTTCGCGACTGCTCGAGTTGTAGCTCTTGCAGTAAAACAGACTTGTGCGTTTGCGCGTCCAGCTCGATTTCCATCCGAGCTAAGTCTATCTTTGTAAACGCCTCCGTTACTTTTTGGGAGGCAACCGCCCCAGTTAAACTACCCATCAGCCACTGTCTTCCCCCCCGGATTCACGGGGGGAAATTAGGCATACAAATAACTAAGGGTGGTGTCTCATTGGCGCCTTGCGGCTCCCACCTACGCTCAACATAGTTATTCGTATACCAATAGCAAATTGTAGTAAAGCTTCACGGGGTCTTTTCGTCTAGTTACGGGTAGGAGGCATCTTCACCTCCCTTGCAATTTCACTGAGTCCCTCGTTGAGACAGTCCAGCTATCGTTATGCCATTCGTGCGGGTCGGAACTCACCCGACAAGGAATTTCGCTACCTTAGGACGGTTATAGTTACCGCCGGCGTTCATCAGCGCTTCGGTTCAGAGCTTGCACTCCTCTCCTTAACGTTCTGACACTGGCCAGGCATCACTCCCTATACGTCAGCTTACGCTTT
>CAYZGX010000002.1:0-91277 GCA_964478235.1 uncultured Gammaproteobacteria bacterium
ACTGGATGGAACAGGAAAAAGAACGTGGTATCACCATCACTTCTGCTGCCACCACTTGTTTCTGGAAAGGTCATCGCATCAACTTGATCGATACCCCAGGTCACGTGGACTTTACTGTTGAAGTAGAACGCTCTCTTCGTGTTCTCGACGGTGCAGTAGCGGTATTCGACGCTTCTCAAGGTGTTGAACCTCAATCTGAAACTGTTTGGCACCAGGCTGATAAATACAATGTTCCTCGCGTCGCTTTCATCAACAAGATGGACAAGCTCGGCGCTGACTTCTATATGAGTTTGGCTTCGATCAACGAACGCCTCTCTCCACACGCTGTAGCTATTCAATTACCAGTTGGCCAAGCTTCTGAATTCAGTGCGCTTATCGATCTTATCGAAGAGAAGGCTTATAAATTCAATGGTGAAAAAGGTCAGGATATTACTGAATTCCCAATCCCAGAAAACATGGTAGAGCAGGTCAAAGAATATCGCGCGAAGCTCATCGAAAAAGTCGCTGAAGCTAACGATGATATGATGGCTCGCTTCCTCGATGGAAAATCATTCTCTGTCGATGAAATTCGCTCCGCTATTCGCTCGATGGTGCTCAGAAGCGCTATCTACCCAGTGCTCTGCGGTTCAGCACTTGGCAACATTGGTGTGCAATTTATGCTTGATGCGGTTGTTCACTACTTGCCGTCTCCAACCGACGTACCTGCTTTGATGGGTATGAATCCAGACACTGAAGTTGAAGAAGTTCGTCGTGTCTCTGACACCGAACCTTTCTCAGCTCTCGCTTTCAAAATTGCAACTGATCCATTCGTGGGTAAACTTATCTTCTTCCGCGTCTACTCTGGTGTTGTTACTGCTGGTAGTTATGTCTATAACTCCTCTAAAGGCACCAAAGAACGCATGGGTCGTATCGTGCGATTGCACGCGAACCAACGCGAAGACGTGCAAGAAGTCTACGCTGGTGAAATTGCTGCCGCTATCGGCCTCAAAGAAGTTACCACTGGTGACACTTTGTGTGATGAAGACAAACCAATTATTTTGGAACGTCCAACATTTGCTGAGCCAGTTATCTCGATGGCTATCGAGCCAAAGACCAAAGCTGACCAAGAAAAAATTGGTATGGCGATGCAAAAATTGGCTGAAGAAGATCCGACTTTCAAAATCCACACTGACGAAGAAACACTCCAGACCATTATTTCTGGTATGGGTGAATTGCACCTCGACATCTTGGTTGATCGCATGAAGCGTGAATTCAAGGTGGAAGTAAACGTCGGTGCTCCTCAAGTTGCTTACAAAGAAACCATTCGTGCTACCGCTGAAGCTGAAGGTAAATATATCAAACAGTCCGGTGGTCGCGGTCAATACGGTCATTGTTGGCTCAAAGTTGAACCACAAGAAGCTGGTAAAGGCTACGAATTCGTTGACGAAACTAAAGGTGGCTCGATTCCTCGTGAATTCTTGCCAGCGATTGAAAAAGGTATCAAAGAAGGTTTATCTCGCGGTATCCAAGCTGGTTGCCCAGTGGTGGATATCAAAGTCACTTGTTTCGATGGTTCTTACCACGACGTTGACTCCTCCGAAATCGCCTTCAAGATGGCTGGTTCAATGGCGTTCGTCGCTGCTTGTAAAAAAGCAACTCCAGTTATCATGGAACCTATCATGAAAGTGGAAGTTCTCACTCCAGAACAATTCATGGGTGATGTGATTGGTGACTTGAACTCTAAGCGTGGTCAAATTTTGGAAATGACTGATCGTGGCTCGATGAAAGTCGTGCGCGCGATGGTGCCACTCGCTAGTATGTTCGGTTACGTCACTAGTTTACGCTCCATGTCTCAGGGTCGCGCTTCCTCTAGTATGGAATTCGGTCACTATGCCGATGTCCCAAACAATGTGGCCGCTCAGATTATTGCTGGTAAACAGAAATAAAACTAGGTACAAAATTGTTTAAAAGACAGCAAAAAAACCACCCGTAGGTGGTTTTTTTGTCTCACCTTTACTCAAGGTGCGAAAGGTTGACAAAAGAGGTAAAATAGCGTAGTATCCTCTGTTGGCCATTAGGCGCCGATAGCCCTATCGCGTCCAGGAGATTCCCTGGCCGGTGGGCGCTCGGCTTCACTGCTGGTCAAACCAGCCAACAACCACACGAGGTGTAGCATGTTCTTTGCAGACCCGTATCTGATGGCCCTGTACGGTATGGAGAAGGATCCAGCCGCTTCACTCGCCATTCTCGAACCGATGGCCAAGCGCGAAGATATCAACGATGAGTTTCGCCAGGAGATCGAGGAGAACGTCAAGAAGGCTAAAAATTTGCTCGTCACCGAGAATGTCACCGAGGGTGAGGGGGTCATCGATCAGACCACGCAACAGGCCGTCGTCGAGGCGCGCCGACAAGATCTGCAACCGGTCACCTTCATGGGCGATGAACCGCCCAAGTTCTGGGGCGGCAACCCGCTGAACCCCATCGATGATGCCGGGGTGCCGCTGAGCGTGCGCCTGGCAGACGAGGCTCTCACCGGCGAGCCGTCAGTGCCCTTCTACAAACCCAAGGGCAAGTAGGCAGCACCTTTTGAAGACGTGTAGTAGTGAAGTATTCCGACCCCGGATGTCCAGCAGTGGATGTCTGGGGTCGTGTCATATATAGATCATTTAAAAGATATAATCGGCCTTTGCTCTAGAGAGAATGTAAGCTGTTTTTGGGGTAGGTGGGTTGACAAAAGAGGGGAAATAGGGTACTATCTTTAGCTAATTAGCCTTATAGCTGTTAGTTGTTTCTCCACCCCAACAGAGAGGTCTGCCATGCGTCGTCGCACCATCTCGTTTCAGATCAGTGAAGGAAAGTTTACCGACGGGGGAGAGGTCGTTCAAAACGGTCTCCACCTTGTTCGGGAAGACGGTCTGCCGTTTGAACAGCCCACCCCCATGACGGTGTTCGTGAGAAAGGATGGTACGTTCTCCCTCGACATGTTCGAGGGGGCGACTGGCCGACTCGAGATCACCTTCGTTCCCGGCGACGGGAAGAAGAGCCATCTCTAGCGGATAGGGGGAGAAACACGCATGTCTGGCGGGGCGCAGTCTACTTCGCGCCTCGCCAGACACCCCTCTATATATAATGTAGAGAGATTGAATACAAAATGTAGTCGACAGCACTCGCACGCTCTACTTGCTTCGGGGAATGGTTCCTCGACAAGTGGGTGTCCGAGACATTGTACGGCAACAACCAACCGCCTAGCGATAGGCAGAAAGCACGGTTAAAGCCATGCACTTCAAGGTTGAGAACGGAACGATCATCGAAGACAAAGACGCTCCCAAGGCTCCGGAAGGTGCTCGTCGACCGGTGGTCCGACTGGCCAACAGCGGAGATCCGAGCCGACTGGTCGTCACCTTCCCGTTCGGCTGGAACGGCGAGCTCACCATCACGGCGAAGCAGGATCCGAAGCAGACGGACAACGACCTGTCCCTGGTCGAGCCGGGCGACCTGACCAAGCGGGGCTACCCGATCGACAGCCCTCCGCCGAGCCTCAATTGGGAAGCTTTCAAGCTCCCGAAGGCGCCGGAGGAAGAGCACCTTGTTGTCTCTGGCGGCAGCGGTTTTGGCCCTAGCCAGGAGGAGCTTGAGCCCAACGACGAAGGGCCGATCACCTTCATGGGCGACGACAGCCCGCCCAGGCCTGCCCAGCCCCCGCTCGATGAAGACGAGTTGTGGGAGCGGGGTAACTTCTAGTCCGCAGACAATGTTTTACAGCCCCCGAACTCATACGAGTTTCGGGGGCTGCTGATTTTTTGGCAAAAACCGACTTTTTTCGTCCCCGACCATCTTGACTTTCTCTCCAGAAGTATTAGGATAGCAGGCATCACTCACCAACGTTTGAACTCTCATGTATGCGACAGAATCAACTTAATAGAACTATCAAACTGATGCGTCGAACAGGGGATAAAGCCCTGATTCTTGACGGCGAGAGCGATGATATTTTTGTCCTCATGAACTTGGATAATTATGAGGAAATTCTGGATGTTCTTGATGTCCCGCCAGCGCCACCAAGCCCGCTTCCGACCACAATCATCGCCGAAGAGCCAAAAAAAGAGCCCGCCGATGAAGAAAATACCGTTGAAGCCGAGGCGCTCGACGATTATGTTCTTGACGAAGTAATCGACGAAGAGGAAAAAGCTCAAAAAACAGCGGAAACTGTTCCCGGAAACACCCTAGTCACTCCGCCAACCGAACCGGCTCAAGAAGAAGTGACGATTGTCCCTGTGTCTTTTGCCGACGGGCAATCACCGGTTTCTTTGCTAAGACAAGAGGAAAAAACCGATGATGAGGGTAGTGAAGAAGGGCTAGCTGACGTGCCAAACGATGGGGAAGAAGAAAAGTTCTATTTGGAACCAGTAGAATAGCCCTAATCTTAGCACAGCTTGTCCACACCGGAGCCTCTTGCCAAGATGAGAAAACTCTGCTATAATCGGAAACGCTAATTCTGAGGCAGGATTAGTTCAAATTTATTTAAAATTACATAAAAAAACAGCGGCTGGAAAACAAATCTGGACCAACCACTTGGGACAGTGCCGCGATATATATTTGTATGGCTGAATTTATTCGGTCCAAACCACACGTGAATATTGGTACCATTGGTCACGTTGACCACGGTAAAACCACTACCACAGCAGCGATCATGAAAGTGCTATCCCTCCGCGGGGGTGGTGCTAAAGACATCGGTGTTGATGGTCTTGATAAGAGCCCTGAAAGTAAGGCTCGCGGTATTACTATCTCTACAGCTCATGTAGAATACGAAACCGAAAAACGCCATTACGCACACGTTGACTGTCCTGGCCACGCTGACTATGTTAAAAACATGATCACTGGTGCTGCTCAGATGGACGGTGCGATTCTCGTTGTGTCCGCTGCTGACGGCCCTATGCCTCAGACTCGTGAACATATCCTCTTGGCTCACCAGGTTGGTGTTCCATACATCGTTGTTTACTTGAACAAAGTTGACATGGTGTCTGATCCTGAACTCGTGGATCTCGTTGAGGCTGAAGTTCGTGATTTATTGACTAAATACGGCTTCCCTGGCGAAAAGAGTCCAGTTATCCGTGGTTCTTCTATCAAAGCTTTGGAAAACCCAACTGATGAAGCTGCTATCAAGCCAATTCTTGATCTCATGAAGGCTTGTGATGAATATATCCCAGAGCCAACTCGCGCTACTGACAAACCTTTCCTCATGCCAGTTGAAGATGTCTTCTCTATCGAAGGCCGCGGTACTGTTGTGACCGGTCGTATTGAACGTGGTATCCTCAAAATCAACGATGAAGTTGAAATTGTCGGTCTCCGCGAAGAAAATATGAAGACGGTTGTTACTGGTATCGAAATGTTCAACAAGCAGTTGAAAGAAGGTCAAGCTGGTGATAACGCCGGTGTTCTTCTCCGTGGTACTAAGAAAGAAGAAGTTGAACGCGGTATGGTCTTGGCTAAGACTGGTACTGTTAAAGCTCACACTGAGTTTGAAGCTGAAATCTACGTTTTGACTAAAGACGAAGGTGGCCGCCATAAACCTTTCTTCAAAGGCTATAAACCACAGTTCTACATCCGTACAACTGACGTAACTGGTGAGATCGAACTCCCAGCAGGTACTGAAATGGTTATGCCTGGCGACAATGTTTCTATCAAAGTGAAACTCATTGTTCCAGTTGCTATCGAAGAAAAGATGAACTTCGCTATCCGCGAAGGTGGTCGCACCGTAGGTTCCGGTGTCGTTGTAAAAATTACTAAATAACCCGGTCAGGGGCTGCTCGAGAGAGTGGCCCCTTTTCGTGGTTTTGTTCATTTGAAGCTCTTTAATTGTTACTCACATGTCGTCCGCAGCTAAAACTACAACTCAAGTCAAGAAAGAAGAAGCAGGAAGCCGTATTCGCATTAAGATTCGCGCTTACGATAATCGTATTATCGATCAAGCTACGAAGACTATTGTGGAAACTGCTGAACGCCACGATGCGCAGGTAGTAGGTCCAGTACCATTACCAACAGAAAAGGTGAAATTCACCGTCAACCGTTCGACTTTCGTCCACAAAGACGCTCGCGAACAGTTTGAAATGCGTATTCACAAACGTTTGGTGGATATCATGAACGCTAGTCCAAAATGTATCGACGCGCTCATGAGTCTCAGCCTTCCAGCCGGTGTCGATATTGAAATTAAGATGTAATCCGGGGTCACCCCCCAGACTAGACAGCGTCAAAAGTCGGTTTTTTGGCTGACTATTGACAAAATATGTCACGAGAGGTATACTCTCGCTACATAACAATAGTGTTTTTCGATAAATAAGATCTCAAGCGGGCAACCGCGAGAAACCATTTAGGCGAAACGATACTATTTTCAGGAGAATTATCTTAACATTTTACGAAACAAAAGCCATTCTTGCACCACGAATAAACCCGTGTGTGTGACCTAAACAAGCACGTAACAACGAGTCAAGCTTTTTAGATCAAAATCCTTGCTCCAAGTCACAGCTTTGTCGGTCAAAGAAGGCTAGAGGCGCCAGCCTTGAGTTCGCTCAAGTTCAGCGCTTCTAGTTTTTTGTTAAGTAAAGCACTAAGCTAGTTTTCACCATTGACAAGCTACCCAAACCCCCTCGCCGATGGACATCTCTACAAAGATGCTGAGGTGTTCCTTTACGAGGTTTCCGGGTAGAGAACAATGTTTTTATTAAGAGATGCGTATGAAATTCATTCTCGGTAAAAAAGTGGGCATGACACAAGTATTCGCTGCTAACGGCGATGTAATTCCAGTTACTAAAGTAGTTGCTGGTCCTTGTCAGATTGTGCAAGTAAAGGATGGAACTAAAGATAATCATGTTGCTTTGCAGCTTGGTTTTGAAAAAGTTCGCGATTTTCGTGTGAGCAAGCCAGAAGCTGGCCACTTGAAAGATCTTGATACTGTTCGTCATTTGAACGATTTCGGTATTGAAAAAGTTGACGGTATTGAACGCGGTGATGTTATCACTGTCGAAACCTTCGTACCGGGTGATGTTGTGCAAGTTATCGGTACCTCCAAAGGTAAAGGTTTTGCTGGTGTTGTGAAACGCCATCATTTCCGCGGTGCTCCAGCAACTCACGGTCACAAACACGATTTACGTGCTCCTGGTTCCATTGGTGCTGGTGGTGTGCAACGTGTGTTCAAAGGTATGCGTATGGCCGGCCGTATGGGTGGCGATCGCGTAACGGTAAAGAATTTGGAAATTGTTGGCGTTGACGCTGCAACTAACGAACTCTTGATTAAAGGCGCTGTTCCTGGTGGTCGCAACTCGATCCTCATGATCAGTGGTACTGGTGAACTGAAAGTAACGAAAAAAGCCGCTCCAGTACAAGTAACAGAAGCTGCTCCAGCTCCACAAGCTGCGTAATACTTTATCGAATTTTGAGAAATGTATGAAACTTACTGTCTACAATTTATCCGGTAAAGCACAAAGCGATGTTACTTTGAGTGACGAAGTCTTTAATATTACCGTTAAACCAGAAGTTGTTCACGAAGTTTTCGTGGCGCTACGCAACAACACTCGCGAACCTTGGGCAGATACCAAGAATCGTGGTGAAGTGCGCGGTGGTGGTAAGAAACCATGGCAACAAAAAGGCACCGGTCGTGCTCGTCACGGCTCTACTCGCTCTCCAATCTGGAAGGGCGGCGGTGTTGCTTTTGGTCCTTTATCTGATCGCAATTATAAAACAAAAATCAACAAGAAAACTCGTCGTTTGGCAACTAAAATGGTTTTGTCTGACAAAGCTCAGACCGGAACATTGTACGTTGTTGAAAACTTTGATTTCAAAGAACCAAAGACTAGTCTCTTTGCCTCTTTCATCAAAGCTTTGCCAGCCAAACAGCACAGTTTCTTGGTGTTGACCGCTGGTAAGGATGCGAAATTATTGCGCATGACCAGTAATTTGAAAAAAATTGAAACAATGCGCGCAGAAGACGCTAACGTAGCTGCTCTTTTGTCGAAGCAAGCAATTGTCACCAGTGTCGAGGGTGTCAAGCAATTGGAAAAACTCTTGACTACTAAGTAATCGTTGAAGACGTATGGCTATCTTTAAGAAAGACAAAAAAGAAGCAGCTCCAAAGAAAGCTACCAAAAAAGTAGCTACTCCTAAAGTTGCTGAAACAACCGCTGGTGTAAAAACCACAACGACTGCTCACGGTATTATCATTCGCCCAATCGTCACCGAAAAAGCTGCCTTGGCTCAAGGTCAAAGCAACAAATATAGTTTTGTTGTAGCGCTCGATGCGAAAAAGGTGCAAGTTAAAACCGCGATTCAGGAAATGTACGGTGTGAAACCAGTGTCTGTGAATATTGTCAACGTACAAGGTCATCGTGTTCGCTTTGGCGCAAGTCAGGGTCGAAAATCCGATACCAAAAAAGCTATCGTTACCCTGCCAGCAGGTCAGACGATTACTATTCATGAAGGTGTCTAAACCAACAGTATATGCCGATTAAGATCCACAAACCAACAAGTCCGGGTCGCCGCAATTCCAGTGGTGACGCGTTTTCTGACATCACGAAATGGGAGCCAGAAAAAAGCCTGATTGAATTTTTGCAACCAAAATCCGGTCGCAACAACCAGGGTGTGATTACGGTTCGCCACAAAAGTGGTGGCGCTAAGAAATACTACCGCTTGGTAGACTTCCAGCAACACAAATTCGATGTATCCGCAACGGTTGAAGCGATTGAATACGATCCAAACCGCGGTGCTCGTATTGCTCTTATTAAATATGCTGACGGTACAAAGTCCTATGTCTTGGCTGCTGAAACTACCAAGGTAGGAGACACAATGCTTTCTTCCAAAAATGTGATCGAAGCAAAATCTGGCAACCGCATGCCTCTCAAACACATTCCAGTTGGTCTCTTCATCTTCAACGTTGAATTGACTCCTGGTAAAGGTGGACAGTTGGCACGTGGCGCTGGTTTATCAGCACAGCTCGTCGGCACCGAAGGTGACTACGCTCAAATTCGTTTGCCTTCTGGTGAAATCCGCTCCGTGATTAAAGAGTGTTTGGCTACTATCGGCATCCTCAGTAACCCAGATCGTCGTCTTATCCGCTGGGGTAAAGCTGGTCGTATCCGTCATCGTGGTATCAAACCAACGGTGAAAGGTAAGAATATGAACCCTGTTGATCACCCGCACGGTGGTGGTGAAGGCCACAGCCCTATCGGTCAGAAACGTGGTCCTCAGACAGTGTACGGCAAGCCAGCTCGCGGTGTGAAAACCCGCAAGCCGCAAAAGTGGAGTGACAAGTTCATTGTTCAATCCCGCCGCGCTAAAAAGGCTACTGCTTAATAACCCATCACTATGTCACGAAGTTTAAAAAAAGGCGCCTACATTGACCCACGTGTGCTCCAGAAAGTTGAAGCCATGAAAGCCAGTGGTAAACGCGCATCTATCAAAACCTGGTCCCGCGCTTGTGTTATCTCTCCGGAGATGGTCGGCGTCACCTTCTTAGTCCACAACGGCAAAGATTTCATCACAGTATTGTGTGATGAAAACATGGTTGGTCATCGCTTAGGCGAATTTTCCCCAACCCGTAAATTCATTCGCCATGGTGGTAAGATGCAGAAAGATCAGGAAACAAAAGCAGCCGCTCCGGCAGCCGCTCCAGCCGCCGCTAAGAAATAATGTTTACCCGTATGAACCAGGAAGTTACAGCACAATTAAAATACTTGCGCACCAGTCCTCGTAAATTGCGCTTGATTGTTGACCTTATCCGTGGTAAGCGTGTTTCTCGAGCTTTGGAAAATTTGGCGGTGCTCAACAAGAAGCAGGCTCACACTATGGCTAAGTTGGTAAACTCCGCAATTGCGAACGCTACCAACAACCATTCGCTCAAAGCTGATGATTTGGTTATCAAAACTATCACCGTTGACGGTGGTCCAGTCTTGAAGCGTTTTATGCCAAAAGCACACGGTCGTGCCACTCCAGTTCGCGAGCGCACTTCCCATGTAAAATTGGTATTGGCCGCTATCCCAAGAAAAGTTAAAGCTACTAAGACTAAGAAGCAATAATTTCTTTACCTATGGGTCACAAAGTCCATCCGAAAATTCACCGCGTTCCTTTCGTCTTCCCTTGGGATTCTCGTTGGTTCGCTAAGAAAGATCAACTCGCTCAATACTTACAGCAAGAAATTGCTATTCGCGAATTCTTGGAAAAGAAATTGAAAGAAGCAGGTATTGATTCTATCAGTATCGAACGCACTTCTAAAGAAGTTGTCATTACTATCTTGGCAGCAAAGCCAGGTGTAGTAATTGGCCGTGGTGGTGCTGGTCTTGAAGATATCCGCAAAGAAGTGGAAAAGAAATTGCTGTCTTTTAGCACTAAAGTTAAATTAAACATCCAGCCAGTCACTCAACCAGCTCTCTCGGCAGCTATTGTTGCTCAGAACGCTGCGCTTGATATTGAAAAACGTCTTCCTTTCCGCCGTGTGATGAAACAAGCGATTGAAAAAATCATGTCCGCTGGTGCAAAAGGTGTGAAGATTCAAATGTCTGGTCGTTTGAACGGCGCTGAAATTGCTCGTCGTGAAAAATTGGCTTCTGGCAAAATGTCTTTGATCACCATCCGCAGTGATGTTGATTACGCGCTTGCTGAAGCTCACACGATGTACGGCAAAATCGGTATCAAGGTTTGGATCTATAACGGTGAAGTATTCGGTCGCCGTGATAAATTTGCTAAAAAAGAGACTGAGGAAACTAAGAAGCAGGCTAAATAAGTCCCTCTAAGATTGCCCCTATGTTATTACCAAAAAAAGTACAACATCGAAAATGGCACAAAGGCCGTCGCCGTCAAAAAGGCGTCGCTACTCGTGCTAACAGCATCGACTTTGGTGACTTTGGTCTCAAGAGTCAGAGCTACGGCTGGGTAACCAGTCGTCAGATCGAAGCAGCTCGCCGTGTGCTCACTCGTTATGTGCGCCGTGGTGGTAAAGTTTGGATCCGCATCTTCCCTGATAAGCCAGTTACTAAAAAAGGTAACGAAACCCCGATGGGTGGTGGTAAGGGTGCGCCGGATCATTACGTCGCTGTCGTCAAACCAGGTACCGTTCTCTTTGAAATGGTTGGTGTGACCCGCGAATCAGCTAAAGAAGCGATGGATATGGCCGGCTACAAGTTCGGTCTCAAGACCAAGTTTATCGAAAAGAACCGCCCATAATATGGATTTCAAAGACTTACAAGCTAAATCAGACGCAGAATTAAAGGATCTCCTTGCTACTCTCGTCAGTGAGCTCCACGCGAATAATTTCGCGAAGCGCACGAAGCAAATCAAGCAGGTGCACCTCTTTAGTCAGAAGCGCCAAGCGATTGCTCGCATTAAGACGCTGCTCCACACTCGAGCCGCTAGTAAATAATCACTTATTGTATGGAAAACAAAGAAACCAAACTTGAGCGCTCGTTTACTGGTACTGTTGTTTCAACAAGTATGCAGAAGACTATCACCGTTCGCGTTGATTCGATGAAGCTCAATGAAAAATATCAAAAGAAATATCGTGTTAGTGCTAAATATCATGTTCATGATGAAGATGGTAAAGCAAAAGTCGGTGACACGGTTACGTTTGTCGAATGTCGTCCAATGTCCAAAACAAAACGCTGGACACTCACCGGCATCGCTAAATAATGTTTTAAAAACCTTTCGTTTTTAGTATGATTCAACATCGCGCAATGCTCGCTGTCGCCGATAACACCGGTGCCAAAAAGCTACAATGTATTCGTGTGCTTGATGGTTACAAGAAGCGCTATGCTCGTCTTGGTGACGTCATCACTTGCGTTGTGAAAGAAGCTGCTCCACGTGGACTCGTTAAAAAGAGTGATGTTGTGCATGCTGTCTTGGTTCGCATCCGCAAAGAAACTCGCCGTCCAGATGGCACCTATGTTCGCTTTGACGAAAACGCAGCGGTGATTATTGACCGCGCTAGTAAAGAGCCAAAAGGTTCCCGTATCTTCGGGCCGATTGCTCGCGAACTTCGTACCAAAGGTTTTCAAAAGATTATTTCCTTAGCCCCTGAAGTGGTGTAAGACTTTAAGGAATACTATACCTATATGAAAATCAAATTAAACGACAAAGTAAAAGTCATGAGTGGTAAGGATGCTGGCAAAGAAGCTAAAGTCATCCAGGTTTTTCCAAAAGAAGGAAAAATCGTTGTCGAAGGTGTGAACATCGTGAAGAAACACATCAAAGCAAAAAAAGCTGGTGAAAAAGGTACTCGTATTGAGCTCGCTGGTCCGATTCATGCTTCTAAAGTTATGCTCCTTGATCCTAAATCTGGTAAACCAACTCGCGTTGGCTACAAGATGGACGGTCAAAAGAAACGTCGTGTAGCAACTGCTACCGGTGAATTTATCGACTAAGCCTATGAAATCCCTTTACGAAATGTACAAGAAAGAGATCGTTCCAGCCGTTCAAAAAGAACTTGGCTTGAAGAACGTTATGCAGGTACCAAAGATCACCAAAGTGGTGATTAACGCTGGTATCGGCCGCTTTGTCAAAGAAGCTAACTTTATTGACAGTGTAGAAAAGACTTTGACAAAAATCACTGGTCAAAAACCAGTGCGCACCAAAGCTAAAAAAGCTATCTCCAACTTCAAAATCCGCCAAGGTCAAGAAATTGGTGTTGTAGTCACCCTCCGCGGTCCTCGCATGTACCACTTCCTTGAAAAATTACTCCGTGTAACTTTCCCTCGCGTACGCGACTTCCACGGTATCTCTGATAAGGCTTTTGATCGCCAAGGTAATTTCACCATTGGTTTCAAAGAAAACATTGCGTTTCCTGAAGTAAAATTGGAAGAAATCGAAAAAATTCATGGCTTGCAGGTGGTCATTAATACGACTGCCAAAGATAAGGTCGCGGGCCGTGCATTACTTACTCACTTAGGATTCCCTTTCACTAAATAATATGGCTACTTGGGCACAAATTTCAAAATCAAAGAAGACTCCAAAGTTTTCGACGCGCATTGTCAACCGATGCTGGAACTGCGGTCGTAAACGCGCCTTCATGCGCCGATTTAAAGTTTGCCGTATTTGTTTCCGTGAATTTGCGAACGCTGGTAAGATTCCAGGTGTCCGCAAGTCCAGTTGGTAATTCTAATGTATAAGATAATTATTCTATTATGATGACTGATCCAATTGCTGACATGCTCACTCGAATGCGCAACGCTTCCATGGTGCACAAAAAAGAAGTCACCTTGCCTTTTTCCAAATTGAAAATGGCGATTGCCAACATTCTAGTGCGTGAAGGCTATATTGCTAAAGCTGAGGAAACCAAGGGTAAACCTTCCTTTATCGTGGTAACATTAAAATACACCGATAAAATCCCAGCTATTCAATCCCTCACTCGCGTCAGTACCCCAGGTCACCGCCGCTATGTGAAGAAAACTGATATCGAACGCGTGTTGAACGGTCTCGGTATTGCGATTCTCTCCACCCCACAAGGTCTTTTGACTGATAAAGAAGCAATAGCAGCAAATGTTGGTGGTGAACTCCTTTGTGAAATTTACTAATCACTCACACTAAGCTTATTTATATGTCCCGTATTGGTAAAAAAATTCGAACCTTACCGGCTGGTGTGACTGCTGAAGTAAAAGGCACCCAGCTTGTTGTGAAGGGTCCAAAAGGCGAGCTTAAACTCGATCTCCACCCACACATCACCGTTGTTATCAAAGATGGTCAAGTTACCACTGAAGTAAAGAATGGCGACAGTGTTCGCGATCGTGCTTTGTGGGGTACTTTTTCAAGTATCATTGAAAACTTGATTGACGGCGTAACAACTGGTTTCAAAAAACAGTTGGAAATCAGCGGCGTTGGTTTCAAAGCGACTGTTAAAGGTACAAACCTTGTTTTGGATGTTGGTTTTTCTCACCCAGTGGAAATTAAGCCGATGACTGGTGTTAAATTTTCTGTAGAAAAAAACATTATCACTGTCGAGGGTAATGACAAACAGTTAGTTGGTGAAATGGCTGCGCAAATTCGTCGCGTACGCAAACCTGAACCATATAAAGGTAAAGGTATTAAATATCTCGACGAAGTTATCGCTCGCAAGGCCGGTAAGACTGCCGCTAAAGCAGCGTAATACTTATATATATGAAACGATTAGCTACTATTACAAAAAACGCTCTTCGCCAGATTCGCCACAAACGTGTTCGCGCTCGCTTAGTTGGTTCTGCGACCACTCCTCGTTTGTCAGTCTTCCGCAGTTTGCGTTCTGTCACCGCTCAACTTATTGATGATGCGTCTGGCAAAACATTAGTATTTGTAAAATCCTCTGATTTGAAAGATGCGAAAGTTGAAGGTAAAACAGCTAAGGTTGGTGCTGCCTACGCAGTTGGCCAAGCTTTGGCTGAAAAAGCTAAAGCCAAAGGTATCACTACAGTTATTTTTGATCGTGGTGGTTACCGTTTTCATGGTCGCGTAGCTGCGGTCGCTGAAGGCGCTCGCGCCGGCGGTTTGCAATTCTAATTGTTTACCCCTATGATGAATAATAATTCCAACAGTACTGGTCGCGGAGGTTTCCGCAAAGACCGTCGCCAAGAAGAGAAGTCAGAATTTGACCAATTTATCTTGGACTTAGCTCGCGTGACTCGCGTTACCCAAGGTGGTAAGCATATGAGTTTCCGCACCTGTGTTATCTTGGGTGATCGCAAAGGCCGTGTAGCTTTTGGTGTCGCTAAAGGTAAAGATGTACAAGGGGGCGTGGAAAAAGCTGTTCGCCAAGCAAAAAAGAACATGATCCGCGTACCGCTCGTTCGAGAAACAATTCCACACGCAGTTTTATATAAATATAAAGCCGCCGCTGTTCTCTTGAGACCAGCTCCAAAAGGTTCTGGTATCATCGCTGGTGGTGCTGCTCGTGTCGTGTTTGAAATGGCTGGTATCCCAAACGTATCCTGTAAAATCTTGGGTACTACTAAAAACAAAATCGCAATCGTAAAAGCTACCTTCGAAGCTTTGAAAAGTTTCAAACGTCACAGTACTCCAGTAAAAAAGTTTGAAATGGCTAAAAAAGAAGAAGTAGCCGTTGAAGCAAAAGCAGAAGAAAAGAAGCCAGCCAAAAAAGCTGCTTCTAAAAAAGCTTAAGGCTCTCATTACTACACTTGTATGTTAAAAGTTCACACAATTAAACCAGCCCGTGGCGCTAAACACAGTAAAAAGCGTGTTGGTCGCGGTAATGCTTCTGGTCATGGTACTTCCTCCACTCGTGGTGGTAAGGGTCAGACTGCTCGCTCTGGTGGTAGCCGTGGTTTGAAGATGTTAGGCTTCAAATTCTTGCTCCAATCAACTCCAAAATTACGTGGTTTCACTAGTCGTCAAACCAAACCAGCTGAAGTCTATCTCAGTGATTTGGAAAAACATTTTGACGCTGGCGCCACAATTACTTTGGCCGCTCTTCAAGAAAAAAATCTTATTGGCGCAACTGTGAAACAAGTAAAAATTGTTGGCACAGGCGAACTTAAGAAAAAAGTGTCTTTGTCTGGCATCTTGGCCACCAAAGGCGCAGCAGCAGCTATAACCAAAGCTGGCGGCGACATCAAATAATCCCTTTCTTTACAGTCCTCTCCCATAGGACTGTAAAGTATTTTATAGATTCTCGTTTAATCATCTACCCCGTATGTGGAACACCTTTACCCAGGCGTGGAAAGTCAAAGACATTCGTAACAAAATTTTGTTCGTGTTGGCGCTTCTTGTTGTGTTTCGTTTGGTAGCGCACATTCCAGTGCCAGGCGTTAATCCGCTCAACCTCAAAAATTACTTGGAAGGTAATCAACTTCTTGGTCTTCTTAATATTTTCTCTGGCGGTAGTTTGAGTAATATCTCAATTGCCATGCTTGGCGTTGGTCCGTATATCACTTCTTCCATCATCTTCCAACTCCTCACTATGATCGTTCCGTCACTTGAGGAAATGAGCAAAGAAGGCGAAGCTGGGCAACAAAAAATCAGTATGTACACTCGCTGGTTGGCAATTCCATTGTCATTCTTGCAAGGTTACAGCATGATCCGCCTCCTCTCCAGTCAAAATATTTTGACTGATATGACCCCGGTGCGTTCGCTCACCATCATGTTCACCATCAGTGCGACCACCATGTTTCTGATGTGGCTCGGTGAGCTTATCACTGAGAAAAAAGTTGGTAATGGTGTTTCGCTTATTATCTTTGCTGGCATCATCTCGTCTTTTCCAAAAGCCTTGCAGACGGTAGCTGCTAACTACGACCCATCACAGCTTTTGACCTATGTATTGTTTGCTATCGCTTCAGTACTCACCATCGTTGGTGTGGTCTTCATTAGTGAAGGTCAGCGCAATATCCCAGTGACCTACGCGAAACAAGTTCGTGGTCGTGGCTTTGGTGGTGGCGCAACTTCCCATCTTCCATTCCGTGTGAATATGGCCGGAGTCATTCCAATTATCTTTGCCGTATCTTTAATGCTTTTCCCATCACTCGTCGCCCAATTCTTTGTGCACGCTGATGCTGCTTGGATGCGTGATTTTGCTAACGGCACTATCCGTTTATTCCAAAACCAAACCTTCTATAACGTTTTGTACTTCTTACTTATCGTTGGGTTTACCTTCTTCTATACATCGGTAGTTTTCCACCCACAAAAGATTGCTGAAAACTTGCAGAAGCAAGGTGGTTTTATCCCGGGTATTCGCCCAGGTAAAGAAACTGAAACGTACATCTCTCAAACCATGAATCGATTGAACCTGATTGGTGCGCTCTTTTTGGGTGTGGTAGCGGTTTTACCGCTTATCGCTCAGGCGCTCGCTGGGACACAGTCACTCACTATCGGTGGCACCAGTTTGCTTATCGTTGTAGCAGTAGCTATTGAAACAGCGAAGCAGATTGAAGCTCAGCTCACTATGCATCAATACGATCACGTCTAATACATAGAGACGACTTTCAAAACCGGTCGCCTCTGGCGGTCGGTTTTTTATTTCCCCTCGGCATCTTGATTCTCGTCTCAAAGACTGCTACACTAAGCCAGTCTTAACCGAACCCTTACTTCCATGAAAAAGATTATTATCGTTATTGGTCCGCCAGGCAGTGGCAAAGGTACACAGGCTAAAAAAATTGCTCACAAATACAACTACGCCCATCTGTCTACCGGCGACATGCTCCGTGCGCTCGCTCAGCAAAAAGAAGTTACCGAGGAAGAACGTGCAGCACTTGATGAAATGAAAGCTGGGCGATTAGCTCCGGATACACTTATTTACAAACTAGCTTTTAAAGCTATCGAAAGCCAAGTGGATGCAGGACGAGGAGTGGTGCTTGATGGAGCGATTCGTTCTGTTGCTCAAGCGCAGGCCTACCAAGATTTTTTTGATAAAAAAGGGTATACTAAAGACATCTTGGTGCTAGACATTACCTTGTCTGATGAAGAAGCCTACACCCGCCTCACCGCCCGCCGAATGTGCCGTAGTTGCGGAGAAATTATTCCTGCCGGCACCAAACACTACTATTCTATCTGTCCAAAATGTAGTGGGGAATTAGTCACTCGACTTGATGATAAAGCTGATGTGGTCAAAGAGCGTATTGCTCTTCAGGGCAACAAAGCGCTCGCCCCAATTCGCGACTGGTTTAAACAACATGATATCCTCGCTACGGTCGATGGCACACAAGCTATCGAACAAGTAGAAAAAGATATTGAAAAAACTCTTGCCTAAGTATGCTTACCAAACGACAAACCGATATTGAAAATATTAAAAAGAATGGCACCATGATGGGGGTCATTCTTGAAGATTTGGCCAAATTGGTTCGTCCTGGTATTTCCACCTACGAGCTCGACAAAATTGCTGAAAAAATGATTCGAGCTGTGGGCGCTCGTCCGGCTTTTAAAGGGTATAAAACCCATGTGGCTGATCGACCGTTTCCGGCGACAGTTTGTATTTCCATCAACGAAGAAGTGGTGCACGGTATCCCAAAGAAAAAACGCATTCTCCAAGATGGCGATATCGTTACCTTAGATATTGGCATGGAGTGGCCCTATAAAACTAAAGAAAAAGGTGTCTACACTGACACCGCTCTCACTATCCCTGTTGGTAAAATTTCATCAAAAGCTGAAAAGCTTTTAGATGTCACTCGCGAGGCGCTTGAGCGGGGGATTGCTGCTGCTCAGCCGGGTAATAGTGTGGCAAGTATTGGTAAAGCGGTAGAAAGTTATGTAAAGTCACAAGGTAGTTATGGAATTGTGCGTGATTTGGTTGGTCACGGTGTTGGCTACACCGTCCATGAAGAGCCGTTTATTCCAAACTATTACGATGCAACTTTGGAATCTATTTTACTTAAGCCGGGCATGGTGATTGCGATTGAGCCGATGATTGGGCTTGGCACATGGCGCGTGGAAACGATGGATGATGGTTGGACAATAAAAATGTCTGACAATTTACTATCGGCCCACTTCGAACATACTGTTATTATTACCGAAGACGGCAATATCGTCGCTACTCGTCGACCAAGTGAAAAGAAATAACATCTTGTGAACATTCTTGCTATTGATTACGGCACCAAACGACTTGGCTTGGCATGGTCTGATACCACGCTTGGTGTAGTGTTGCCGTATGGTATTGTGGAAGGTGACACCTTGCCTCGCAAGGTCACTGCACTCACGAATTTGCTCAAAAAAGAACATATCGATCTCATTGTTGTTGGTTTTCCGTTTGGTACCAAGGGCGAAGAAAATGCTAATACAGAGCGAGTTAAAAAATTTGTTTTTGAATTACAAAAAGGTATCACTCTCCCGATTGAATATCACGACGAGCGCTTTTCTTCGTTTGGCGCTGATGCGATGGGCGAGGGGGTAAGTCGCGACGAACGCTCTGCCATGTTTATCTTGGAGGGCTATTTACAAAAAAAGAAACAACGTCGCTAACATATGCTTGCTGTCACCCTAGAGCGCCGAGCGTTTCGAGACTTTGATCAGCTCGTCACACTCTATACCAAAGAGCGGGGGAAGGTGACTGTCTTGGCGCGAGGTAGTAAAAAAAGTACGAGTAAAAATGCGAGCCTCTTAGAGCCGCTTTTTTTAGTTGAGGTAGACTGTGCCGACGGCAAAGATATGCTACACCTCACCAAAGTATTTCCAGTAGAATCATTTGGTGGGCTGCTTGAGAGCTATGAAAAAATGCGAGTACTCGGGTATTCGGCTTCGGTCGTAAATACGCTGGTGGATGAAGGCGAACCAGATGAGAGAATATTTATTCTGTACCTCGGCTTCCTGCGTGAACTGAATGTAGCGAAGCTGGTTGATGCGCTCGTGGTAGCTGGCTTTTTGGTACGTCTGTTTGAAGCGTTGGGGAGTGGGTTGACGGTGGCCACCTGCGTACGGTGTGGAAGCCAAAAAACAGCCCTTTTTGCCCCGTATAGTGGCGGAATGGTGTGTGAGGCTTGCTCAGGGGTTCTTCGGGCTCAAAACGAGCCATTAATGGCTTTAAACGAGGCTGAACAAGCCAGTCTCGGTCATCTTGTTGGTGGATCGCCTCAAGAGGCGAGACAGGCCGGTTTTTCACCGAAAATAATGACCGCTCTAAAGCACTTTTTTGATCGGCATAGTACGAAAAAATTACCAGACTTTCCGTTATAAAAAGTACACCCCCAGCGAGTGTGAGCTCGGCTGGGGGGGGGTGAAACAGTTTTTTCCTTACATTCTACGGTCGCCTGAGAAGGCGATTTTTTAATAACCACGCAGGTGCGTGAAATACACCACCGACAAGCGGATGATAGTGTTACTCACCCGCGCAGTCGGGTCGAGCTGGCGAACGCGATGCCACATCGCTGGCACCTGAGGGCCAGCAGAACGCGTTGTTGCTTTCTCGAGCATCTGGCTCGCGAAGATGATCGGCTGATCGGGCAGGGAGTTCATCTCTCGCCAGGCTCCGGGCGGGCGCTCGAACTCAAGACCAGGATGGCTCTCGTGGAGCGCAAGCGTCAGGGCGTCGCGATCGGCATGAGCGGCGCCGATGATCCGATCGCCAACTGCCAGACTGTCATCGCGGATGTGCGTGTAGGCGAGGAATCGGAGCACCGCCTTGTCGGGATCGAGGAGGTTTACAACATTAATCGACAGGTGCGGGGTAAGCTCGCTTGCAAAACGCTGCACCGCTTCAAACAATCGTTCGCGAATCTCTCGAGACAAGCCAATAAACTTCGCTTCATTCTTCAAAAAATCCGGATTGCGCAGCTCGAGCATGTCGTCGAGATGCGGGCGGTAGTGCCAGAAGACCTTGCGGTCGTAGGTGCCACCAGTCTCCTTGGGCTCGCCGGTGCGGATGATGAGTCCGGTGTCGGGGTCGCCGATGGTATCGTAATCAAAGGCGACTGGTCCGCTCGGAGGATTTTCCACCAACCGAACAAATTCCGGCATAGCCTGGGCGATGAGGTCGCTCATGCCAGGGATAGGGAGGAAAGAATACGATCGGGTCAAAAAATCACGAACAGCTTCGTTGCGCACGAGTGCCTCCAGGGGTGGTGCGGGGTTAAAGAGCACTAAAACTGTTGGTTATCCTAGCCGAAAGGGGTAGTCTTGTCAAAATCCACCGGGCTTGCTAAACAGGCCTGTTTCCGCTAGTATACAGACTAGTTATTTGTCTGTTCTATCTTTAGTTCTATGGAAAAAATGAGTTCACAATTAGCTGGTTCGGTGGGTGAAGTCGTCACCCTCAAAGGCTGGCTCAACAACAAGCGCTCGTCTGGCCCGATTGCCTTTTTAGAAGTGCGCGACGGCGCCGGCTTTATTCAGGCTGTCGTCAACAAAAATGACGTCTCGGCCGAAGCCTGGACAGCGGTGGAAACAATCTCTCAAGAGTCGTCTTTGAGTGTTACCGGCACCGTCTCCAAACACCCTAAAAAAGACAATGTTTTTGAGTTACAAGTCAAAGATCTAACCATTATTCAATTGTCGGTTGGTTATCCAATTGCCAAAAAAGAACACGGTCCAGATTTTTTGATGGACAACCGTCATCTGTGGCTTCGCAGTAAAAATCAGTGGGCAATTTTGCGCGTCCGTGATGCGATTATTACCGCTATTAACGAATATTTACATCAAGAAAATTTTATCAGAGTAGATTCCCCAATTTTTACACCGAATGCGTGCGAAGGAACGACGACTTTGTTCCAAGTCCCATATTTTGACGAAGGTTCAGCCTACTTATCGCAATCCGGTCAGCTCTATATCGAAGCAGCTATCGCTTCAGTTGGTCGTTGCTATGACTTCGGCCCGGTTTTCCGCGCTGAAAAAAGCAAAACCAAGCGCCACCTCACGGAGTTTTGGATGATGGATGCTGAAGCAGCGTTTGTCGAACATGATCAAAACTTGGCGATTCAAGAAGGTTTAGTTCGTCATATTATCCGCTATTGTTTGGCGCACTGTCAGGCCGAACTTGCGCTTCTCGAGCGTGATGTGGAAAAGCTCAAAAAAGCTGACGCGCCATTTACCCGCTACACCTATGATCAAGCGATTGTAAAATTGCATGAGCTTGGTTCAGATATTAAACACGGTGAAGATTTGGGCAACGACGACGAAGGTCTCCTCACCAAAGATAGTGAGGTGCCAGTGTTTATTGAAAAATGGCCGAAAGAAATTAAGCCGTTCTACATGAAGCTCGACCCAACTGACCCGCGTCGCGCCCTTAACGACGACTTGATTGCCACCGAAGGCGCTGGTGAATTAATTGGCGGATCTCAGCGTGAAGAAAATGTTGATATTCTCATTGAACGTATTAAACACGAAGGTTTAAACCAAGCCGACTACGAATGGTATTTGGATTTGCGTCGTTTTGGCGCCGTGCCGCATTCTGGTTTTGGTATTGGTTTAGAGCGCGCTGTTCGCTGGATCACCGGTGTAGAGCATATCCGCGAGTGTATTCCGTTCCCACGCACCATTAGTCGTTTGAAGCCGTAAACTTAGAATATAAAAAACCGTCTGGTGTCGGGGTCTCACTGTGAGGCGGACGTACAGTCGCAAGGCTACTTTCGGGTAGAGCATGGGACGCACCAGTCGGTTTTTTTACTTTATTTTTTCTTTATCTACGGCGTGCTAGGGTGATAGTTGACTAAGTCACTTATTACCTTTAGAGTATATGAACGAAGAAAAAATGATTACCTTGGTTATGGAAACCAAAGAGCGGGTAGACCGCTTAGAACACAATGGATTTACTCCAGCCGACCGCGAACAATTAACGCGGTTATTTACGATTGTTGAGGCCTTGGTGGTCGCTACGGCGCATATAAAAGAAGAGATTTTGCAAATCAATTATCACCTGCGTCGCATAGAAGATAAGTTTGACGCTAAGTTTGATATGCTCCAAGCAGAATTTGCTGAAATGAAAGTAGATGTTACTGTTATTAAGGAGGATGTGAGCATGCTCAAAGACGATATGGTCAAAGTCAAAACTAAGCTGGTCATTGCGTAATCATGAAAAAACCCTCCCTCCCACAACCATTTCTAGATAGATTGGCCGAGATTTTCGGTCAATCTTTTATTGCAACACTAGAAAAAACTTTTGTGGAGCGACCGACCACTTTTCGGGTGAATACCCTTAAAGCCAAAAAAGAAGAGGTACTTGAAGTGCTTCAGCAAGAAGGCTTCAAAGTTCGTCGAGTGGCGTGGTACGGCGATGCTTTTATTTTGGAAAATAGAAAGTTAAGCGAGTTACAAAAATTACCACTCTACCAAGAAGGAAAAATCTATGTCCAAAGCTTGGCGAGCATGGTTCCGCCAGTCGTCTTGGCCCCGGCTCCGGGGGATAGAGTGCTTGATCTCACCGCCGCGCCAGGTAGCAAGACCAGCCAGATGGCCGCTATGATGAAAAACCAAGGCGAGCTTGTGGCTAACGATAATAACGAGATTCGCATCTCACGCCTGAAGCACAACCTCAAGTTGTTGGGTGTAAGCGATGCTATTGCCTCGGTTATTGAAGCTGATGGCTGGAAGTTAATTGAAAAATACAAAGGTTATTTTGATAAAGTACTTTTGGATGCGCCGTGCACTGCCGAAGCTCGGTTTATCGCCGGATCACCGCGTACTTTTAGTTTTTGGAATGAAAAAAATATCAAAGAGCATGCCTTTATTCAGAAAAAATTATTGTTTGCTGGTTGGGAGATGCTCAAACCAGGTGGGGTGATGGTCTATTCCACCTGCACCTTCGCACCCGAAGAAAACGAGCGACAAATCTCTCGGTTTCTCGCTGAAGCCCCTCAAGCCAAATTAGAAAAAATTTCCCTTAACCAATTACCGCCTGGAAAATTAGTGGCCGAATGGCTCGGAGAAAAAATAGATAAACGAACGAAAGAAACGCTTCGTCTCACCCCGACCAAAGATATCGAAGGCTTCTATATCGCCAAAATTACAAAACAGCCCGCCTAGATAAGCGAGCTGTTTTTGTTATGGGGTGAGAGTGATGATGGCGACTTCTGGTGGGGTAAAGAGGCGGAGTGAGCCGAGTGATTCACCGCTTCCAACAGTGGTGAAAATAGGAATGTTATTCCAATAATTTAGCCCGCGATAGTATTTTTTGCCTAAATCAACCCCAGCGTTTCCAAGCGGGCCAAAGAAGGGGAGGTAGACCTGTCCACCATGAGTGTGGCCAGCTAAAAAGAGGTCTGGTTTTTTGATCGTTGTTGGCCACGAAAGGATAGCATCTGGGTTGTGGCTCAAGAGAATAAGTGGTTGGGCAGTGTCCCAGGCCGATAGACGGAAATAGTCAGCCTGACTACCCCAAATATCGTCAGTGCCAAAGATGCAGAGTGTCTGGTTGTTAAATGTTGGGCAGATAAGCTCATTGCGCAACAGTGGAACGCCAATAGCTTGCATGCGAGCCATGACGAGTTCGTGCTTGTCGCCGTTAATGGAATTGAAGGTGAGACCTGGTTTGGTGGCGACTCCATAATCATGGTTGCCGAGCACATAATACACAGGAATAACGCCAACCAATTTTTTGAGCGGTTCTAAATAAACGCTTTCATCTTCGGTTGTGCCTTCATTGGCGACTAGATCGCCAGCAATCAGGATAATATCTGGTTTTTCGTCTAATGCTTTAGCGACAACTCTTTCCATCCACTCAGTTCGTTTGTGCATGCCAACCTGCATATCGGCAATCAGGCCAACACGAATGGGGGAGGAGACTGGAAACGAAACAGAAGCGCGGGTGGTAACTAGGCGATAGGGTTCGATCAGGTGGGCGTAGAGGGCGAGGATAATGCCAAGAGCGAGAATACTCGTTATGCTGGCGGTAAAAATAGGATGACGATGGAGAAAAGTTTCTGGACGGCGACTGTCGCGAATGAAAAGAAAGATGAGAAGTAGGGCCACCAAACAATATCCGTAGATACTTACGGCAATAAAAAGCATAGATCAAGCAATGAAAGTAAAGCGGGGTAGTGTTTTTCCGTCAACCGTTACCGTTTCGAGAAAAGAAGCGACCGGACGCACCCAAACTGCATCAGCTCCAAAATCGGGGGAGGTGTAGAGGGCCTTGTAGATCACCACTTCTTCGAGGGTGGCTTCAAGACGGCCCACAGCGATAACTTCGTAAAGATTGCCTTTGTAATGTTGGTATTTTCCGAGTTTGATAGTATCCATAGTAGAGCAAGTGTAACAAAAAGAGGGGTGGGTGTATAGGGTTCGATTCTCCTCTTTTGAATATATACAACAGGACACCCCTCTAAAGGAGTGTCCTGTTGTATATGTGCCCAGAGAGAGAATCGAACTCTCATGACCGAAGTCGCGGGATTTTGAGTCCCGTGCGTCTACCAATTCCGCCATCTGGGCAGGTTTTTAGTACCCTCATCTTACCCTAATCTTGGTTGTTTGTCAATTCTATGCTATCATAGAGATGTGTAAAATGATTAAGCCCTAGTATGTCGGTGATTATTTCTGTTGTTAACCAAAAAGGTGGGGTGGGAAAGACGACAACGGCAGTCAATTTAGCCGCTGGTTTAGCGGAAGCTGGTAAGTTTGTCCTTCTCGTTGATCTGGATCCCCAAGGGAATGCTACGTCTGGTTTGGGGCTCAAATATCAAGAAATGGAGAAGGGGCTGTACCACGCCCTCATGTCACAACATAGGATTCACGATGTCACCTATAACACCGGCCATGCCGGGCTACGCATTGTACCTTCATCGCCAGATTTAGCCGGGGCTAATGTTGAGCTTGTGAGTGTGGAAGGGCGCGAAAGTAAGCTATCTGACATTTTGAGCGAAGTACGCCACGCCTACGACTATATTATCATTGATTCGCCACCGTCGCTTGGTCTTTTGACCCTGAACGGTTTGGTCGCCGCTGACAAAATTATGATTCCGGTGCAGGCCGAATACTACGCGCTCGAAGGGCTCGGACAATTGCTCAAAACAATTGAACTGGTGCGCGACAATATTAAGCCAGAAATTGAAGTTATGGGGGCAGTGGTCACCATGTACGATAGTCGCAACCGATTGTCTGAAGAAGTTATGCAAGAATTGGTGAAATATTTCCCAAATACTATTTTTGGATCGGTGATTCCACGCACCGTGCGCCTCGCTGAAGCTCCAAGTTTTGGAAAAAGTATTTTTCACTATGAGCCGGGTGGCAAAGCTGCTAAATCCTATGAGCGATTAGCCCAAGAGGTGATGGCGATGTTTGAAAAGCCAGCAACACCTGAAAACGAACAACAATCATAATTTTTTATACCACCAAGGATATGTCCATTGGACGAGGGCTTGGAGCCTTAATTACCACAACCAACAGTGCTAAAAAGCCAGCTATTCAGTCGCGCGGGCTCGAAAGCTCCGATCGTGTCTGGCACGTGCCAGTGTCGGAGATTAAACCTGACAGCGACCAACCTCGTCGTCATTTTAAACCAGAAGAATTGCAAGAATTGTCTGACTCTATCAAAGAGCATGGTATTTTGCAGCCGTTATTGGTGAGCGAACTGCCTGATGGTGGCTACCAGCTGATTGCTGGGGAGCGTCGCTGGCGTGCAGCTCAGATGGCGCATATTGCCACCGTACCAGTGATTGTTAAAAAGCTGGCCGACGAACAGCGTCTCGAGGTCGCCTTGATTGAAAACATTCAGCGCCAAGACTTAAATGCTCTTGAAGAAGGTTTTGCTTATAAGCGTCTCATTGAGGAATTTGGTTTGACGCAAGAACAAGTAGCTGACAAGGTGGGCAAAAGTCGTCCCGCTATCGCCAACATGATTCGTCTACTCAATCTTCCTGAAGAAGTACAAAATGCCCTGGTCACCGGAAAGATTTCCACTGGCCAAGCCAGATCGCTTCTTACTTTGGATGATAAAAAACAACAGCTCGACATGCTCGCTTCAATGCTTGGAGAAAAAATGACCGTCCGCGAGGTAGAGAAGCAAGTACAAAAAACAACCGCACCAACCAAGCTAGCTCGACGCGATCCAAACATCTTGTATGTCGAAGAGCAGCTCCGCTCAGCGCTCGGCACCAAAGTCACGGTGAATGGCAAAGACGACAAAGGTGCAGTGGTGATAAACTACTACTCCAAAGATGAGCTCAAAGAACTTATTAAAAAAATTACCGGTTAAACACCGGTATTTTTTTTGCGTTTGTATGGGATAAGATGGTTGATCCACTCTTTGATAGAGTTGGATTTTATACTATCTTTAATATGCGTTTTGGCTAAGTGTGTTTTGACTGATTTAAGCCAGTCAGGACTTGGCATTTTGCGGTTTTTATCGACGATAATTTCTACGACGTCGCCACTTTTGAGCGGGGTGTCGAGCTGGGCTAAACGATCGTTCACCTTGGCACCAGCGCATTTATTGCCGATTTCTGAGTGAATATGATAAGCAAAATCCACTGGGGTAGCATCTTCAGGAAGATCGATAACATCACCTTTGGGAGTAAAGGTAAAAATACGGTTTTGGAAAAAGTCGACTTTCAAATCTTCTAAATCAGCGATATTCATCAAAATATCTTTTTGAATTTCAGCGAGCTCTTTGGCCCAGCCGACTTCTTTGGCAGGAAGTTTAATACCACTCTCATCATAATGCCAATGAGCCGCCACACCGAACTCAGCTTCGTAGTGCATTTCTTGGGTGCGAATTTGAAACTCTACCGTTTTACCGTCATTACAAAAAACGGTGGTATGAAGTGATTTGTAGCCGTTTGGTTTTGGTTGAGAAGTGTAATCTTTGATGCGACCCTTTAGTGGCTTCCAGAGTTTGTGCACAATGCCAAGCGCAGCATAGCAATCGGCAATATCTGGCACGATAACGCGCAGAGCGATAACATCATAAATTTTACTTGTCTCCCAATGTTTCTTAAGTAATTTTTGATAAAAACTATACAATTGTTTTTTACGACCATGAATATCCAAATAGTGGATGCCGGCATCCTTTAATTCTTTTTTAATAACATCAAGAATAGATTCAATATAGCCTTCGCCGTCGTGAATCAGCTGGTCACGCAGGGCAACGGTGCGAGTGTAATCTTCGGGATAGACATAGGGGAAAGCTAAGTCTTCAAGCATACCTTTGAACTCGCCCATACCAAGACGGTGGGCGATAGGAGCATAGATTTCTAAACTCTCAAGAGCGACTCGACGACGTTTTTCTTCAGGAAGATATTCGAGTGTGCTCAAGTTGTGGATGCGGTCAGCAAATTTGATAATCATCACGCGGACATCTTCGGCCATCGCTACGAACATCTTGCGGAGGTTTTCAATATAGCGCTCGACGCCGCGGTATTTGAGTTTGCCGAGTTTGGTGACGCCTTCAATCATCGAGGCGATATCCGGGCCAAAATCTTTAGCGATTTCTTCAATCGTGAGCGAAGTATCTTCGGGAGCGTCGTGCAGAAGGGCAGCTGCGATAATAGAAGCATCCATGCGCATGGTAGCGAGGATGTAGGCAGCGCCCAGCGGGTGGATAAGGTAGGGCTCACCCGATTTGCGCACCTGTCCCTCATGTGCCTTTTTTGCCACTTCAAACGCCAAAATAACCATCTCAATTTCAGATGGTCTCGTATAGCGCTTGATCAGCTCAATAATGTGATCAATGCTTAAATTGGCAGGGAAGTCGACTTTGTACGAAGGCATACTACAGGTTAGACAAGTCTGTGCTGTAGTATAGAAGCTGGCGCGGTTTATGGCAAGGTGGTCTCTACGGCCGCCTCTTTGGTGAAGGAGCACTCTTTGTTGCTACATTTGATAGCGCCTTTGGCAGCAAACACGAGCGGTTGTGAGCAGGTTGGGCAGGCTTCGCCGGTTGGTTTTTCCCAAACAGCAAAATCACACTCTGGATAACGGTTACAACCGTAGAAAATCTTGCGACGCTTACTGCGTTTTTCTACAATGTCACCTTCTTTACACTTTGGACATTTGAGATTGAGTTTAACATCAATACTCTTAATATTTTTACAGGTTGGATAGTTGGAGCAACCAAGAAATGGCCCAAAGCGACCCATACGGTGCATCATCGGGGAACCGCATTTTTCACAGATTTGATCAGTTGGTTCGGCAGCAGCCATCGCTTTTTCTTCGGTGCCAAAAGGTTTGGTACTCTTACATTCTGGATAGCCAGTACAAGCCAAGAATTTTCCAAAGCGACCGACTTTAACAATCATTGGTTTGCCGCATTTAGCACACACTTCATCAGTGGCTTCTTCGGTGAGTGCTTTTTTCTCGAGCTCGGCATCTTTTTTATCCAAGTTTTCTTTGAATGGGGTATAAAATTCTTTAATAACCGGTTGCCATTCACGTTCGCCGCGAGCGATTTCATCAAAATGCTCTTCCATTTCAGCGGTAAATTGAAAATCGACGACATGGGGAAAATGTTCTACCAACAAATCGTTGACGGTGTAGGCGATTTCTTTAGGGAATAATTTTTTCTTGTCATCACGCTCAACATAACCACGGTCTTCGATGGTAGCAATAGTTGGGGCGTAGGTACTTGGGCGACCGATACCAAATTCTTCAAGCGATTTAACCAATGTCGCGTCAGAATAGCGAGCTGGTGGTTCGGTGAAGTGTTGTTCTGGTTTGAGCTCATCACAGGTAACTTTTTCGCCAACCGTTAATTTTGGCAAAAGATTTTCTTTGGTTTTGTCAGGATAGAGTTTTAGGAAACCTTCGAATAACACTGTTTGACCAGTGGCGTGGAAGCTGTATTTATTGGTGCTTTCAAGATCAATAGTTGCTGAATTAATATCAGCAGCAGCCATTTGAGTGGCGACAGCACGGTTCCAGATAAGGGTGTAAAGACGAAGCTGATTTTTGTCGAGGTGCGACGCTATATCGTCAGGGGTACGGCTTGCTTCGGTTGGGCGAATAGCTTCGTGAGCTTCTTGAGCACCTTTGCTTTTGTTTTTAAAAGTGCGCGGTTCTTTGATTTGGTATTTAGCACCAAACGATTTACCGATTAATTCGTGCGCATCAGCGACAAATTTTTCTGACAAGTTTACAGCGTCAGTACGCATGTAGGTGATAAGACCGACTGAACCTTCGCCGGCCAATTCCACACCTTCATAGAGTTGTTGCGCCAAGCGCATGGTTTGCTTGGCAGAAAAGCCGAGCTGATGGTTGGCGTCCTGTTGGAGACTGGAAGTAGTATAAGGAGCAAGCGGGTTACGCTTAGTTTGTTTTTCCTCAACCTCAGTAATAGTGTAGGTGGTATTTTTGAGATCTTTTACAATCGCATCAACTGTGGCCTGGTCTTTGAGATCAAGCTTTTCAACTTTCTTGCCTTTGATAAGGTTGAGCTTGGCTTCAAAATTTTCTTTGGCATCAAGCGGACGGAACAAGCCTTCGATAGACCAGTATTCTTCTGGTTTGAAAGCGGTAATTTCTCGCTCACGTTCAACGACAAGACGGACAGCGACAGATTGTACGCGACCAGCTGACAACCCTTTGGCAATTTTGCGCCACAAGAAAGGGGAGAGGTTATAACCAACCAAGCGGTCAAGCACACGACGAGCTTGTTGCGCATCAACCAAACTTAGATCAAGCGCTCGAGGATGTTCAATCGCTTCAAGGAGAGCAGTCTTGGTAATTTCATGAAAAACAATACGCTTAGCCTTGGATGGGGCGATATCAAGCAAATTGGCTAAATGAAAAGAAATAGCCTCACCTTCACGGTCGCCGTCAGTTGCAAATAGGATTTCGTCAGCTTTTTTGGCAGCGTCTTTGAGCTCTTTAATAACCTTGGTTTTGTCGCGGCTATTAATATAGTGAGGGGTAAAATTGTTCTCAACGTCAACGCCGATCTTGCTTTTTGGAAGATCGCGGACATGACCAAAAGACGACTTGACCACGTAGTCCTTACCAAGGAATTTGGTGATAGTTTTGGCTTTGGTTGGGGATTCTACGATGACGAGAGTGCGCATAGGTAAGCGTTATAATGCCCATAGAATACCGGTTTTTGCCCGTTTTGTCAATTTTTGCTACTATAAAGGCACGCTTTTAGCCTTATCCTTCTACCTATGGAAACTGAAAACCAGCAACCTGATCTCACCCGCCGGATTGATCCCGTACTCGATGCGGCCGATGACCGCCTAAAGAAAAATGCCGGTAAAGAAAAACCGCTTCCTCGACAAGAGCAGGCTGTAGTGATAGACAGTGGTTATAAGGCTGAAGTGCTAGCAAAAAATGAGGCAAAAATGATGCAAGCTGAAGCCTTAAAGAAAGCTCGTGAGGATCGTTTTAAAGATTCAAACTATGTGCAAGAGTTACGAGGTGTTTTTCAAGCTCTTCAGCGTGGTGAATTGACGACTGATATTGACCGTCAAAAATTAGATGATATTGAAGCTTTAATTGATTTTAGCAAAAATGTTAAAGAGACAATGGATAAGGGGCATACTATGGTTTTTGATATGCACACCTCGGACGTCGCTGCGCAAGTGCTGACTAAACCAAAAAAAGTATCGTGACCTAGAGCCGGTGAGCCTCGTGGGAGCACTAGAGGGCGCCAAGATATTTCCCCAGTCAAACCACCAACTCCGCCTGAAAAGAAGAAAGGTTTTCTCGCTCGATTATTTGGTTAAGCATTTGTATAAAACCGGCAAACATACTTTGTCGGTTTTTTTATTTGCGCTGTTTAGTTGGTGCGTAGTGAACGGCGTCAATTTTGATAATAAGACCGCTTAATTCCAAGGTAGTGAGCGTGCCAAGGAGGAGGGTATTAGACAAGTGGGTGAGCGTGGTAAGTTCATCGATTGTTCGGGGCATAATGGTGATTTCGGTCAGAACGATCTGCTCGGTTTCGGATAATGACAAGACCGGAGTGTTTACTTCTTGAATCACTGTGAGATGAAATAGTTCTAAAACATCTTCCACACTGGTAATAATAGAGGCTCCGCGTTTAATAAGGCTATTGCAACCTCGACCATAGAGCGAGGTAGTGGGGTGGGGCACAGCCATCACTTCACGACCATATTCGAGAGCGTGGTAGGCGGTGATGAGTGCGCCGGATTTTTCGGGTGCTTCGACTACCAGCGTGCCGTGGGTAAGGCCAGCAATAATTCGATTGCGAGCAGGGAAGGAGTATTGGGTGGGCCTAAAACCTTCTGGATATTCGCTCATAAGCGCTCCGCCAGAAGCAATAATTGTGTCAGCCAAGCCTCGGTGTGAGGCTGGATACACTGTGTGTTCATCAACTCCAGAGCCAAGAACAGCGAGCGTGGTTCCGCCGGCACGCAGGACCGCTTCGTGTACTTTACCATCAATGCCGAGAGCCAGACCGCTCACGACCACCACTCCAATCCGAGCCAGTTCAAAAGACAACATTTCGGCCATATAGATACCATACGGGGTGGGGCGACGAGTGCCGACAATAGCAATATGCGGACGAGCGTCATCGGGCAGTGCTCCACGCACAAAAAGAGTATCCGGCGGACTGTGTATTTCGGCTAAACGGAGTGGGTAGTCGGTGTCGGAGCTCTGAATAGTGCGAATGTCTTCATGAGGCATATAAAAAAAGATAGACTATTGTCGTAGTCTATCAGGCGGGAGATAAAGAAAAGTTAAAGTAGTTGGCGAAGGTTATCAATAGCGTGATTGAAGATCTCGGATAGATGTTGCTGTTCTTCTTTGGTAAACTTCCCAAGAACAAAGTCAGCCGTGTCAGCAATAGGAGTTTCTTTGGGAGCAACACCAATGCGGAAACGAGTGAAATCGTTGGTACCAACTTTATCAATAATGGATTTCACACCATTATGACCAGCGGCGCCGCGAGCACTTTGAATGCGGATAGTGCCTAAAGGAATATCTTTATCGTCGTGAATAACAATGAGATCTTTTGGGGTGAGTTTGTAATAGGAGAGGAGGGCTTGAACAGCGTCACCAGAATTATTCATGAAAGTTTGCGGCTTCGCCAAGACAACGCGCTTGTCATAGAGTGCGGTTTTACAAATTTCGGCATGATTTTTTCTATCCGGAGTGAACTGCTCTTCTTCGGTCATAGAGAGAATTCTGTCGAGCGTCAAAAAACCAACATTGTGACGGGTGAACATGTATTCTCTGCCAGGATTGCCAAGACCGACAATAAGTTTCATACAAATAAGACGTTAGTCTTTTGGGGCGTAGGTATGATGTTTGAGTTTGCTGAGCTTCATGACGATTGGAGCGGCAAAGAAGCCGAATTCAGCACGGAGACGATTAGCTACGAAGTGTACATAGGACATGTGCACCGAAGTGTTGGATTTGATAACCATTTCAAACATTGGCGGATTAAAACCAAGTTGATTGAGGGCGACCACGCGAGGGTGGCGAACACCGCGGTCTTTGGTTGGGAGTTTTTTGCGGAGAGTGCGTTTCAAGAAGTCTTTCAAAACCAATTCATCAACGACGATCTGACGACCTTCCCAGGCTTGTTTGATGAGTGGATAAATTTGGTGTACACGGTATTCGGTTTTGGCACTGACAAATACCACTGGGGCATAGTCGAGGTGGGGGAACGAAACCAAAATATCTTTTTTAACATTATTGCGGAATTCATCACTATTGTCGTCGGCCTGATCCCATTTGTTGACTACGATAATCACACTGCGAGTGTGCTCGCGGAGTAAGCCGGCTAATTGCTGGTCTTGATCGGAAATTGGTTCGGTAGCATCGAGTACGAGTAGAACGATGTCGGATTTGTTTACCGTCGCAATACTTTTGCTAATACCCATTTTTTCGAGTTCGCCGGATACTTTTGTTTTTCGGCGGATACCAGCGGTGTCAACGAAGAGAATGTGCTGACCGTCAACTTCAACGAGCGTATCGTGTGGTTCGCGAGTCGTATGTGGCATATCACTTACAATAACACGATCTTCACCGATGAGTTTGTTGAAGAGAGATGATTTACCAACATTTGGTTTGCCCATGATGGACACCTTGATAAGCGAGATATCATCTTTGATAGCCTTAGGTCGGCGTTTTGTTTTATTGAGTTGTTTGAAAACCAAATCAAGCACGTCGCCGATGTTGCTACCATTGGCTGCTGAAGTTGGGGTTGGAGCACCAAAACCAAGCTTCATCCATTCCTTGTTATACACTTCAGTGTGCAAAGCGATGGTGTCGGCTTTGTTGGCTACCAAGAGAACCGGTTTTTTATCAACATTTTTCTTGAGGCGTCGAGCGAGCTCGCGTTCTTGAGGGAGAATACCTGAGGTGATATCAATCACAAACACAATCACATCAGCTTCTTTGAGAGCAATTTCTGTTTGTTTAATAATATCGTCTTCGAGCGGAACTTCTTCAGAAAAAGTGAGACCGCCGGTATCAATCATGCGGAATTGTTTACCGCGCCAGGTAGCAATCGCAACATTGCGAGTGCGGGTGGTACCAGGGATGTCGGAAACGAGGGCTAAATTTTGCTCAATAATTTTATTGAAAAGAGATGATTTACCAACATTAACACGGCCAACCAGAGCAACGGTAGGAAGGTTATTATCAATAATTGTAGCAGGTGTGGCCATAATAGAGTTTTATTCTTTGGTGTCTGCGCCCAAGATAACAAGGACATCAGCTTCTTGGTTGTATTTCATACCTGATTCGTCTTCGGTCGTCTCAGGGTTATTGTATCCAATGAGGAGCCAATCAGGCAAAACGGTGAGAACCGGCGCTTTGAGCTGATCGCTCAGAGCTTTGGTTGAAGCTCGAGAAACCGCTGGATTTAGCAAATAAATGGCTGTTTTCTCAATTGGGCGTTTTAAACTGTTCCCCACCGTTATAACAGAAAAACCCTTTTCTTGCAACCGTTCACGCATTCTAGCAGCCAAACCGACCCGCCAGGTGCCATTTTGAAGCTCCACCTTAAAGTTGGAATATACCACTGTCCCAGGGGTAGAAGTGGCTGGTTTTGGGTAGATTAAAGCTGGGGTGACCGCCAAAGAAGGGGTAGAAGTAGAGCTGAAAATACCAGCAATGGCAGTGTTGACGTTGGTGTAGTCGCCAGTCTTTGGGAAGAGGAGAAATGCTCCACTCTCGCCGGTGGTGCTCACCAAAAAACCAGCTGGAGAGTTATCAAGCACGAGATTTTTTGGTGAAGAGCCAAACTCGCCGGCCATGCGTGCAAGAGAGGTCAACTCAGTGATACTTAGATTAGTGGTGACATGAGCTTTGAGCGAACTTAAAATTTGTTGGATGGTGAGTGGGTTAGTGTAAGTACCAGCGGACAGAAGCTTTTGTTTGAGCGACAGGATTACCAGCTGTTGGCGACGAGCGCGAGCAAAGTCACCGCCTTCACCGTTGTTGCCGTGGCGTGAGCGGGCAAAGGTGAGGGCTGTTTCGCCGTTCATCGTTTGCGGACCAGCTTCAAAACGAACAGTGCGGAAACTAAAATTTTCTCCAGGGAATTGTGTATCAGTAAAGGTGGTTGGCACGTTGACCTGCACTCCACCGACCGCATCAATCATATCGGTAAACGCTTTGAAATCCACGCGAATATAATAGGGGATAGGTTGGTCAAAGGTTTTTTCAAATACTTGGCGAGCAAATTCACCGCCCTGACCTGGCGACTGTGCTTCGCCGTAGGCCCCAGCGTAGTTAATTTTTCGGACACCTTGGTTAGGAATAGTGACGCCCAAATCACGAGGGATAGAGATCATTGCCACTTCTTTGGTGGACGGTTTAATGCTGAGAATTAGGTTGGTATCGGTGAGATAGGGACCGTCATGACCAGCACCACCCATGCCAAGAAGTAGAATATTAATTCTATCTTCAGCTTGTCCTTGGAGAGATGGTTCATCGGCAAAAATAAAGTTTTTGACCGTTTGAAGCAAGCCTTGTTCGCGAGGGTGCAAAGTGACGCCGGCAATAGTGAACGAAGATAAAGCTGACCAAAAAAGAGCGCATAATAAAAAAAGACCAGCAAAGAGACTGATGAAAATAAGCGGTCGTTTGGAAGATTTTTTGGGAAGTAAATTAACTGGTTCGTTAGTCATACAGAAAAAAAGGACGTCGCAAGCATCGTTGTATAAGTATACCACAGTAAAGGTATAAATCAATCTTGGTTTTTTGTCGCCAGATATGCTATACTAAAGCCTAGTCTCTAGCTTTCTCAAAAAGAATAGTATGCCAAAAGATCTTCTCAAAGAAAATGTGGCCACCGGACGGGTTGTCTATGAATGGTGGGTCAAAGAATACGAAAAAAGAGAGCGCTCCAAGCGCTGGTATATGATTGCTGCTATTAGTGTAGTGGGGCTTTTGGCGTACAGTCTTATTTCTCAAAATTATTTGTTTTCACTCATCGTCGTGTTATTTGGCATTATTGTCTATCTGCATGATATGCAGAATCCAATCGATGTTTATTTTGCTATCACCGAAGTAGGGGTTATTCTGGGTAAGAAATTTTATCGCTACAACGAACTTTCTACGTTTTGGATTATTTACAATCCGCCAGAGGTAAAAAATTTGTACTTTACCCTTAATAATATGGTAAAACATCGTTTACAAGTGCCTCTCCTTGATTATGATCCACGTCCGGTTCGTGACTATCTTAAAAAATTCCTCAAAGAAGATTTAGATCAAGAAGAAGAGCCGATGAGTGATCGCCTCGCTCGCACCTTTAAACTCTAGAAGCCTACAGTAACAAACGCCATTGTAAGCGCAAAATCGTACCTACTGGACTTGACAAAAACGGTACGAACGCTTACAATGGCGTTTGTTATCTAGCCCCTGCACTCATCGTTCAATGGATAGGACATTGGCCTGCGAAGCCGAAAATTTAGGTTCGACTCCTAATGAGTGCACAAACTCCGAGCCTGTTGAACAGGCTCAGCTCATCGAAAAACGGCGCTAACCTGCGCTGTTTTTCGTTTCACGAGCGTCGTTCTAGGCGGACGTGGTCCCGTCCCGAAGAGATTTCGAACCTTCGAGCAGTCCGCGAATCACGGGAGTGAGTCGAAGTGTCGGCTTCAGGCTCGACAGGTCGACGCGCTCAACCACGGTGGCGATCACCTCTCGGCGTTCGACCGGGTCAGTCGAGTTCTTGAGGGTGGTATCGAGACGCTCGAGTACCTGCTGCAGGCGGAGGTCGCCATCGCCAGGCTCTCGCTCGCGGCCGACCGCGAGTAGCCACTCGGTCGCGCGGATCTCGTCGCGGAGTTGCCGGCGGCGCTCCTCGTACTCGGATTCCTGCAGGTTCTGGTGGACGTAGGTCAGGGCGAGCGTCTTCAGTTCGCCATCGAGCCGTCGGCGTGCCGCTCGAAGCGCTCGGGTCCGTTCAGCCGAGTCCGCCCGTGCTGCCCGTCGAGCCGCTCGAATGCGGCGTTTCAGCACCGGCAGCAGGCGTGAGGGGAGGGCGGTGGCGAGTAGTTCGGCGGCGACTTCGTCCTCGACGTCACCAGCTCGGCGCGAGTTCCGGCAGGCCTTCTGGTGGCACCGGTAGTACCGGTGCACCCGGCCCGACTTCTTCTTGTGCTCCTCGCCGACGAGGAGCGATCCGCACTGCGGACAGGCAACCAGCCGCGACAGCGTGAACGAGAGGGTCTGTCGAGCGCGGGCAGAATTGCCCCGTTTCGCTCGAAACACTGCCTGGCACCGTTCGAACAGATCTCGCGACACGAGCGGCGCGTGGGTTCCGGCGTACGTCCCGCCGCCGGCGACCATCGTGCCAACGTAGAACGGATTCTGGAGGATCCGGCACAGCTCGGTGTTCCGGACGCGGTTGTTGTGGGTCGAGACGAGCCCTGCTCTCCAGAGTTCCTCGGCGAGCTGCTCGGACGTGAGGGTGCCGGTCGCCCAGCGGTCGAAGGCCAGCTGGATGAACCGCGCTCGTGCTGGATCAGGTACCGCTCGACGTCGCTCCATCCGGTACCCGATCGGAGGCAGTGAAGCCCAGACGCCGCGTCGTAGACGCTCGTCGAGGCCTTTTTTGACTTCAGCCGCCAGGTTGGCGGAGTAGAATTCTGCTTGTGCAGCCATAATGTGTTCAATGAACTCGCCCATGGGGGAGGCCTCGATGGTCTCGACGACCGAGAGAACGCGGACGCCGACGGACCGGAGGCGTCCCTTGAGGACGAGATAGTTAAAGGTGTCGCGTGAAAGCCGGTCGAGCTTGTGGACGAGGAGTCCGTCGATCGACCGGTCACCGGTGGCCGCCTGGACGGCGGCCATGAGCCCCGGCCGATCCCTGAGGGAGCGCGCCGAGGCGATGTCTTGGAACCGACCTGCGACCGTGAGGTCGTGGTCCTTGGCGTAGTGTTCCATGAGGTGGAACTGCGCCGACAGCGAGAGCTCGCGGTCCGCCTGACGGGCGGTCGAGACGCGAGCGTAGAGGAGGATAGCCATACGCGTTGGTTAGTGAGTGACGTAGGTATCCTGACAGAGTAGGGTAGCAGGTGACGAGAGTCCCGTCGCCGGTGCAAACCGGCACGTTTGTGCCTCTTTGCGCCATTGTCGGCTTCGGGGTGTCATGGTACGCTACGAGAATCCAGAAGGGGACCTATATGCCAAAAAAACAGAAAAAATTACTCATCTACTTCTCAGACTATTTCGACGTGGATCCGAAGACGATCCTCGAGTTTGGCGCGTTCAACGTCTCCCTCATCAATGACCTCCCTCTATTTATCGATCCGTTTCTCCTGTTTAGCAGCGAGTCGGAGGAATACCGGACCCTGCACGCTGACATCATTCGCTACGTCTCCTTTCTGCGAGACAAGGCAGCAACCGGGACGCTGCCGCCGGGCAACCTGAAGGCATGGTTCATGTTTCCCGAGGTCAAGCAGACGTGGCTTGGCTTCTCTCGGGTCGGCAACTCGGGCTCGGGGCTCGGAATGAACTTCGCCCAGGCTCTCTGCCGGAATCTTCACGCACTCTTTCAGGACTTCGGCGCAGAGAGTGTCACGAAGAGTAGCCACCTCGAAAAGCTCTGTCTGATCGACGATGGTGTTGGCCGCGACAATATCAGCGACTTCACAACTAACCTGATCAAGAAGTTCCTGCTCACCTACACGCAGGAGTTCGCGCAGACAAAGCTCAAGCCACACCAAAGGAAGGCGTTTCGAGTCCCCAAGGTCGAGTTCGACTATGACACGGAGACCTGGAGCCCCCGCACGTTTGTGCTCCCGTGCGTCGAAAACGACTTCGTCGTCCTGACGCCGCGTGACCTCCTCACGAAGGATGAAACTTGGATCAACCGGACGGACCTCTACGAACAGTTCGACGACATCGTGCAGGCGGTGCCGGACGATCAGCTTCGCGCGCAGATCAACAACTATCTTGTGTCGAAGTTGCCAAAGCGAGGGCGAAAGGACAAGGAGCCGACCCAAAAGGAACGCCGTCTCGCTGTCGCGCTCGTCCTTCAGAAATATCCCACGCTGCTCGATTACTACCTTCGCCACAAAGAGGACAGCGGCGATGAGGCCGAGGCAATCTCTGAGCGTCGAGTCGACGAATCCGAGACTGTTTTCATCAAGGGAGTGCTGAGATTCGTGGAGCAATTGTCTCAGGAAACGCAGTTCTATGAGACGAGCGATAGCTCGCATGCTGAGGCGAGGAAGCGCGTCTTGTTTCTGAAGGACGTCATCGAGAACATGGATGGCTACCGCCTCTTCTACGGGGCCAACAGGAAGCCAGTGCGTCGAGAGGCCGATGTCCATCTCCTGTTTCGACTCACCTGGTACGCGACTTTGCAGGATGTAAATCGAGAGGTGAACAATGGGCGTGGGCCAGTCGACTTCAAGGTCTCGCGCGGCGCTCGAAACGCCAGTCTCGTTGAGTTCAAACTAGCGTCGAACAGTAAGCTCGAGTCCAACCTGGCGAATCAGGTCGAGATCTACAAGCGCGCTAGTGGAGCCGAGCATGCGCTTAAAGTCATCGTGTACTTCACGCGATCTGAGCTCGCCAGGGTGAATCGGATTTTGAAGAAGCTCGAACTGCGCGAAGATCCAAACGTGATTCTGATTGATGCGCGTGGCGACAACAAACCGTCCGCATCCAAGGTTCGCTAATTCTGATGGATGAGTCGTGCCGCCTCGTCCGAACCACTTCTTAGCGAACGATAAGAGTCTCTTCGCCGGTGCAAAACGGCACGTTCGTGCCGGTGCCAACGTCGATTTCCGCTGAGGTTTGCGAAAGTGCAGTTCTAAGATAGTCCTCTCTTGTGCACGAAATAAAATACCCCCATTTATGGGGGTATTTTATTTCGTGTTCTCTTTAAGAGGAGTCGAACGGGGAAGGGAGAAACCGGAAGGTTTCTCATGCGGAGGAAAGGTATCGGAAAACCCGAAGGTTTTTCCGAAGAGGTCCCGACTTGGTCGGGACCGAGTTCGACTCCGGTGTAAACAGTAGCAGATAAAACATAGGGCCGATATGCTTTTTCTCCTGATGCCCCGGCATATGTCAAAAAAGCATATCGGCCCTATGTTTTTGTTTTTCTCACCCCCTTGGTGCTATACTACCGCCACTATGGAATTGACCACTCGCTTGGCCCAGCTACCTCGTGTAGGAAAATCAACAGTTGCCCGCTTAGAACGCCTCGGCCTCAGGACCGTCTATGATTTGTTATATTATTTCCCATTTCGTTACGAAGATTTCCGCCAGTGTCTGCCGATTAAACAACTAATTGAAGGCCAGGCGGTGACGGTCAAAGGCCGGATTGAGCTTATCGCCAATCGGCGTAGTTTTAAAACGAGAAAAACAATTACCGAAGCGCTGGTCTCTGATGAATCGGGGAGTCTCCGGGTGATTTGGTTTAACCAGCCGTTTATTACCAACAACCTGGCTTCTGGGGACGCGGTGTATCTGTCGGGAGTGGTGAAATCAGATATGCTCGGGCCACAGCTTGTTGGTCCAACTTATGAAAAGGTGGTTGGCGAAGCCGTGCATACCGCTCGGTTGGTTCCGGTGTATGGCATTACCGAAGGTTTGCCTCAAAAACAAATCAGACAAATGGTAAAATATTGTGTAGACTCGCTTAAAGAAGTTCCCGATTGGGTACCAGACATTATCAAAGAGCGCTTTGATCTTCCGCCGCTGATTGGTGCAATTCACGGCATTCATTTTCCAAGCGACGATGCGCACCTCGCTGAGAGCACTCGTCGACTTAAATTTGATGAGTTATTTTTGTTGCAACTTCAAGCCGAAATTGCTCGGCGTGACCGGGTGGCATCGTCTGCTCCAGCTTTGGTATTTCAAGAAACCAACATCAAAGAGTTTGTAGCCAAGCTGCCATTTACTCTCACTAAAACACAAAAAATAGCGACCTGGGAAATTTTAAAAGATATTGCTGAGCCTCGGCCGATGAATCGCCTGCTCTCGGGTGATGTTGGCTCGGGGAAGACGGTGGTGGCCGCTATCGCCCTCTACAACACTGCGCTCAATGGCTTCCAAGGTGTTCTTATGGCGCCAACCGAGATTTTGGCCAGCCAACATTTCGAAGGTGTTTCTAAACTACTTTCTACCCTGCCGGTCGCTTTAGTAACTCGTACGCAAAGATATGTGAGTGACAACGGAGTGGTGACTAAGGTCACCAAAAAAGCTCTCCACACTATGCTTGCCGAAGGAAAAATAGCGGTAAGCATCGGAACGCACGCGCTCCTCACTGAAGCGGTGCATTTTAAACAGCTCGGCCTCGTGATCGTCGATGAACAGCACCGTTTTGGGGTAATGCAGCGAAAAATTATGAAAGACAAAGGCGCTGGTGCGCATTTTTTGAGTATGACTGCTACCCCGATTCCACGCTCGCTCGCGCTCATGCTCTATGGCGATTTGGAAGTTTCTATTATTAGCGAACTGCCTCCAGGGCGAAAGAAGATTATCACCAAAGTAGTTGAGCCGGCCAAACGTGAGAAAGCCTATGGCTTTATTCGCGACCAAGTCAAAGCTGGGCGACAAGTATTTGTGGTCTGCCCGCTGATTGAAGGGGTGGGGCAGGGGACAGTGGAGAAAAAATCCGTGATGATGGAGTATGAAAAACTATCGACGATTATTTTTCCAGATTTGAAAGTTGGTTTTTTACATGGAAAATTAAAACCAGAAGAAAAAGAAGCGGTGATGGAGCAATTTGAAAAAAATGAAATACATATTCTCGTCTCAACCTCAGTTATTGAGGTGGGGGTGAATATTCCGAACGCCAGTATTATGATGATTGAAGGTGCCGACCGTTTTGGTCTCGCCCAGCTTCACCAATTTCGCGGGCGGGTGGGGCGATCGAGTTATCAGTCGTATTGTTTACTTTTTACTGACAACACCGCCAAAGCAGTTGTAGAGCGGTTGGGATATTTTGAAGCCCACCATGATGGCTTTGCCTTGGCTGAAAAAGATTTAGAAATTCGCGGACCTGGGCAAATGTACGGGGTGGAGCAGAGTGGGTCAATGCGTTTGCGCCTCGCCACACTATCAGACAGTGAAATTGTAAAACAAGCTCGGGAAGCTGCCCGGGGTATCGCGCCCAATCTGGCCAACTACCCTCCACTACAAAAAATGCTCCACGAGGTGGAGCAAAGTTTGCACTTGGAATAGTGTTTACGATTGCAAAATCTTCTGAATAATCTCCTGAACATTTTTGAGCGGGGCGACTTTGAGCCCGACAACTTTGGCTTCGGTACCTTCGGGGATAACCGCTGTTTCAAAACCCATTTTTTTAATTTCCTCTAATCGTTTTTTAGCCGATCCAACGGGGCGAACTTCACCGCTTAAACCAACTTCGCCAAAGGCGACAATCGTGTGGGGGATAGCCTTGTTTTGGGTCGCTGACGCAATAGCGAGAAGCACGGCTAAGTCGGCGGCCGGCTCTTCTGCTTGAATACCGCCAATAACGTTTACAAAGACGTCATAGGACTCAAGCGGGAGACCGCTACGCTTGCTGAGGACAGCCAGAAGCACCTGGAGACGATTCAGATCAAAGCCTGACGCTCGGCGTTGAGGAAAGCCAAAGGTTGTTTTGGTAACGAGCGCTTGGATTTCAATAAGAAGTGGTCGCGAACCTTCCATGAGACAGGTGATAGCTGTACCGGGAATTTTGTCATGACGACGAGACAAAAAAGCAACCGACGGATTGGTCACTTCGACTAACCCACTTTCTTCCATACTAAAAATACCGACTTCGTCCGTTGAGCCAAAGCGGTTTTTCACGGCGCGTAAAATACGGAAGTTGTGAAATCTGTCACCTTCGAGATAGAGAACAGTATCCACTAAGTGTTCTAAGGTTTTTGGACCAGCGACAGCGCCATCTTTGGTAACTTGGCCAATGAGAATGATCGGCGTACCGGTGCGTTTGGCATAGGCCATCAGCGTGGCGGTCACCGCGCGAACCTGAGTGACGCTACCAGCGGTACCGTCGACCTCGTCAAACGTAATTGTTTGAATGGAATCAATAATTACGAGAGCTGGTTTGAGCTCATCAATAGTTGCTTCAATAACGCCGACATTTGTTTCGGCAAGAAGTTTGAGCTCTGGTGCAGTCACTTTGAGACGCTCGGCTCGAAGTTTAATTTGCTCCACCGATTCTTCACCCGAGACGTAAAGCGTCTTCGGGAGGGTGGTTGCAAGCTGAAGAGAAAGAGTGGATTTGCCAATACCCGGCTCACCGCCAAGCAAAATAAGACTGCCAGGGACAATTCCGCCGCCGAGCACAGTATCAAGCTCGCGCACGCCGGTAGACAAGCGACCGGCTGAGCTGGAAGTAACGTCCTGAAGAGCGATTGGTTTTCCAGCTGGGTAGACAGCTTTTTGTTCGGCTTTGGCTACGGTAGGCGCATTAATTTCGGTGAGTGTACCCCATTTGCCGCATTCGAGACACCGACCACTCCATTTGGAATATTGGGCGTCACAGACAGTGCAAGAAAAAAGAGTGGTAGATTTTGACATAGGCAGTTACGGAGTAGCTTTTTTTATAAAGGTAAATTTATCGTGGTAACTTTTCTTACTTAAACTATCAAGTTTAACAATGCGGGGGTTGGCGTTGGGAGCACGACCGCTTAGGCCACCGTACGATTCAGCGATGAAGCCGTCGCCAATATACATGATGACATGTCCAACCCACCCAAGCAGGTCGCCGGAAGCGAGTTTGGCGCCATTAACCGTCTCTGTTGAGTAATCGGTGTTAGCTGGATCAATTGGGTCGGCGTTGCTAGACATAGCTGAGGTGCCACCACCTGGTGAGGCGATGCCAGCACATTTGTAAACATAGTTTACAAAACCAGAACAGTCAAGACAAATATTGTTTTCGGGACAGAAGCTTTTGAAGGCTTCATACTTTGCATCTTTTTCTGGATAAGGCGCGGCCCCACCCTTGCCACCCCAACGGTAGGCTACTTTTTCTTTCATGCTTTCCACAATAGCTTTAACCTCAGAAGCGCCACCGGTGCTTGGACAGTACACACCCTGAGCGTTTAAGGTGGAAGTGCTCACTGTGCCTGTTGGTACACCAGCAACTGTTGTTGGACGCGAAGGTGGAGCGGCGTTTTCATCGAGAGCATCGTCGCTTTCACCATCAAGTACATATTCAACAGGTTCAATATATTTAACACGCAACGCCTGAAACTTGGTGAGTTTTGGATTGATGGTGTTAAGGACAAAATATGATCCCCACATAATCATGAGTCCGATAACTACTTGGCCAATTTGGTGGTAGCCTTCCATTTTACCTTCACCACCGGCTGACAAGATAATTGTCACACCACTTTTAATAATCATGAGGACAGCGAGGATGCTGCCGATTACTAAAGCATAATTATACAAAGCAGATAAAAATTCGCCGACATAGGGAACGTGGATATAGCCATCTTTGTCCAGAGTTTGTTTGGCATCGCTAAAATTCAGCCCCGGGATATTGATTTCAAGGGCTGGTTTTTTAAGCTCAACAATTTCATTTTGTACGCCAACACCAAAAACAGTAGTAGTGCTTCTTTGATATTCGTTCATGCGAATTGGATCAAAATAGCAGTAGCCATTTTGACAAGCTGACCCACCAAGCGCATCGGGTAAATTACTGTTGGATACACAGTCGCTTTGAGAGGAGCATTCTTTGTCGCTCAAAGTACATTTAAGATCTTGATTTGGTCCACAAACAATTAATTCCCCCTGAGCGAGTGCGACAGCAGGAGAGATTAAAAACGGAAAGCTCAAAAGTAGTGCGCTAACAGTGGACAAAAAACGCTTAAATACACGCATACAATTATTGAGCGATAAATGAGGTCAAAAGCTGCTCCAAATCCACCTCTTCATTAGGATTGAGCATCTTGTTATTGATAAAAACGACTGGGGCAGATGGGAGGCCGAGCTGTTCGGCGAGAATAATATCTTCGCCAAGTAGTTGGGTGGTGGCCGAATCAGATACACAAAAATCCCATTGAGGAAGATTGAGGTAGAGTGTCGTGGCAATTTCACGTAAAGCTTTGGCACTTAATCGTCCTTTGTGAGCGAAGGAAGCGTTTACAAAATCCCAGAAATGATTTTGTGCTCCGGCGCAGACCGCCGCGGTATGAGCTGTGACCGGCTGGGTGAAAATGCCAGATCCTGGATGATCTTTCCAGATAAAACGAATTTTAAGTGGATTTTTAGCGACCACACGCTCAATAGCTTGATAATAGTTTTTGGATTGTTTGTCAGTGAGGTCGAAAAATCCAATCACGGTCATCGGAGCGCCGGGGTTACCAAGCATCTGATCTTTTTCGGTGGTTGGTACGTTAATCAGATTAGGGCTGAGAAGAGGAAGAGTCTCAGCAGTAGTAGTGATAGAGAACGCTTGGCGGATTTGTTGGAATAGAATAAGACCAGTTAGCGCGATAACTAGAACAAGTGCTAGAAGAAGTTTTTTAAAGGTGCTCTTCATAGCTTAGAGATTAACCTGAAAGGCACCAACCTGCTGAGTGTCGGTGAAAATAACTTTTTTGCGAGTAGCGTCGTAGGAAACGGTGTCAAAAGTGTAATTTTTATCAAGAGCAATTGGAGTTTTGAGGCCAGTTTTTAAATCAATCTTGTATAAATCGTCAGGGGTAGTGCGAGCAATTTCTGGCACCATACCAGCGCCTTCAGGGAGTTCGCGAGGGGCAGCGCAATAGACCGTATTATCGTCGGCAAAGGTACATTTTTCAGCCCAGGTATTCAGTTGGAGGGATAATCGGCCGCTACCAATTTGGTCGCCGTAGGCGTTGGTGATCCAGAGCTCTGGTTTGTAGCCACTGCGAGCGCTATCAACGCTATAGAGCAATTTTTGGCCAGTAGTCGACCATTGTGATTGAAAATCTAAACCTTCTACAATGATAGATTTAAAATTTTCTCCACCTAAGCCGAGGAGAAAGATCTCGCTTCGGTCGGCACCCTGTGGAGCACCGGTTTTGGAGAAGGCTGCCACTTGGCGACTTGGCGACCAGTCAACAATAACTTTTTCGGCGTTGTTGCCGAGCGGCTCAATCAGCTTGGTGCCGGTGCCATCATCTTTGGTGGTGACAAGCCAGCGATTTTCAGGAGAGAGACCAATGCTTTTGGCAGCAATTTCGCTCGAATCAGGGGAGAAAGAAAAATCTTCCCAATGTTTTGGGAGGGTAACTTGTTTATTTTTGGCAAAATCGTAGACTATTTTTGAACCATCTGGATAGCTGAGTACTGCTTTGTCTTGTGTTTTTGCCCAGGTGACATCTTGAACATTGAAAAAAACTTGGTCAGAAAGTGAAGATAGCGATCCGTCGGCATTTGTTTTGTAAAACTTACCATCACTGGCGTTGTGATAGCGAAGTGAGCCATTGTTGGAGGCAACCGATGGGTAGACCGCTAAATCTTTAGTAAGCTGGGTCACTGCTTGGGGGCGATAAAAGTTTTGGTTATCTGGTTGGCGAGTAATTCCCGCTGTTGGCAGGCCACCGGCGCCTACTCCGCCGTCACCTACGCCAGCAGTGGTGGTGCGAGTTTGTGACCCCGGGAGAGCTCCTGAGCCCGTTGGAGCGCCCGCTACTGGTGGGCGAGTGGCAGTTGGCGCTTGTGAGCGAGTAAACATGTAATACAGGCCAAAACCAATGAGCCCGACAAGAACGAGAAAGCCCAGGATAAGGAGTGCGCGTTTAACAGTTGGTGACATACGAAAAAAATTACTAAACTAAATTAAGCAGCCTGCCGAGGCTGTTGTATCTCTGGGCTTTGGCTGGTGGCTGCGTCGAGCTGGTTGGCGCGAGCTTGGGCTCTCGCCAAGTTAATAGATTTTACCTGCTGTGATTGATTATAATATTTTTTGAGATCTTTGTTAAAGGCCTCAAGTTTTTTAATAAATTCATCCATCGCTTTCGCATTCTTGCTAAAGGCTTTTGGGAAAATTACTGCAAACACCAGAGCAAGCGGTAGAACTAAGATTAAAAGAATTGGAATGATAATGGTTTCTAAGGTGGCTATAAAAGCTTCGAGCCACTTACTAAAAAAGTCTACCACAGCTACGCCACGCTCAGCATTTTTGAGGAGACGAATAAGACGGTTGGTCACTTTAATCGCTTCGCGAATACTTCGTCGACCGGCAGTTTCAATTTTATTAAATAAATAACCAACTCCCGGAATACGTTTGACGATCATCCAGGCCCAGCCTTTGCCAAATTGCGGACGAAAAGCGCCAAGCTCAGATTCGGAGCTCTCAGCTGAAGTGTTTTGGGCGCCCTGCATGCGCCCTGCCCGTGAAGAAGACCGCTCCTCGGCAACTGTTTGGGCTTCGTCTGGTGAAATTGCTGGCGGTTCGCCTCCGCCAACCTCTTCATCGTCGTTGGCAGCACTAATACCACGACTGGTGGCGTATTCATTGCCTTGACCAATATCGCCTTTAAGAAGGCTTGTATCTTCAACGTCGTCGTTCGCCGTAGCCTTTTTGGAGTAAGGGCTCAATGGTGCTATGCCACTTTCAAAAGCACTCGGCGACCCTGGATCGCTCGGGAGTGTTTGGCGGTCGCGTGCTATTTCGCCGGCGGCCTGGTTAGCGCCAGCTGGTGCTAAACGTGGGGGAGTGGCTGTTTTTTCATCAGATAAAATATCAGCAGCAATACTCGAGCTCGGTTCGTCCATACCTTCGGCAAAAAAATCGCTAGCTGGTGATTCGTTCACTCCAAGATCGCCAGCACCGCCGTTTTGTCCTGAACGGCGAGTGGTGCGACGTATGGTGGCTGTCTGATCAGGAAGTTTGAGGTCAACAACAAGATTATTGCCGTTTTTTTGCGCAGCAATAGTGCCCGATGTAGCATCTATCGAGATGGAAGCGTTGGTAGGTTGTGCCCCTCCAGAAGTTTCGGTAGCCTCGGGGTTGTTGACGACAAGCTTATCATCAGCCATAAGGCACTAGTGTTATTTGAGAGCGAGGTGTTCGCGCTCGACGACAAGTGAATAACGCGGTTTTATCTTTTTTCTAATAATCGTTTCAGACATTAGCTGCTCAACCCGGCTTCGGAAAATACGACGGACATCGCGAGCGCCCTTTTGTGCTGCTGGCAACTCAGCGATGAGCCATTCGAGAACGGCGTCGTTGCTGGTGAGCTGTGTTTTGTAGCGGACTAAACGTTCGTTAAATCGTTCGAGCTCAAGGGCGGCAATGGAACGAAGCTTATCGGCGCCAAGAGGTTCAAAAGCACAGACCGCATCAAGACGATTGATAACTTCGGGAGTGAAAAATTCTTTAAGACGCTCGAGTAAAATATGATTGCCGATTAATGATGGTGACACTCCGCCGCTAAAACCAATGGTGCCGCGTTTTACGTCGTCAGCGCCGTAGGAGGTGGTCAAAATAATAATAGTATGGCGCAAAGAAATTTTGCGACCAGTCGCATCAGTGATCTCGCCATTTTCTAAAATTTGAAGCAGTAATTTCATGACATCGCGATGAGCTTTGTCTATTTCATCAAACAAGAGTACTGAATACGGATTCATTTTAATTTTGTCAGTAAATTGGTTGTGTTCTTTGTAACCAACATAGCCAGCCGGAGAGCCGAGCAGTTTGCTCACCCCAAAGCTTTCGTTGAATTCGCTCATATCGAGCTTAATCAAAGCGTCGGAGTGATTGTAGAGTACTTGAGCGAGTGTTTTAGCGAGCTCAGTTTTGCCAACACCACTTTCGCCAACAAACAAAAATGAGGCGAGTGGGCGATTAGGGTTGGACAGACCGAGTTGAGCTTGGCGGATATGGTCAGCGACAGCTTTGATAACGGCATCTTGCCCAACAATATGCTCTTTGATTTTAGTTTCTAAACTAAGAAGTGGAGCGGTATCGTCGATAATCAACTCACTTGGTTTGGTACCAATAATTTTGGCGACCTGTTCAGCTACATCTCGAGCATTAATCGAACCAAGCATAGTAACTTTTTTGGTCTTTAATCCTTCGGTAGCTTTTTTAATCTCAGCGCGAAGACGGCTCTCTTCTTTTTTGAGAACCACCGCTTGATCAAAAGCATCGTTTTGCGCCGCTGACTCTTTGGCAATAATAATTTTTTCTAGTTTTTGTTCAAGCTTGGCTAGCTTAGTTTCGCTAGCTGGTGTTTTGATAGTCAGACGACGAGCGGCAGCTGTTTCATCAATCAGGTCGATCGCTTTGTCTGGTAAGAATTTATTGGTGATATAGCGCAAAGACAGGGTGACAGCAGCCTGAATGGCTTCTGGAGTAATGGTAATTTTGTGAAACGCTTCGTAGTGTGGGGCGACGCCAGACAAAATAGCCACGGTATCTTCGGCACTCGGCTCTTTGACAGTGATTGGCTGGAAGCGACGCTCCAAAGCTGGATCATTTTCAATATATTTTTTGAATTCTGGGGGAGTGGTGGCGCCAATACAGCGGAGTTGTCCGCGAGCGAGCGCTGGCTTCAAGATGTTGGCTGCGTCCATAGCGCCTTGGTTGGCTCCGGCGCCAACGATATTATGAAGTTCATCAATAAACAAAATAATCGAAGGATTACTCGTTGCTTCTTCGATGACTTGGCGAAGGCGGGCTTCAAATTCACCACGATAAATCGTACCAGCAATCAACATGCCCATATCAAGAGCGTAGATTTTTTTGTTGCGGAGCATCTCGGGCACATCGCCTTCGATAATTCGCTTGGCCAGGCCTTCAACGATGGCAGTTTTGCCAACACCTGGCTCGCCGAGAAGCAGGGGGTTGTTTTTGGTGCGACGACTGAGCACCTGGATAGCACGTTCAATTTCAACATCGCGACCAATAACTGGATCAATTTGTTTTTGCTCAGCTTTTTTGGTGAGATTCACGGCAAAAAATTCTAGAGCTGATTCTTTTTTCTTATTTTTCTTCGGCATCATATCAACTTCAAGTGGGTCAGCACCTTCTTCTAAAAGTTCGTCGACTTTGTGGGTGTTGTCGGCCACTTCGGTGAGGTGGGGGAGGTGTGTTGCGTTCGCAAGCACGACGTCTAATTGTTTTTGGAGCTCACCTGCATGGACTTTGGCAGTGGTAAGTACGCTTTGAACGGTGGAATCACCAAGTGATAACAAAGCCGAGAGCAAATGCTCTGATCCAATATAATTATGACTGTTTTGCTCGGCGATAGACATAGCCTTCTCGAGCACAGCTTTGGCGCCAGGCGAGAGCGGGGTGAGGGTTTGCTGATCAGTAGAGGTGGTTAAAAAACCTTCTTTTTTGGTCGGCAACGTCAAAACAGCCTGTTCAATCATCTTTTCGGAGATTTTGAAGCGGTTCATGATTTCGGTGGCGACAGAGCCTGTTTCGTGGGCAGTGGCAAAAAAAAGATGCACCGGCTCAACTGCTGGATTTTTGAGTTCGGTCGCTAAATGGATACTTTTGGCTAAAATATCTTTGAGATGTGATGAAAATCGGTCGAGAAGTTGCATAGAGTGGATACTTTCTGACAAGCGGATTGTTGCGTAAAAGATAGGCGTAGTATAGAATATTTTCACGCTTTAGTCAAAATAAAAAACCTGTTTGTATGGCCTTTCCTCAACACATTTTTAAAGCTTACGATATTCGAGGGTTAGTTGAAGGGGAATTAAGTACTGATTTAGCCTATGGAATTGGGCGAGCTTTTACTGTTTTCCTCAAGAATAAGGGGTTTTTGCAGGGGGGACGCTCGGTGGTGGTGGGGCAAGATATGCGCGCCACGAGCCCAAGCTTTGCCGAAGCGGTAATCCGAGGTATTACCGATGAAGGTGCTTCAGTGGTAACTATTGGGCAGGCGACAACTCCTCTCTTTAATTTTGCCTGCGCCCACTACCCTGAGCATGCTGGGGGCATTATGGTAACCGCTAGTCACAACCCAGCGGAGTATAATGGCTTTAAGATGACCTTGGACAACGGCTTGCCGGTTGGAAAAGGGAGTGGTATGGCTGAGATTCGGGATATGGTGGAAAAGAATGTATTCGCTGATGCGCCCGTTAAAGGTTCGGTGAGTACAAAAAGTGTTCTTGAAGATTATTACACTCGAGTTTTTAGTTTGGTGCCTCCAAAAGCTGTTCGCCCACTTAAGCTTGTTCTTGATGCTGGTAACGGTATGGGCAAAGTGACGTTTGTGGAACTTTTGAAGTGTTTGCCGGTGACTGTCGAATATCTTTTCTTAGAACCAGACGGCACGTTTCCGAATCACGAAGCTAACCCGCTCAAAACCTCAACTTTACGAGATTTGCAAGCAAAAGTGCGAGAAACTGGGGCAGATTTTGGCTTTGCGCTTGACGGCGATGCTGATCGTATTGGCTTAGTAGATGAGCATGGTGAAGTTGTTGATGCGTCGTTTGTTGGTGCGCTCGTGGGGCTCGAAGTGCTCAAAGTGCATCCGGGCGCTACGATGTTTTTTGATCTCCGCTCGAGTATGATTATCCCTGAAGTCTGGTCGGCAGCTGGCGGAAAGCCGGAAATGTGCCAAGTTGGTCATGCCCTCATTAAAAAACAGATGAAAGAAGTCGGTGCTGCCTACGCGAGTGAGTTGTCGCAACACCTCTATTACAAAGATACCTATGATGTGGAATCGACCGACTTGTCGCTCTTGTTGGTCTTACAGATGCTGTCGCGAGAAAATAAACCACTCAGCGAGCTTGTCCGGCCACTCAAAAAATACCACCATTCTGGAGAAATTAATTTTGAAGTACACGATAAAGAAAAAATCATTCGCGCACTTGAAGAAAAATATGCTCCTACAGCTCTAGAAAAATCTCATCTCGACGGTTTGTACCTCAAGTTTAATTGGGGTTGGTTTAATGTCCGGGCAAGCAATACCGAGCCAGTCCTTCGCCTCAATGCTGAAGCCAAAGAAGCAGGTGTGCTCCAAGAAAAACTAGCCGAAATTACCGCAGTCATTACCGCTTAATATATACAAAAAAACCAGCCAAACAGGCTGGTTTTTTTGTTGTGGGACTAAGCCATTTCGCGAAGTTTTTTGATGCGATCTTCGAGTGGCGGATGAGTGGAGAGAAGGCTTAGGAATGATTTACCAGCAAATGGATTACTCAAAAACATATGAGCAGTGGCGCGAGACGCTTGAGGCATTGGTTCGTTTTGCGCTTTAATTTTTTCGAGTGCGCGAGCAAGTCCTTCTGGGTAGCGGGTGAGGAGACTACCTGAGGCGTCAGCTAAATATTCACGACGACGAGAGATGGCAAGCTTAATCATCTCAGCGACAATCGGGGAGAGGATGGCCAAGACAATACCAACGAGCATAAAAATCATAGCAAGCTGTCCGCCGCCACTATCGCTGTCGCGTTTGCCGAAAATAAAGCGACTACGTAAAAAGAGGTGGGCAAGAATAGAGATGGAGCCCACCATAACTGCGACAAGCGTCATAAAACGAATGTCGTAGTTTTGGATATGGGACAGTTCATGGGCAATAACACCTTCTAATTCTTCATTTTCCAACTGTTGAATAGCGCCGGTGGTGATAGCGATAGATGCTAGCTCAGGTTTCCGGCCAGTGGCAAAAGCGTTAATGGCTGTGGAATCAATCAAGTATACTTTTGGAACCGGTAGGCCAGAGGTGATAGCCAAATTTTCTACCATGCGATAGACGTAGGCATTATCAGCTTGGGTGATTGGCCGGGCTCCACTTGTCCAAAGAGCGATTTTGTCGCCTTGAAAATAGGACACAGCAGTGCTTCCGAGTGAGATAAGAATAGCTATCCAAACAACACTGTAGGTTTCGTCACCGATCGCCATACTATAGATATAGCCAAGACCGATAATGAAAGCGATAAAAACAGTCATAAGAATGACTGAGCGACGCTTGTTGGAATCAATTTGTGAATACATAAAAGATAAGAAAAGTATGTAGTGAGTATAGAAGACACCATCCGCGCTGTCAATTAAAAAGGTTTCGCCCGCTCCAGTGATATGCTGAAGCGGGCGGGGTAAACCTCCTTGTGAATTGTGGGGTGTTGCGGCGCTGCCTAGGCGAGGCCAGTCAACCGCTCGCCGACGTCTCCGGCGCCGGGCACGATATAGCTCTTGTCAGTCAGCCGTCGGTCCACCGAGTAGGTATAGATATGGAGCGGGAGACCGAGACTGTTCAGCTTTTCAGCGAACAAGCTCGTGATGATGAGATTGAGACAAAGGATCTTCTTCGGCATACCGTGGCCGTCATCAACGTACTGTTTGAGCGCTTGCGCGATCGTCGAGCCGGTTGCTCCCATGCAGTCGGGGATGAGGAGGATCTGGCCCTCGAGATCGCCGAGCTTCTTATAGCTCACCTCGGCTCCTCGCACCCGGCCCTCGCTGTCGCTCACCCGGCTGATGCCGAGAAAATCAATGCGGTGGTGATCGAGATACTGGTCGAGCACTTCCGAGCAAACATTCGACGGAATGTCTCCGCCTCTGAGGAGATTCAGGATGACGACCTGAGACGAAGGATCGATGATGGTGCTCGTCGCAACTGCGTCATCAACATAGGTTGACATCGGAGTGATTACCGACGCCTGCTTGATCGGAAGCTCGCGCGATGCAACTTCTTGAATAAGCTTGAAGTACAAACCGCGGGTCAAACGACGAAAATCGCTGGCCTTGGTATCCTTATCGCGCCAGCGAGACATTTCTGTCTGGGCGCAACGATCAGGAATGACCGTCGTACAGTTATATGTGCGCATTGGCACACCTCACATCTCGTACCGGTAGGGGGGAAGACCTGCCCAAACGACCGGATAGCGTTCGGCAGTAAATTTGGGCTAGTGTAGCGATTATTTGATGCGTTGTCAATTAAAAAACCCCGACCATAACGATCGGGGTTTGAACTAGATTGCTGACTAGAATTGTACTTTTACGTTAGCGCGTTCGCCTTCAGCAGCAGAAAAGAATTCATATTTGGTGAAGCGAAGCATTCCAGCGATAAGGTTCGTTGGGAAAACCTGGATCTTGGTGTTGAAGTCGCGGACATTACCATTATAAAATCGGCGAGAAGCTTGGATTTTATTTTCAGTGTCAGCGATTTCATCCTGCAATTGGAGGAAGTTCTGGCTTGCTTTCAAATCTGGATAGGCTTCGGATACTGCAAACAAACTCTTAAGAGTATTCGAGAGTTGGTTTTCAGCTGCTTCACGTTGTGCCAAAGTAGCATTTTTATCATCATGAGTTTTCATAGCTGCCGAGCGAGCTTCGGTCAATTTGACCAAGGTTTCGCGCTCATGAGTCATATAACCTTTAACTGTCTCTACCAAATTAGGGATAAGGTCGTAGCGACGTTTGAGCTGAACATCGATATCACTCGTTGCTTCGTCAACGCGATTTTTGAGACGGATTAAACCATTGAAGGTGAGAATAAGCCAAAGTGCTAAGACACCTAACACGATGAGAGCTATAGTAAGTGGTGACATAAATACGCTAGTATTAAATAGGGTATCGCACATTAAAGTAGGCGACAACCCTTTATTTTTATCTGTCCGTAGTATATACTACGAAAATTAAGTTAGCAAGTTGTTTTATCGGTATGTTCACCTTATTTGTCTTTCTCGCTGTCCTCGGTATTCTCGTTATTTCACACGAATTTGGCCATTTTATTATGGCTCGTCGAGCTGGTATTCGGGTGGAAGAATTCGGCTTTGGTTTTCCTCCACGCCTATTTGGGGTTCGCCGATTGGTGGAAAATGGACGAGTGCGTTGGCAATGGGTGGTGGGTCGCGAATCCACCCAACAAGAAGATAGAACTTTGCCGACACTCTATTCTTTCAACCTCATTCCGCTGGGTGGTTTTGTACGCATCAAAGGTGAAAATGCAGCTGAAATTGGCGCCAGTGACACCGATAGTTTTGCGCGAAAAAGTACTTGGATTAAAACCAAAGTCTTGTTGGCGGGTGTAGCTATGAATGTCTTCGTGGCATATGTTCTACTCTCTGTTGGTTTTATGATTGGTCAACCAACAGTGGCTAACGGCACTGTTTCGCTGGCCGATAGACATCTTCATATTGTGGAGGTATTGTCAGACACACCGGCTCAAAGGGCTGGGCTTCAGCCGGGGGATGTGGTCTTAAAAATGGGGGAGACGAGCGCGCCGACGTTGAGTGAATTTCAAGCTTATATTGCTGGTCACGAAGGGGCGCCAGTTGCTATCACTATCACTCGCGGAGCAGAAACATTAGAAAAAACGATCACACCAGCACTCCTCAAAGAAACTGGTCGGGCAGCCATTGGGGTGGCGCTCGCCGACGTTGGAGTGGAGAAATATGTCTGGTACAAAGCTTTCTACAAAGGCATTTTTGCCACCGGCGTCTATATTCGAGAAATCCTCGTTGCTTTCGGTCTCTTGTTTAAAGGACTCTTCACTGGTCAGGGAGTCGATGGGAATATCTCTGGTCCAGTTGGTGTCGCTGTAATGACTGGTGAGGTTGCTCGCCTCGGTATTAGCTATCTTCTGCAGTTCACCGCCATGCTATCGCTCAATCTAGCTGTCTTGAACGCTCTGCCGATTCCAGCGCTTGATGGTGGTCGTTGGTTGTTTGTGCTTATCGGCGCTATTCGTCGTCGCCCGGTCACTCCACGCTTGGAGCAAACGATTCACGCTGTTGGTTTTATGGCTTTGATGTTTTTGGTGGTGGTCGTAACAGCCAAAGATCTGGGAGCATTTAAAGATGTATTTATTGGTTGGTTTCAAGCTATTTTATAAGCACTAGAGTATACGGCATTTTTCTGCTAGTATAGGTATCAAACAACCTTAATGAATGTATGCAATCTAAACTTGAACAATTAAAAAACGAAGCCTTGCTCGCGATTAAGGCAGTAAAAGACAAGGCGCATCTGGAAGAGCTGGAAAACAAAGTGCTTGGCCGTAAAGCCGGGGAGCTCACCCAACTGCTCAAAGAGCTTAAAGATTTAACCGGGGAAGCTCGGGCTGCCGCTGGGCAAATGGCCAACGAAGTAAAGCAATTGATTGAAAGCGAGTTCAAAGCTCGTCGTGATATTTTTGAAGCTGAAGAATGGATGACCAAGGCTGAAGAAGAGCGAATCGATATCTCTGAGCCATCACTCGGAGCTTCGCGTCGCGGATCGCTTCACCCAAACACACTGGTACAGCAAGATCTGGAAGATTTGTTTACTTCCATGGGTTTTGCAGTGCTCGACGGACCTGAGCTCGAAAGTGATTATTATAATTTTTCAGCGCTCAATATTCCTGAAAACCATCCAGCTCGGGACATGCAAGATACGTTTTATGTTAAAGAGCATAGTAACTGGGTGATGCGCACTCACACTTCGCCTATGCAGGTGAGAGCGCTCCAAAAATATGGTGCTCCACTGCGCGCGATTGTGCCAGGAAAATGTTTCCGTAATGAAGCGACCGATGTTCGCCATGAGCACACCTTTTATCAGATGGAAGGGTTAGTTGTTGATAAAAATATTACTTTTAGTCATCTGAAAGGCGTGCTTGAAGCTGTCGCTAAGCATCTGTATGGGGAAGAAACAAAAGTGCGTCTTCGCCCTAAGTTTTATCCATTTGTGGAGCCAGGTGTCAACGGCGAAGTGTCATGCTTTATGTGTAAAGGCGTTGGTTGTCGTTTGTGTAAACACACCGGTTGGTTGGAAGTCTTTGGTGCCGGTATGGTGCATCCAAACGTACTCAAAGAAGGTGGAGTAGATAGTTCGGTCTACCAAGGTTTTGCTTTTGGTTTTGGTCTGACCCGCTTGGTAATGCTTAAATATGGCATCGACGATATTCGCTTGCTCCAAAACGGCCAGATTTCTTTCTTAGAACAGTTCTAGACTCCTATGCGTATCTCATTTTCATGGCTCAAAAAACACGTCGCGATTCCAGAGTCGCTGACTCCAGCTGAGCTTGCCGAAAAATTAAAATTAAGCACCGTAGAAGTTGAAGGTGTTGACTATGCTGGCGCTCATCTCGACAAAATTGTCGTTGGTAAAGTGCTTTCGGCTGAAAAGCATCCGAACGCTGACAGTCTGCAGGTGTGCCAAGTAGATACTGGCGCCGAGACCGCTACGATTGTTTGTGGCGGGAGCAATGTAGTGCCAAATATGTATGTCGCTGTCGCTCAAACTGGCGCCAAAGTGCGCTGGCACGGCGAAGGGGAGTTGATTGAGTTGAAGCCGGCCAAAATCCGTGGTGTAGAATCCAACGGTATGATTTGCGGGGCTGACGAAATCGGTTTGGCTGAACGTTTTCCAAAAAAATCTGAAAAAGAAATTGTTGACCTAAGCAGTCTCAAGGTGCGCGCAGGCGAACCGCTTGCCAAAGCGCTCGGCCTGAGTGATGCTGTTTTTGAAATAGATAATAAATCGCTGTCCAACCGCCCAGATTTGTGGGGGCATTATGGTTTGGCGCGAGAAGTTGCCGCGCTTGTTGGTCGACCTGTTCAACCATATAAAACAACTGAAATTAAAAAAGGCAAAGGCATTGATTTAAAAATAAAAAACAACGACACTAAAGCGTGTCCACGGTATATGGCTGTTGCTTTGAGTGGCGTAGCTGTTGCTCCATCGCCTCGTTGGCTGGAAGAGAGTCTTTTGGCTGTTGGGGTGCGCCCAATTAACAATATCGTTGATGCGACTAATTTTGTCATGCTTGATCTTGGTCAACCACTTCATGCTTTTGATGCGAACGCCGTTTCTGGTGGAGAGGTAATTATCAGATCAGCGAAACATGGTGAAAAAATTATCACACTTGATGATAAAGAACGCGAACTCGAAGAGGGGATGCTCTTGATCGCAAACAAAGAAAAACCACTGGCCATCGCCGGGGTGATGGGTGGAAAAGAGAGTGCGATTACGGCTGGAACCACAACGGTGATTATTGAGTCAGCAAATTTTTCGGCGGACAGTATTCGTAAAACTTCAACTAAACTCGGACTTCGCACCGACGCCTCAGCTCGTTTTGAAAAAAGTCTAGACGTCACCTTGCCAAAAATTGCTTTGGAACGAGTTGTTGCTCTGATTCAAGAAGTTGCGCCTGGAGCGAAAGTGTCGAGTATTGTCGTCGATGAGGGGGTAAAAAATGCCCCAAAGGTGGTGTTAGAAATACCAGCAGATTTTTGTGAAAAAAGAATTGGTCTTTCGGTACCAGGCAAAACTGTTGTTGCTATTTTAGCTCGCTTAGGTTTTGAAGTAAAAGAAAAAAAAGGCAGTATCACCGTGACAGTGCCGAGTTGGCGCGCCAAAGATGTTTCTCGAGCTGAAGATGTTGTTGAAGAGGTTTTGAGAGTGCTCGGTTATTCGGCTGTTCAGGCTAGTTTGCCAACATTTCCAGTCACCCCGCCACTAGTAAACAAGCTCGGCTCGCTTAGTCGGGTTGTTCGCCGGGTTCTCGCTTTTGAATTGGGGTATAACGAAACGTATAACTACTCGTTTGTGAGTGCATCTCAGGTGGCCAAGCTTGGCGAAGACGCTAAGTTGTCTTTGGAATTAGACAACCCGCTGTCCAAAGAAAAACCATTGATTCGCCGCTCACTGTTACCAAATCTTTTAGAAAATGTAGTCAATAATGCCACTCGTGGAAGTGTGCGGTTGTTTGAAATCGGACAGGTCTACACCAAAGAAAATCCTGGCCTGCGCGCTCTGCCACAAGGTGATGAGCTGCTACCACGCCAAGATACCTGGCTCGGAGCTGTTGTTATGGAAAAAAAGAATACTAATCCGTTTAGTGAAGCTCGCCGGGTGGTGGAGGCGCTGCAAAAACAGGTGCCAATCACTATTGCCGAAGCTCGAGAGCTTTTGCCATCACAACATCCGACACGCACGGCAGTTATTCGTTTACGCGGTGAAACAGTTGGTAGTATTTTTGAAGTACATCCTCGGGTGAGATCGGCTTATGGCCTAGAGGAACGAGTGGCTGTGGTAGAAATTAATATGAGTGCGCTTGTTCTCTCGGATGCAATGGTTGTAACAAAGTTTAGCCCACTGTCAGCCTATCCAACCGTCAAACGTGATATCGCTATGGTGGTGAAAAAAGATATTACCCACGAAATGGTGCAAAAAGCGTTAAAAAATTGCGACCCGCTTCTTCTTGGGGTGGAGTTGTTTGATGTTTATCGCGGTGCGACTATTGGCGCGGAGTACAAGAGTATGGCCTATCATCTTACTTATGGAAGCGACAGTAAAACACTTACCACTGAAGAAGTTGACGCTGCTCACGCCAAAATTATTGCTCAATTAGTTAAAAAATGCGGCGCGGAAATGCGTGCCTAAAGGCAGAGTAGTTGGTGGGCTTACTAAAAGTATGTTATACTATCTGTAAGTCTAAAATTATATAATCAAGGAAGGGTATGTTTGCAACCACTCAAGATTTCTTCTATCTCATCGTCTCGTTCTGTATTATTTGTGTCACCGTTTTTGTTTGCTGGGCCTTCTATTATGTTATGCGCCTGCTCCGGAATGCTAACATGATCGTAGAAGAGTTCCGCATGCGCCTTCAAACACTCACCGACACCATTAATTATATCCGTGGTAAGGTGGAGCACATCTCTGGTATTATGACACTCGCGAGTGGTGGGGTCTCGGGGTTGGTCAAAAAAATGGTTACCAAAAAAGCCCACGACTGGCTTGATGACACCTCTGAGGAATTTGATACTGCAGCCAAAGAAGCAGTTGATAAAGCAGTGGCAATGACGGCCAAAAAAATGAAAAAAGTAACGGCTAAAATGAAACGATAATTTCTTCAAAACCCTCCCGAGTGGAGGGTTTTTTAATCATTGATTTTTAGGGGTGGTTAGGGTAGTATTGAGGGCGAAGGGGCAACCCCTTTTTTTATGTCATTTGTTCACCTTCATACCCACAGCCACTATTCGCTACTCGACGCCTTAACCCAGGTGGGTGATTTGGTTTCCGCTGCCAAAAAACGAGGGTTTTCTGCTATTGCACTCACTGATCATGCCAACTTGTATGGCGCTATTGAGTTTTATGAAGCGTGTCAAAAAGAAGGTATCAAACCGATTATCGGGGTTGAGCTTCACGTTACACCTCATGACATTGATGATAAAACTGTTGAGCATAAATACTACCACCTTGTTTTGTTGGCCAAAGACTACGCTGGCTACCGCAATTTAGTGGAGTTAGTCTCCATTGGTGCGCTTCGGCCAGATATGCCTAAGCCGTTGATTGATAAAACTACCCTAAAAAAATATAGCACAGGAATTATTGCCCTATCAGGTTGTCTTGAGGGGGAAATACCAGCTATTTTACAAAAAGAACACAACTACGAAAAAGCCAAAAAGGTGGCGCTAGAATTTCACGAGATATTTGGCGCTGACAATTTTTATCTAGAACTCAATGATCTGCCAGATTTGGAGGGGCAAATTGAGGTGAACACCGAACTTATTCAACTCAGTAAAGACACTGGTATTCCGCTGGTTGTCACTCGTGATTCGCATTATCTGAGTCAGGGAGATGCTGAAGCGCAAGATATTTTGACCTGTATTCGCGATGGGCGCACGGTGGACGAGCCAAATCGACCGAGTAGTGCGGCGATTGATTATTCGCTTGCTTCAGAAAAAGAAATTGCTGGGCGGTTTAAGCATATTCCCGAAGCTCTCGAAAACACCCAAAAGATTGCTGATGCTACCAACCTGCAGCTCGCTCTTAATAAATGGCATTTTCCGCAGATTGATTTACCGCCCAATAAAACAGCTGACGAACATCTCAAAGACGAGGTCTATCGTCGTCTCGCTATCCTCACCGCTGTTGATGAAAAAGTTGCTGAGCGCGTGGAATATGAGCTTGGGATTATTAGCAAAAAAGGATATTCGCCCTACTTTTTAGTCGTATCAGATTACGTTGGTTTTGCTCGTAAAAACGGGATTATTGAAACCACTCGTGGCTCGGGCGCCGGGTCAATCGTGGCCTATGCTATGGGGATTACCACGGTAAATCCGCTACTCTTCAAATTGCCATTTGAACGTTTTTTGAATCCATTTCGTCCAAGCCCGCCAGATATTGATGCCGACTTTGCCGACGACCGCCGCGACGATATGATCGCCTACGTCACCAAAAAATACGGGGCTGACAAAGTGGCGCAGATTATTACCTTCGGTACTATGGCTGCTCGTGGGAGTATTCGCGATGTTGGCCGTGCGCTTGGTTATAGCTATTCGTTTTGTGATCAGGTGTCCAAGCTGATTCCGTTTGGGGCGCAAGGATTCAACATGACGATTGAAAAAGCGCTTGATTTGGAGCCAGACTTGAAAGAGCTCTACAACAAAAACGCTCAAGTAAAACGCTTGATTGATTTAGCTCAAAAAATTGAAGGTTGTGCGCGTCATACTTCTATCCATGCGGCCGGGGTGGTTATCTCGCCATCGTCACTCACTGATTTTACTCCAATTCAACACGAAGTCGGTGGAACGCGTACGGTGACACAATATGAAATGCATGCGGTGGAAGCGGCAGGCCTGCTTAAAATGGACTTTTTGGGTATTCGCAACTTGTCTATCTTGGGGCATGCTGTTGTTTTGACCGAGCAAACTACTGGTCAGAAAATTGATATCTATAATCTCCAACCGTGGGACGATAAAAAAACCTACGATATGTTGGCGCGTGGAGAAACTATGGGGGTGTTTCAGCTGTCAGGCTCTGGTATGACTCGCTATTTGAAGGAGTTGCGGCCGGCTAGTATTTTTGACATCATGGCGATGGTGGCTTTGTTCCGCCCTGGTCCGATGGAATCTATCCCGGAATATATTAAACGAAAAAACAGCCCTGATTTGGTGGAATATCTTGATCCGCGCATGAAAGACTTCCTTGACCAGTCGCTTGGTATCATCGTCTATCAAGATGACGTGCTTTTGACGGCGATCAATCTTGCTGGCTACAACTGGGAAGAAGCTGACAAATTTCGCAAAGCGATGGGTAAAAAAATTCCAGAAGAAATGATGAAGCAGAAAGAAAAGTTTTTCAAAGGTGCTAAAGAAATCGGTAAGCTGTCTGATTCGACGATTAATAAGTTGTGGGAATATATTGAACCTTTTGCAGCTTACGGTTTCAACAAAGCGCATGCGGCGAGTTATGCCGTGGTGGCCTACCAAACTGCCTTCATGAAGGCTAATTTCCCGCTCCAATACATGACGGCCGTTTTGATTGCGGAAAGTGGTGATATTGATAAAGTGCCAGCGATTATCCACGAGTGTAGTCGCATGGGGATTAAAGTATTACCACCAGATATTAACGCTAGCCAAAAAACGTTTGCTATGATTGAACCAAAAGATGGTTCTCCTGCGCATATTCGTTTTGGGTTGAGTGGTATTAAAAATCTTGGCGAGCATATTGCTGAAGTTATCTATACCGAGCGCCAAGCCAATGGACCCTACACTGATTTGGAAAACATGTTGTCGCGGGTGCAAGATAAAGATCTTAACAAAAAATCATTAGAAGCGCTCATTAAATGTGGGGCGATGGATAGCTTTGGTTACGACCGCGGACTTTTGGTTGCCAATGTTGAGGGGATGCTTCATTTTGTTCACGATCGTCAAACAAAATCCACCACCAAACAAAACACTCTTTTTAGCGGAAGTGCGATTGATGTCTTAAGCCATGTAAAACTATCGCCAGCCAAGAATGCCACCCCCGACGAAAAGCTCACCTGGGAAAAAGAATTGCTTGGTCTATACGTCACCTCACATCCGTTTGCATATTACCAGAAAGCGATGGAGCGGGTGTTGACTCCGATTACCGAATTAGCTGGCCAAGCCCGCAAACAGTGGGTGGTGGTGGGCGGGGTGATTGATAGCACTAAAAAGAAAATTACTCGTAGTGGTTCGGCGATGATGTTCGTGACTATCCAGGATATCTCGAGCAGTCTCGAGTTGTTGGTCTTTCCAAAAACCTACGAAACCACCAAAGATGTCTGGGTGGAAGGGCGCACAGTCTGTGTTATTGGTCGCACCGGGGACGAAGAAGGCGACGATAAGCTCTTTGTAGAAAAAGCGTATGTACTGACCAAAGACAACGTTCAAGGTTTGGTGGCGCAAATGGCTGCCAGCGGCTCAACGAGACGTTCGAGCGCCCGAGCGCCCGAAGCACCAGCTTCGACAGCGCCTGAGCCAAGCGAAAGAGCAATGCCAACCTTTGATCTCGCTCTGGCACCCGAGATGCTCCAAGCCAAAGCTAGCGAGCTCAAAGCGGTCTTTGAAGAGTTTAAGGGGGATGTTACTGTTCAGCTTGTCGTTGGGTCAAAAAAAATCAAAACCGCTTTTCAGGTTAGAGAGTGCGCCGAGCTTCAAGAAGCTATAAAAAAAGTACTGAGTTAATCAGTACTTTTTTTGATCAATTTTCCAGTTTGGATCGACATTCACTGCTCGCCAATCGGTGTAATGTTGTTTTTTGGCTTGGTAATAACCAGCAGCTGCAATCATCGCGCCGTTGTCCATACAATAATGGGGGAGAGCCATGAGAAAACGTGTTTCGCTCGAATGTTTTTTGACTGCTTCTTCAAGCGAGAAACGAAGTTTTTTGTTGGCTGACACGCCGCCGGCTAAAATAATACTTTTTGGTGAGAACTCTCGAGCTGCACGAATGGTTTTGGTGACGAGGACGTCAACGATTGCCTGCTCAAGACTGGCTGCAAAGTCATTGACGGTAATTTCTGAAGAAAGAGTGTTGTCGCGAAGCCAATAGAGCGCCGAAGTTTTGAGACCCGAAAAACTAAAAGCGTACGAAGGATCCTGCATCATCGGACGAGGAAAAGCAATTGCATCGGTGCGTCCGGTGAGAGCGAGTTTAGAAATTTGTGGACCACCTGGATAGGGGAGTTGTAGTAGCTTGGCGACTTTATCAAAACATTCACCGGCAGCGTCATCTTTGGTAGCGCCCAAAATTCGGCAATCATTGTTGTCGGTCATGAGTACCAGCTCGGTGTGTCCGCCACTGACCACCAATGCTAACGCTGGAAAGGTGATAGCTTCGCGCGGGACACCTCGTTCGGTCGAGATTTCCACTGAGTGGATATGGCCAAGGAGGTGGTTGGTGGGAATGAGCGGTATATTCTTGCTGTAGGACAACGTTTTGGCTGCTGTAGTGCCCACCAGAAGGCCGGTAATGAGCCCAGGGCCACTTGTGACAGCGATAGCGTCAGGCGTGGGGTGTCCGGCTAATACGGCTTCAATGAGTGGGGTAATTTTTTCAGCGTGGAGACGCCCAGCCACTTCAGGTACGACGCCACCGTATTGTTTATGAACATCAATTTGCGAAGCAGTTTTTTCAGAAACAACAAATTGCCCTGCTTCAGATGAATGAAGAAGAGCTACTGAAGTATCGTCACATGAACTTTCAATACCTAAAATGTACATACCTTAGCGAGCGAGAGTCCAAACACCATTGACTGGGGCGGCTAAAATTTCAATCTCACCAAAGCTGCTTTCTGGGCCAAGCTTGATTGGGGAGTAGCCATTTTTATCAGTCACTTTAATCAAACGTTTGTTGGCAACAAGTTCAAAACGCAACGTTGAAGTCGGCAAACGGTGGCGAGGGTTTTCAAAGAGTGGTGGAAAAACAATTTGTTTAAATTCGTTTTCAGTGTAGACCTGAGCAAAATTGTAGTTATTTATTTCGTTAAATTGATAGCGAAAAGCTTTGAACATTGTCTCTGGATTTTTTGAGCCAATCGCTAGCCATGTTTTGAAGATAAGCATTGAGACCTGTCCTTTGGTGTAGGTGGTAATAGTGAGTGGTTTGGCTGAAGTCCAAAAGGTGCTTGGCGGCACTGGTGTTGCTCGGAAAGTTTTGGTGATGGTTGTTGATTTGGCAGTAAGCGTGTCAGCTTTAATATTCACGACCGCTAATTTTTCACCTTCATTAGTTTTTTGGCCGTCGCGTACGCGAGAGATTTCAATATAGATAATTTCTCCAGGGGCAGTGGTGGTGGAAGTGTCTTTCTGTAAAGTGACCGTCAGTGTATTAGAAACTCCTGGAATCCAGGCGTTCACGTTGGCATAGCCTTTGACGAGCTGTTTGTTGGTGCCGGTCTGCAGACTCTTCACAATAGCGGTGTCGTTAAGCTTGAGTGTGGCCAAAACACCCACTGGTTTGTAGTAGTTGATAAGATAAAAATAGGGTGTCGGCTGGTTGGCTGGAGTTGTGGTTGCAGCTTGTGACAGAGATGGAAAAACAAGCGATACCACCAAGAGAAAACCAAGGAAAGTTCGTGTCATAAACATAGATATAAGAAGTAGACAAAACGGTGTGTCAAGGGCGGGGATCGAACCCGCGACCTTAGCGTTATGAATGCTACGCTCTAACCAACTGAGCTACCCTGACATGGCGCGCGTAGTATAGTAAAAAAATCATGGTTAGTCAAGCTATACCAGGCGGCTAAATAGGCTTCTACCAGCTTCCGCCCCCACCTCCGCCAAACCCACCACCAGAGGAGCCGCTGCTAAGCCCGCTGCCACCAGAGGAGCCGCTGCTTTTGCTCGGGCGCGAAGTTAGCATCGTGTTAGCTGCCCGGGAGCTAAAGGTGCTGAGGCCGTTGGTAATAGCCAATGCGGAGAAAGTTTTCATCGTTGGGTCGCTATACCACTCTGGCGACTCAGTCTGCATGTCGGCAAAGTGTTTGGCCCACGCTTCTTCTACCCCAAGCACCATCGCATAAGGGAGGAGAGCTTCAAAATGCTTTGGGTCAGCTGTTGGAGCATTGTGAAATGCCAAGCGATCTTTTTCAGCCACTGAGAGGTAGAGTTTAAGCCCGAGCGCATGTTCGCGGGTGGTTGAGCCAAGTACGGTACGCACCGGCATGAGAAAACCGATAAAAATAACAATAAAGGCTGACATAAGACCAGCGACAATCCACATCCAGCCGAGGAGTGCCCCCGGAAGGCTGATTAGCATGCCAACACCAGCGCCTTTGAGGTAGTAGGCGAACTTTACTTGCCATGGATCTTTTTCGTAATACTTTTTCTCAACAAATGTTTCGGAAATATCGCTCATAAAATCCATAGCAATCGTGGAGAGGGCATAGCGAAGCTCGGACACTTTTATCTCAATTTTCTTTTTGGTAAAAATTTCTTCAAAGAGTGTTTTTTGCCATGATCGCAAGCCGTCGGCACCTTTCTTTTTGGTAAAAATAAAATCATCAGACCCGAGTAGGCCGGTTTTGGGAATGCGGGTGATGGTTAAATATCCTTGGACTGCCAAATGAATAATTTCAGCTGAAACGTCAATTGGTCGGGTTTTACCTTTCACGAGCAAACCAACTTGCGCGGGGGATAATTTGTCTGGTGCGGTAAACTCAGCGACAATCACGCCATGACCAGCTTTGTCGCGACCGTGTGACCACCAGTGGGCGAGCATGTAGATAAAAACGAGTAGTGGTAGAAAGAAAATAAGAGGGTTATTGGCGCCAGAGCTCGCTTCATTCAAGGTGTAGCGCAAGCGAGCAAAAAAGCCGTTCGGTACAATTTCAGCTGGGGCGTATGGCTCAAGCCGAGGGGTGACCACCGGAATATGCCCGGCCGGGAAACCGACGACAACGGTGAGACCATCATAGGTCTCCACATTGTTAGCTGTAAAGCTAGCCGTGGTAATAAGTTGAGACGACGAGGTGTTAAAAGTTGAGCTGTCACAAGAAGTGATGCTCCCAGTGTAGCCTTGGTAGCATTTTTTGCTGAGAGCCGACAGTGGAAAAGCCTTTGGCAGAGTAACTGTCGCCGTTATTTTTTTCATTGGCACTGGCCAATCGTTGCCGGTGACATTCCAATAGACTTCATCGTGATCTTCAAAATGGGGGACAACGCCGCGAGCCACGTAGGTGATATGGTAGGTGTGCTGGCCTGTCACTGTTGTATCAGGGTCGCCAATCCGCACTCGGAGGCTGTAGCCGAAATCCTCAAGTTCATAGGGGATAGGTTGGTTATCTTGATTGGTCACCGCGGTAATAGTAACTGCGGTGTAGAGTGTTCCGCTCGGGCTCGAATAGCTTGTCGGCAAGTCTCTAAAAATACCATGTCGCTCTAGGTCTCCAAAGTTGTAAACAATTGTTTCTTTTACCAAAAGTGAAGCGTCAGATCGGACAGTGAGATCGGCGTGAAATGATTCGATAAATTCAGCACTGTCGGCAAAGGGGTTGTAGTCATCTTCGGCTCGGACAAAAGCGGTGGGGGTGAGAGCTAAGCCAGCAAAGAAAAAGAGACTAATAAAAACAAAGATTTTTCTCATAAAAATGAAGAAGAATAGTCCTAATAGTGTAGCACAGTGAGCTATTTTTGACTAAAACAAAACCAACTACCGGAAAGTAGTTGGTTTTTGAAAGGTCGCTCTCCCTATTACAGCATAGCTATGTTGTAATAGGGAGTTGGAGCGATCTTTACAAGCTTCGCCACAACCCGTTCTGCGAACAGTTCGCCTTAGTTGTTGGCGAGTGTCCCGGCGCCTTCGAATGTCACGTTCGCCGACCGATTTTTGTAGCGGAAGGTGTAGGCCGTGCCGCTCTGGCGCTCGAGCGCAGTCGGCAGTCCGACCAGGCGGGTCTTGTGGTGCCGGCGCATCTCCGCGGGGGTGATGGGCAGGTAGCGCCACTCCGAGCCTTGGTAGGCGACGATGCCGGCAGGGGCACCTTGCTGGGTGTCAAAGACGACGAACGCCGAGGTGTCCTCAGTCGAGATGTCGGTGATGACTGCCGTCAGGTTCTTCCCGAACGCGTGCACGAGCTCGAAGCTGGTGAGACCCTCATCTTCACCGCGCTTGATCTTGCCATAGCGATAGATCTGTCGCTGCGCCACCAGATAGACGATATCGTCGTGCTTTACAAATGTGACCGCCCGACAGTCGTAGCTCGACGCGCAGGCGAGGCCACGAGGCGCGCCGAGAATCTGGCCACCCGTTGGGGTGACAATGATTTCGGTCGACACCTGCCCTTGAGGGCGGTGCCGATAGACCTTGAAGCCATAGCCGACGGTAGCGACTGTGCCTTCGGGTGGGGGAAGAAGAAAACTGTCATCCACCTGGGGCGTCAGTCGGGGGGCCGGCTGCTTGGTCGGCGGGGTGGTTGCGACCACCGTCGCCTGGTTCTGGGTGGGGGTCGTGTACATACTGCAAGCGACCAGAAAAAATACACTGACAAAACCGAACAGTTTTTTCACGGCGTCCTCCGGGGACAGGGGTTGGTGCAATGGGGTTATTCCCACGCGCACAGCAGTCATTGTGAGAGCGGTGCGACTGGGAATAACACTGTAAAAGAACGAGTTTATAGAGCAGGAGTATACTTGAAAACAGGGGTTTTGTCAAGGTTTTTTAGTATAAAAACAAAACCGGCCACCTGAGGTGGCCGGCTGTAGTTTTGAGAAAAAAGCTTATAAAACAGCTTCTTTGGCAACTTTAGCGAGGCGGAATTTTGCTACAGTTTTAGCAGCAATTTTGATTTGTTCGCCGGTTGCTGGGTTGCGACCCATGCGAGCTGCGCGGTGTACTTTTACCATTTTGCCAAAACCTGGCAAAACAAATTGACCGGATTTCTTAACTTCCTTGTACGCTGTTTCAGCGAGGGTGTCGAGGAAAGCTGCGACATCTTTTTTACTAAGACCTGACTTCTCTGCCAAGAGGGAGAGTAAAGCCGACTTTGTCATACCTGCCATATAAAATATGGTTAAGAATAAATGGTATATGGCCTAGTATATAGGGGATTCCTAATTCTGACAAGTGATATCAGCCATATTTGTCAAGGGTATGATGTGTATTTAGTTTTTCACTCTAGACGCAGATCAGAAAAAACGACTAGTCTGTAGGGGTAGCTTTTTTCCAGATCGTCCCAATCACCTTGGCAGGTGATGAGATTGAGATGGGCTTGGCCGTCATCGGAAATAAAGACTTCGGAAGGCGGGGGATCGTTGGTGTTAAAGAGTTTTAATTTTCTAATTAGGCTTTTTAGTCAATAGTGAGCAGGGTAGAAAAAAACTTACCAACAAATTTGGTAAGTTTTTATATACAGCAGTGAAAGTGAAGCGGAGACACGTTAATTGCTATGAGGCTCCGCCGTTTTCAAAATCTTTAAGCTGCTGCATGACCTCTTTGAGATCTTCAAGAGCTAGGCGTTCTTGAGGTGTTAGGCCATGGATTCGTTCAGCATTTTCAAGCACAGCAATCTGGCGTTGGGCGCGTGACATGAGCAGGCTAAAAATTTGATGAGAGCGCTGTTCCACCTTGTGATAACGGCGTTTGAGGGCAAAGTATCGAGCCCAGCCAAGAATGCTAAGTAATAGCAAGATTGCTGCGCCAATAGGAGAGTAGCGTTTATAGATCGCCAGCATGTTCGCCGCTAAAGATGGTGGTGGCAAAATGTTAATGGTCACAGCTGTTGACGGTTGTCCTTTGATGCCGGTAGTGCTCAAGACATAGGCAGTTACTTGAGCAGTTTCATCGGCGGAGGTTAGAACGGTGGACAGACTGAATGAGCCTTCGGAATTAGCAGCAGTCTCAAAGGTAATTAAGCCGGCTTGTCGGGATTGCACCTCGACAGCTATACGGGCACCAGGGTAGCGGGTTGAACCACGCACCACAATGTTGTCGCCGCGGTTAATAAGCGAAGTGTAGTCGGTGATGGTTGGTGCGCCCAGTAGCTGTGTATCAACAGTAGTAGTGTAGAGCGACTGGTTGCCAGCTCGGTCATAAGCTGCCACCTTTAGAGCGTGTTGACCAGGTGTGAGATTTGGAAATAGTTTTGAGACTAAAACAGTGGTTGGCCCAGTCGCTTCAGGAGTAATGCGCACAACATCGTAACTATCAAGGTGGACATCGTAGTGATCAACCCCAGACATTGCATCGGTCGCTTGTAAAACCAAGGTTTGTTGGAGGGAGTTGTTGAGAGTAAGAGCAGCTGAAACGTTGGATGGGTCAGTCGTATCAACACGTATCATGGTGCGGCTAGTTTTTGACCAACCACTAACAGTTTGGTAGCGCAAAGCAAAATAGTAAGTGCCGTCTTCCAGGTTAGCAAAAGATTTTTCATTAATCGATCGAGCTATGCGCTGGTCTGGTTCGGCAGTAGCAGACTTTCCGAAATAGGTTTCAAATACCCGTGTACCAGCCGGTATGTTCCAATTAAGTTCCGCTTCAGTTTTTGCATACCAAGACGTTTGGTCTGGGTGGGTTGGCGAAGTTGGCACTAAAGCAGTCAGCGTCGGTGCTGGTTTTGGAGAATCTGGTTGTTTAGTTGTATCTGCTGGGGCTGCCGCAGCAATTTCCACAGTTGTTCCGTTTTGGCCGGTAAAGACGTTTGTTCCCAAGCCGTCATTTTCGCGAATGGCAGCGCCGCTGAAGGTGAAGTTGGCAGTACCATCTTTTTTAGCTCGAAAAGTCGCTGAAACAACTCGGCCGCCCGATCCAGTATATCCAGGGTTAGGGACACCGCCGTTGAATGAAACAACTCCATTAGAGGCTGTAGGCTGTTCTACCCATAACGAAAAAACCGATGGCTGACTAGCGACTGAAACTACCTCAACCAAATCAGCTGGGTAGACGATACTCGCTTCAGCATTATTAATAGTTTTAGTTTGGGTATTAATATAGGCGCTAATGGTAAAAGTATTTCCCACTGCAACATTTTTAGTTGAGGCGCTAAGCGACAAAGTCGCCGCTTGAACGGTATAAAAAGGAAATGTTAAACCAGCCAGTAGGTTTGTGGCTATAAATCCAGTTAGTAACTTTTGGTGGTACGGGCGCATGGATTATTTTTTAGCTCGACGTTTTAAAAGCAGACCAAGACCAACCGCTACGATGATGCTAATGACAATATAAACAAAAGAGAGAGAGGCTTTTGCTATGACGGTTGGCGGAAGGGTAGTGCTCGCCGCGTTGCCAGCTTTGTCATAGGCTACAACGGTAACAGGCAAGCTTCGATCTTGAGCGCGCAAAACATAGGTGTTACCAATACGTATTGCCGGGGAACTGCCCTCGGTAACTTCATAATGATCAATGCCAGATTGAGCGTCAGTTGCAAATACTGATAAAAAAACTTTACCATTAAATAAGCTTGGATCTTGGCCAATATCGGCTGTAGTGAAAACTGGCGGTGTATTATCTTGGGCAACAATATCACGCTCAGCATTATGTGGTTCGGCGGTGGCACGACCAATTGAAAAAGATGTCGCCATTTCCTTTACCGGCACCGGCGTGCCTTTGCCGTCGTGAGCATAGGCGGAAAGTGTTGGTTTGAAGGTGAGTGTACCGGCATTGTTAACTTTAAAAAACATGGTAAACAATAAGCCGTTCGGACCACTAAAGCCAGTCGGCGCCCCACCGGTAAATGTAATGGTTTTAGCGGTTGGCGACCATGATGGTTTGCGAACCCAATATGATAATGCAGAACCAGCCACGCTCACCTCGCGCATGTCAACAAGTGTACCACCAACAGGTATCGAAAGCGTCCCTTCCACTACATTAATATCCTTCCCCTCGGTATTGAGATATACTCCAACAGACACAATGTCATTTTTGTGGATAGTGGGTGTTGATGGTGTGAGTGTGATGTACATAGATTATTTTTTCTTATCCCATTGGTAGAGCAAGATGGAAAAATCTACTGAGTTAACCTGGGCATCTTTATTGATATCAACACAAGGGTTGCGGAACGGTGGAGTCAACTTCCAGAAAGCTAATAAGATAGAAAAATCAATCGAATTTACACGAGTGTCATGGTTGAAGTCAGCCCCAGAGCAGGTTTGTGCACCAACAGGCTGTGTAGAGGTAGTTTCTGGTGCAAGAGAGCTAGGGCCTCCACCACCACCTCCGCCGCCTCCTCCTCCTCCACCACCTCCGCCGCCACCGCCACCGTCAGTTTCTCCGCTAGGAATGGTAAACATGCGGGAAGAGCCGGATTGTTCGGTGCCAAAGTATACTACTAATCTAAAATAGTGAACCCCTACCGATGTAACGGTGGTAGAGAGGTCAGTGTTAAAATCTTCACCGGGGTTGATAAATTTTGCAGCCGAAGCGTAGTAGACATCGTTACTCCCACCGCATGGATTGGTAAGATCTTGCACGACACACCACTCATAGTGGTATTCATAACCACTGGTACCTTCGTTGGTAATAGTGACGTTGGCAGAAACATCAGGGGCGGTGCTTGAAGTTACACTGTTAATAATAACTTGAGCGGGGGAGGTGGCCACAAGCCAGTAGTCGTTAGTTGTAATTGTTTTTCCACTCTCAACTTGGGTGGAAACCGACGATTCCCACAAGCCGCCGGTGGCCGCGCTTGAAATCGAATAGGTGTATTCATAGACACCGGTAGCGATACTAGTCATACTGGCGCCAGAAATAATCACGTTACGATCAGCGTCATAGATAGTGATTGCGGGTACGGTAAATGAGGCGGTTGGGACAGAATTGCTGTTAAGCACGTATATTTTGGCGCGGTAGGTGTTACCAGCTGCTACACTGTCAATATTTGACATGGTAACCAAAAAACCAGCGGTCTGGTTAGACAGTGAAGCGCGGGTGGAGGCGGCTACGTCAATATTAGCAGTCAAGAAGTTGCCGATTGTGCTAGCAGTGGTCAGGGTGCTAGTTAAAACTGACCATACATCAGCAGCAGTAATATTGTTTCCGTAGTTGGTCAGAGTACGAGCGGCATTGCTCCAGACAGCGAGTGCAAGCGAGGTGGTAGAGTAATCGGTCAAGGTTCGAACAGAGGTGTTCCACACGTCAGCAGCACTGAGTGTGCTCGTGCCGCGAGAAGAAACCTGGGCATCGAGGTTGGTAGCAAGAAGTCGTCCAACTGAGCCAAGACTGGTGAGAGTGGTTGTCGGAACCTGCCAAATTGCTGTAGCAATAGTGGAGGTACTGTAATCGGTGAGGGTGCGGCTACCAGCTGCCCACACATCGTTAGCGCTAATGTTATTAAGCGCGTTTATGAGCGATCGGTTAGTTAGAACCTCGGTGCGGATTGTAGACGCGGCAATATCTGTGTTAGCTGCCAGCTGTTGCCCGATAGTGCCAGCAACGGAAAGTGTCGATGTTAAAATGCTCCAAACTTCAGCAGCAGTAATATCGTTACCGTAGTTAGTTAGAGTACGAGCGGCATTGCTCCAGACAGCCAGTGATAATGAAGTAGTTGAATAGTCGGTCAGAGTACGAGCGGCACTATTCCACACGTCAGCAGCGCTGAGTGTGCTCGTGCCACGAGAAGAAACCTGGGCGTCGAGGTTGGTGGCAAGGAGTCGCCCAACTGAACCAAGGCTGGTGAGAGTGGTTGTTGGAATTTCCCAGATGGCAGAAGCAATACTGGAAGTGCCATAGTTGGTAAGTGAGCGGGTCGACGCAGCCCAGACATCGCTCGCGCTAATATTATTGAGAGCATTAATGAGTGAGCGGTTGGCAAGGACTTCGGTAATAATACTTGAGGTAGCAGTATTCAGAGCGGTGGCAATGTATGATTCGGTAGCAATTGTTCCGCCTCCTGTTAATGTGCTGTCGGTCAAGCGACGAGTTGGGGCGGTAATATCGCTCCAGATATCGGTAACGAGTGTGCCAAAGCCAGTCAAAGTGCGGGTTCCGGCGCTCCAGACATCGGTAGCGATAGTCGCCCCCGAAGTGAGTGTTCGCGCAGCTGAGCTCCAGACTGAAGTAGCAATCGACGAAGTCGAGGCGCCAGAAGAGGTAATGGTAAAAGTTTTATCAATTTTGGCCAGATCACCACCAACGAGTGTTCCGCAGGTTATAGCTGCTGGGTACACACCCTCGGTAGAAGTGGGGGCAAATGAATAACTCTGCCAGCCGTTGTCACTGGTTGTAGTTAGAGCAACATTATTAACCAATAAAAGGTTGGAAGGGCTGTAAATAGAGATAGAGCAACTGGTCGTTGCAGCTACAAAATCATCATTGTAAATAAATTCACCAATAGTGTTGGTAGTATTGAGTGGGTATTGCGTAATACCAGCGGCTAAGGCTGCTTGTGGCGCGGAAAAAAAGCTGCACAAGGCGAGAAGTGAAAAAAAAGAAAGAAAGCCCCCGGATGATTTTTTGGGCGCTATCTTTAAAAGTCGTGCGCTAAATTCACGATTAAAAAAAATCACAAACCTCCATGATATAAAATACGAAGACTATTTTTTCTTGGATTGAGAATCTTCGGTTGGGGCTGCTTCACCATCTTTAAAAGCGCTTCGCAAATGACGAATAGCTTCAGTAATACTCTTAGCTAATTCTGGGATTTTTTTAGTCCCAAACAAGAGAATTACCACAATGGCTAAAATGACGATTTCTTTTGTTCCAATATTAAACATAGTGGTTAGTTAGTTTCTTGAATAGCTTTATTAGCATTCATTAAAATAGTAATTTCGTATAAAACCAGCAAAGGTAGAACCATTATCAATAATGATACACCATCAGTTGGTGGAAGTAAAGTCACAAAAATAAAAATAGTAAGCACAGCATGACGGCGTTTTCCGCGTAATTGCGGAGCGCTCAACAAACCGAGTTTTACCAGAAAACTAAGAACAATTGGGAATTCAAAGGTGAGCCCAAGGAAGGTGGAGGTGATAAAAATTTGCTCTAAAAATTGGCCGATATCCCAGTAATTTTTGATGCCAAGGCTAGTGTTGATATCAGCAATGGCGCCAAAAGTGGAATGCATGGTAAAAAAACCGTAGGCAAAACCAGAGGCAAAGAGAATGATGGTTCCAGGGATCGTAGCAAAAAAACGACGTTTTTCTCGCTTGTTTAAGCCAGTTTTTAAAAAAGAAAATATCTGAAAAGCAATGTAGGGTAGGGTAAAAATGAGAGCAAAGAAAAGCCCGGTATTCATAGAAAGATCTAAGAATTGAAAGGGTGAAGTTGCCACCATTAAGACCCCGTCAAATTCCATTAACGTCTTAAATACTCGAAAAAAAGGAATTGTACAAAGGAATCCGACAGCAAAAAAGAATAAAAAAACAATCGCAATGCGGTAGATGCGCCGGCGAATTTCATCTATGTAGATGGCGTACGGGGCAAATTTTTTCCAAAAAGTAGTCATAGAGCGTATTTGCCCTCCTTTGGCTGAAGATCTGCTTATTCAGTTGGAATAGTGTCGTTTGGTTCAGAAACTGCTACGCTTTCGGTTGGTGCTGGGCTAGCATCTTGGGGAGGGGCCGTAACTGGTTCGATTATCGGGAGTTCAGCTGGGGCGACAACAGGCGCTTCAACTGCTGGCAGTTCGATCGGGGCTGTAGAGGCTGTTTCTGTAGGTGGGACAACTGGTTCGGTAGATGTTGGGAACTCTACAGGGAGAGGTGGGTTGGGTGTAGAGGTGCTTGGAGTTGGAACCTCGGAGATTGGCGCAAAAAACGGTGAGGTTGTAGCAATGGTACTACTGGCAGTTGAGGTAAGAATTGGAGCATTCGGAATATCGATAGTCAGGGGAACAATGGCAACCGTGCTTGTAGGGACAACTGTTGGAAGAGCTGTTGCGGTGCGGTGTTTATTTAGCCATTGGGCAACAGCAGCCACACCCTCTTCCCATGAAGCATATGTGTGGGTAGAAGAACCAGTGTTGCCAACATTGCCAGGGTTGTTGGTGGTGGCGCCAATGCCAAGGGTACCAAAAAATGAATCAAGCTGAATAATCGCGGTTACCAGGCGCATATCCACTGAGTATTGGTGGGCGCTAAACCAAACCATCTCACCAGTTATCGGACTAGCTGGAGCCGCTGCGATAATATAGTCGGTGATGTCTTTTGAAGAAACAAAAACCGGCATTTTTGATAAAATAGTGTCGATTTTTTGCTGATGTAGCGGGTCGGTGGCGTAGAGTGAGATGTCATAGCCAAGCATGGTGGTGGCTGGAGCTGGTCGTGGAGTAGTATCAAGAACGACTTCTAGGCCACTCGCCACAATTTCGGCCGGGGAAGAATTGGCTGCTTGCGCGCCCATCTCTACGGTGGCTAGTAATAAAATTTGGCTTAGGGTGACTTGAGTTTGTCGGTAGTCAGTATCGGCTGCTTGGTAATTTTCTAAATCACCATTTTGCAAATGCAAACCACGCATCGAATTGAGAGTGATGAGTCGTTTCTCGAGGATTGTTTTCAGGAAATCAAGATCCATAACCTAGGTAAAGAGTAGTGCTTTAAAGCTTTCCAAGTTACTTGGGCGATTAATCCACAACCACTTTAATCCATCAACAGTGGTAAATATTTCCATTTTATTACCCACGATGGCAGTACCGGCAGTATAAGGGTACTGTCCAGCCGCCTCTAAGGTATTTTCGACAACATCTAAATAATATATTCTTTGTGTAGTGGCGGATACGTTGAGATATAAGCGGTCACCGCCATCATAAGCGTATTGTGCACCGGTGGTAAGCGTTTCAATCTGCGGAGTGATACTCATCGGCTCCCAGCGATTGGTGGTGATATTGAAACGATCAAAGCCGAGCGCTGCACTACCTTTGGCGGAGAAAATAAATTTACCTTTCATGTTAGCGTCGGAGGTGCCAAAACCCCACTTCATACAGGTTGCCAAACCGCGCGTTACTTCGTCGTAGACAGTGTAGGATGTTGAAGCTGCCACCGGTAGTGTGCCAGCAACAGTAATAGTCAAGACTGTAGAAGTATTTGAAGAAACGATACCTTCGATATCAGATTGGCCAGCGCCGGCGGTTTTTTTGACGCGCTTACCAGTAAAGATGTTGGTGGCCCAGGTTTGACTACTATCGGCAATAGCGGTAGTAGTTTGGCCGGCGCCGGTGGCAATACCAGAGGTGCTCGCACCATATCCAGCACGCTCACAAATAACATACCGACCAGTACCGTTTACCGGCAATGTAGTGGCAGTTTTTAGGGTAAGCGTCGTGGCAGTATTGGAAGAGATTTCCATACCAACCGAGATGAGCGAGCCGGTGGCGGCTACTGGGTTGGCGGCGGCATAGTAAACGATATAGTTGGCCCAAGCGTTCACCGTCCAATTTTGTGAAGCGTCGGTCAGAGTGGATGTAGAAAAACCGGTAAAGGTAGCATTGCCCGATGGAGTGCCCCCCATAGTGTAGGTAAATACTGTTGCGCTGGTCACCGATACAACGGTAGTAGTGATGTTGTAGGTGGCCGCATCGCCACCGGTGGCGCCTTGTATTTTTATATAGTCGCCAACTTTGAGACGGTGTGCGTTGACGGTGGTTACTGTTGCGGTGGTAGTAGAAAAGGTAATAGTGGAAATAGCTTGATCGCGGCGGGACAAGACGCCGGAAGAGTTGCACAAAGTAACGGTGCCTTGTGCCGGTGATCCTGAGGCAAAATTGCGTCCCAAGAAACACATATCAGAAGGAATGCTGTACCCGATGATGGCCGATTGCACGCCCATGGCAAAGAAAATTTTGTCGTAGTCGCCAACAATAATATAGCCACTCGTGGTATCAGGAGTCGTTGTCCAAGCATTCTCCGCATACAAGGTAAGGGCGGTGGCAGTATTACTCGCAATACGTCGGCGCTGGCCAATACCGGTGCCGGAAATAATTTCTACCATATAATTGGCCCAGCGATTGGTGGTCCAGCTAGCGGCTGGGGCGTTTGTATCAGTAAGTGTGGTACTGGTAGCAGCTGTTGCCACACCGCCTCCAAATCCTTCAATACGGTACAAAGTGGTTGTATCAGCTGGGGTGGTAATACTGCCTGCCCACGTGAGCACAGTGGCAGTATTTGAGACGATAAGACGAATTTGATCAGCGCCCGAGGATGGTTTGGTACCAGAATAAAAACGGACATAATAGCCAGCCCATTCGTTGGTAGTCCAGTTTTTTGTGCTGTCGGTGAGGGTGGTGATAGTGCCAGAAGTCGCAGTACCCTTTTCCCACAAAGTCGCATTCAGATTTGGTTTTTCGATAGCTCCGTCGGTGGCGGCAACGTTGAGTAGGGCTGAGGTAGCTGAGCGGATATACCAGGTATCAGCAGCTACGTCGTAAAACTGAACAGTATAAAAAGGAATTGAAGCACTAGAGGAGAATAAAAAGATGCCGCCTGATTCCACAATAAAGCGTGATGAAGAATCTGGGGTGACATCCCAAGCAGTATCAACGGTGATAACAGAGCTTTCTATTTGATAGATAGAGCCAACGCCGGCAGCTTGAGCAACAAAAGCGGTAGCCGGTGCAGCTGGGTTGGTGTTGTAGTCGATTTCGTAACCACCAGTATCAGCGTAGGTAAACACCGTGGCAGTATGGTGTAAAATTTTACGCACTGCCCCGATACCAGCGCCGTAGATAACGCGAAATTGATAACCAGCATACTGGTTGATAGCTGCGGTAGAAGTAGAATCAGTGAAAGTTAAACCAGCACTGATGGCTGTCATGATGCCGGTTTGGGCGACCACTGGGTCAGCTACAGCAGTAATTTTGCGGCGTTGCCCCGCCCCGGTGCCCGAAACAATTTTAATATCATACCCTTTGAGCACCTGGCCGTTGTAGGCAGCAGCTGTAATGGTGGTAGCGGTAGCAGACAAAACAGCCCCTTCATAGCCATAATCACTCGAAAATTTCATGGATGCCCAAGTGGTTGGGGCAATAGTTGGGATACTTAGCTGAATGTAGGTATCATTCCAGGTGTCGTATTTGTAAAAGAGTGCCGCAGTAATGAGGTAGTAGATGTAGCGGCCGTGAGATTCGTGTGAGATGCTATTTTCAGCAGTAGTAGAACAGCTAAATGCTGCTGATACAGCTGGTGCAAAACGACACCACTTCCAGACGGGTGTATCAACTTGTCTAATGAGTTTATTAGTAGTAAGTGCCATACAACGATGCTAAATTGAGCTGGTAAAATCAAGCCCGCGACGAATAGAATTCGCGTAGGCATTATCAGCTGGATCTTGGAACATCTGGTGAGTCCAACCAGCAAGTGAAACCATGTTGGTTACCGAGGTGACGGTGGAGCAGGTAGTAACAGTAGTGACCGTACCGACAGTGGTGATTGTAGACAAGGTGAGTGAAGTGGTAATCGAATCAAGTGTCACACGTAGGCGCCGCTGAGCATCAACCGTCCCAACACCTTCAAGCAATTCAGCAATACGACGCAAGAAAAACAAGCTATCGGCCGAATCGGTCACCATGGCCGACGAAGTGTCGAAACTAGCGGTAACTGTACCAGAAATAGGTAAGGTTGTTTGGTTGCTCGCGATAACCACCGGAGTGGACGAAGCCATAACGGCCTGACCCTGCGAAGGAATTTTATTGGTGTTGGTAACAATTGTTGCCAGGTTTCCGTCTTCGGTAGCTGGGTTAACACGGGCGTTAGAGCTATTTTTTACCCCAACAACACTGGTAGACGGAGTGCTACCAAATACATAAGCTTCGGCTTTTTTGGGAGCGAGAAGCGAGCCAAAAAAACCCAAACCAGCCACCCCTAACAATTTAAAGAAGAGGCGCTTTCGTTTATCAATACGATCGTTTGTGGCAACCGGAGCAGGAGCTTTAGTTTTAGTGGGCTGTTTTTTACGTTTCATAGTACTAAATTAAAGTACGTATACATAAAAAATAATATATAAAACTAATTATAGCACAAAATGGATAGAAGTAACAATTGAGATAGTGGGTGTAGTATATAAAACAAAAACAGCCTATCTTTAAGCTGTTTTTGAAGGGTCGCGATTTTTGCTGACACCCTTTCTGTGCGTCGCGAGAGCGCCTCAGCGGGTGGTGCGGGTGGCTGGTTTCGATGACGCAGTGAGCAGTGTGTGCTTTTTGGCGCGACGCAGGGCGGTGTAGGTAATCCACATGGGAGACAGAACTACACCTCCAGGAGCGATGACAAAAATGAGGGCGCCAACTACGACATTGAAATAACCGACTTTCTGGGTTAAAAGAGCGACCTTCTTGCCAACACGTCGAGCCTCTTGTAGCACGGTTGCCTCCGGAAGAAAAAGGTTGTTTAAGAGGTCAACATGATACCACGATGTGGGGCAAAAGTCAACATTATGGGGTATTCACGAACCCGACGGGGTTGCGGCGGGAGACGCGTAGTGTGAGCGCGGACCAGGGTAGTGGCAGAATACTTTTGTAATCCTGCAGCATACGGTCGAGGTCGAGCAGAGCCTTGCGCAGCAGGTTGTCATTATCTCGATCGGCTCGGTTCGCGGGGAGCGAGCCGCGCGCCACGAGCATGCCGGCTACCTGAGAAATAGTGTACGTTTCGTCAGCTTCGTACCCCTCAATGAGAATCTGCGTGAGTTCAATTTTGTTCACACATTCTGTCTCAAGCTTTTTTCTTTTCCGGTGCGATGTGCGTACCTGCCTCGGCAGGTACTTATTCAGAAAAAGATCAAGAAAACTGTGGATGACTTCTTCGGCGTTTGCATTGTTCATGATGCCCCTTTCCGATGGACGAGGTGGAGGTGTTCAGCTTGGTGAGACGCGGATAGTTGAGCTTCGTGTAGGATAGTACTTGTTTTGTGGATTTTGTCAATATAAAAACACCCCAATTGCTTGAAGTGTTTTAAATATTTTTTTGAGCAAAACCGTCTCATTTTAGGTACAATGATTTGTAGCCAAAATGAGTGGACGGTTTTACTTCTAATGTTCGCCTGCCTCCCTGCACGATGCAAGGAGGGGTTGAGTGTTTCTTGTAGCTTTTACACTATTCCCCGGCGCTGGGTTGGCGCACGATGTTGGTCTTGTGCCCATTGGGGTACAGGTAGACCATGATCAGCTCTTTGTTCATGATACTCGAAACGGAAAGAACTCCATTGGTCAATGCGATTTTCTTGACCGGCAGCTTGACGATATCTGGACCATCGAACTCCCAGCGGTCATCGGTCTCATCTTTGTCGTCCCTCGTAGCTACGAACAGACGACCCACCCAGGAGCAGTGAATGGTAATTTTTTCTTTTTTCTGTACGATCTTGGCGATTTCCGACCGATGCCACACCCGGTGGCTAGTACGACCAGTTGACCAGACGCTATAGAAGACCTGCCCTCCAATGTAATGTTGCAAATCGATCTCAGCCATGGGCTTCTCTCCTCTTGGCAAACCGGACGTCTGTCCGTGCCAGATTGCGCGAAATGCGCAGTTTGTATTGCTTGTTTGCTCCCTGCTCTGACTAGTGATGTAACTAAAATCAGAACGGCTAATTATACAATACAATCACCTATTTGTCAATACTGCCATACCGAGTGGGACACCTCAGTATTTTTTGATATGTAGGGCAGTAGACAAAATATAAGGCAGTTTATTAAGGATAAAATGGGTATGAGGATAAAATAAAAATACCCCAGATAAACTGGAGTATTTTTATTGGTAGACCCAATGATTGAGAATTGGAACTCTTTGGTACAGGAAATAGGTAGGTGGAAGGTGGTTTTACAAGCTATATAAACCTAATTGTCCAAACACTTTATGTATTCAGAATTATAGTTGCTATCGTAGTTAGCTGGATGTTCTGGTTTACGACTTAACTCATAATAAAACTGTGCAGTTTGCGTGTCACCTGCTTCTTGGGCTTTTTCAAAGGCTAGCAGATAGTCTCTCCTAGCTACACCGTCTGCATAATTCTTTGCTTGAGTTTTACACTTTTCTATTTTTATCGCTGGGTCAATGGTCTTGCGTACTTGGGTTACAGGCTTTACTTGTGTACTTGTTGTTGGTTGTAAATTTAGTGAGTCTAATAACTGTTTAATTTCTGAATATTGAGCCTCGCTTCCTGTAACATCGAAAATTGCTTTTTTCATGTCTGAAATCTGTTTTTCTTTAATCGGGTCACCTGCAATATAAGCCTCAACGAATGCCTTCGCCTCATTCTCTCTTTGAGAAATTTCGGCAGTAGCAATCACATAATAAATTACAGCGTCTTCACCAGCACAATTTTTCTGCCCAGATATCAACCAAGAATTAAAAGATACTGTTACCTGTGTTTTTTTCTGGGCTAATTCTTCAAGTTTTGAATATACCTTTGGGTCAACAACACAATACTCATCTTCTTGAGAAGATTGTGGGTCGGTTTTAACGTAAGCCCTAAATGTCTTGAAATACAACCCTCTTCTTTCAACCGCAGTAACATAACCAGTATGTTCACCCACCGTAGTTTCATGGTGAATGCCGCTAATTAATGCGTATAACGCACCTATGAATAGAACAACTATAACCAAAGTACCATTAATGAATTTCATATGATTGTTATTCTTTTTTTCTACCAAAAATAATGTATAAGAAGCCTTTAAAATATAATACTAGGCACAAAGTAATCCAACAGAACCAGATAAGAATTGAGAACAATGCGACATGAAGAAAAAAAGCATTGCTTCTTTCATACTTAACTATGTTTTCATAGGCACATTTGTCACGTTTATCTTCATGTATTAAGCAAACTCGGTTTTTTTCATGAACTAAATTAAGGATGCTTTCTTTTATCGTTGTTTTCATTTTTTCAGATTCCTTCTTGTAATCAGAAGACACAAGTGGTAAAGCGGTATCAAGTGAATTTTCTAAATTTCTATTACAATAACTCTGTTCTTTGAGTTTGTATTCGTATAACCAAGTATACTCATCTTCCAGTACGTTAAGACAGCCGAACTCGCCATTCAAAGCTAAAAAATCTGGTACGACATTGCCTGTTTTGTAAGACTTTCTAGTAAAATCCTCAATGGAATATATTATTTTTGTGTTTGATGGTTTTAGTTCGATACCGTGATACAACCCAATAGGTGTAACTATTATTAGGAAAGTAGTCGTGACAACAAAGACTACTTTTAATAATCTATGCCACCATCTTGAAGTTAGATTCAAATCTGGGCGGAAAAAGGACTTTATTTTATTACTCATATTCATAAATAATGGGTATTTCTACCCATAGTTAAAGCTAACTAGATTGTATCTCTAAGATTGCTTTTTTACAAGTTTTCGCTAAGTAAAGGCAATAATTTTCTCTGTTTTTCCATCTCCTGTTCAAGGGTATAATGTGCAGAATAGTAAACATTATTAGTTAACCGAAGCAAAATGGGCGCTTTTACCTCTACCATAAATCTGCGATTCTCCTCAGTTAAGCCGCCCGACTGCTTAAGGTTATCAGTTAAGTCAGCTAATTTGATACGCCACGCATCTTCGTTTTTGGCTTCCGTGAGTCTCGCAATCATGAGTAGCCATCGTTCAGTGTGGTCTGTAACGTCCATAGGGTGAGTGCAAAGCCTGATAAGCTCAATGGTACGCTCTGTAAAACCCATATTCTTTAGTTCTTCGAATGATATGCCACCATCTTCAACAATGTCATGTAGCAAGGCTGCGGTAAACAAATCATAATCAGGGTCATCCCAGTGATGACAAGTGCTTACCAAATCTCGAACACGAAAAGAATGCGTGTAATTTTGTTCGTCTGGAAGACCTTTGCGAGTTCCTTTAATATGTTTTTTTACGAGCGTTTCAGCCTTTTTAGTAAGTTCATCGCATTTTGCATAGTAATCTGATAAAGAATGTGTTGACTCAGTATTTTTTATATTTTTCATATGTTTATTGTTAGGTGAATTAAATTAGTGCTTGATGTTTTCTGCTTTAAAAGCGAACGACCTTTAAAAACAAAAAAGCGGCTAAGAGATTAAATCCAGTCTATGACTGAATGAAATCTCCCAACCGCTTAGGTTAGTCATATATTACATTGGTTTCCAGCAGATTTCCCTGGTTACCTATCTCAACTAAGTTGAGAAGTACTACATGGCCTGATTAGTGACAGGCTGACAGTTTAAATTGTGAAGAGTACATGTATATTTTACCACGATTTCAAGGTTTTGTCAACGAAGCATAACTAGCCGCCGAGAACTTTTAAAGTCCGAATAACATAGCTTTTTAATTCACCTTCGCTAATTGACACTCCATCTGCCGCAGGGTGGTGATACTTTTTTGAGTAATCGTTAATACTACTCAGTTCAGCTTCAAGACCATGTAGCGATTTAGGTAAATCTGCTTGGTTTACGGCTGCCATTTTCGACAGCAGGTCTCCCAGCCATTCAGCAGGCAAAAATAATTTTGGTAACTTAAAACGAAGATAACCTTCAAGAACTGGCCTGATACATCTTGCGACGCCAATCAAGCTTGAATACTCACCTGTGTCAGCAAATTTATTGAGAGTTTCAATGTCTCGAAGATATGTGTTTAGGGCATGATGAGCTACGTCCCACTCCACAATAGTACTGCTGTTTGCAACTCGTTTAACTTCTAAGCATTTAAGGTCGAGAGCTTTGGCTTCGTTCCAAACAGAAATTAAAAATTGTAAATCATGAGACATTACGATTGTTTGTTTTGCTTTTGCCGCCATAAGCATTATTTCTTGCTGAGTGGAGGTCTTTCGGTGAATGTCGAGACTAGTAATCGGGTCGTCAAAAATAACTACTTTATCGCATATGTTTGCGTCCTGGTCTAGGCGTGCCAAGAAGAAGGCAAAAGCCAAGGTGCTCTTATCACCATCACTCAATATGGACTTAAATGAGGGTTCTCCAATAGCGCCATCAAGGTTGATTGGAGCACCATTAATTTCAATGCAGTAACTTGAGCTTGGTGTGCCACCGCTATATCCTTTTCTAGTCTGTGCAATTCTGAATGATACCCCAAACTTTTCCAGGTAGGCATTTATACTTGTTTCAAACCTTTCCAGCAGCGTCTTATCAAAGGAATCGAGGTCATCTTTTGCAACCCTTTTTTTCTCTTCAAGTTCTGTTTTTTCATTTCTTAATTTTTTCCAGGCGTTACATAATTCGGTAGCTAAAGGTGTATGTCGATTCTTTAGGCAGTTGAGTGTGCTAAGTTTATTTTGCTCAGTAAGTAAGTTTCCAGAACCCGCAGATGTTTTTTTGGTTGCTAAAATAGCGTTAATGTCGGCAACTTCTTTGTTGTATGCAGTCACTAATTTTTCGATTTCACCAAACTCCAGTAGTGCTGCCGCCAAATTTGGCTCAACGTTGATAATTTCAAGCGGAGCATCAGTTTTGCGTTTAAGATGTTCGGTGATTTCAGTTTGAAGCTTGTCCCAGGCCTCTTTCAAATCGTTAAAAGGAGACGTTGGTTTTGTAAACACCGCATAATCTTTCCAAAAATCAATAAGACCATCGTTGTTCTCAAAAATACGCTGAACGGAACTAAGCGCCTCAGTTGAGAGCGCACGTGAGAAATGACTGGTCATTTCAGCTATCTCAGTTTTATGTATTTTGTAGGCTAAATTGAAATAGCCACGGTATGCACTCAACAAACTACTGCCAGCAGTATTTTGGCCACAAAACGGACAATTACTGCCTTTGTCATATGAAATACCGTTCTGAACCCAAACCAAAGCCTCTGAGCCACCACCAAGATGACTGGTGTGGTCAAGAGTCTTTTTTTCAGCATCTTCGGCGACGTTTTCGAGTTGTTTGGGCAACAGTTCGTTTAGCTTCTTTAGTGGTAGTATAGGAAGGGTAACTTTTGTAAGAACTGGTTTAGATATTATGGTCGATGATTTTTTAACAGTTTCAACTTCTTTCTCCTGCGCTGCTATTTGCGCGTCATGGTCTGATGGCAAAGCAGGAAGCTTAATAAAATTTTCAACAGATATTGAATCGGTAGTATGTAGTTTAATTTCAGCCTCCTTTAAGCTGATTGCTGTCTGCTTTGCGTTTACTTCGCCGTTTAATTTGTTAACCTCCTGAGCTTTGGCGACAGCCATGTCGCCAATTAAAAAGCGGTATAGGTTCTTTTTGTGTTCGTGTTCAACTATTTCGCCTGAAAAAACGTTTTCATTTACAAAATTAGAATCGAAAATTTCTATATTTGGCGGGGCAGTAGTGTCCCATATACCAGCACTAAAGTTGACTATCCCACTTCCAGTAAGAATTTTAATGTTCGGTGTTACAAGTGTTCCGTCTGTTCTTATGGTAGAGCGTTCAAGTACGTAAGAAGGATTGTTTGTTTTTAGAGAGCGAAGTATGGCAGATAAAGTTGTTTTACCACGTCCATTTTCGCCATATACGATGTTTAGTTTTCGAAACGCTACATCACCATCAGCGTTGTAGTCTTCAAATCGTCCAGTATTGGCTATTTTTACAATTTTATTGAGCATAAACCGACATTCGCATGAATATCGGCATCCTGGCGCTCAGAATGGATATACATTTTCATATACATAATGAGCCTAGAATAGCCCAAAACCGCCTATAGCGCAAGATAGGCTCGTAGGGATTTTTAATCTCACTTAAAAAACAAAGCGACTACCGTGAATAGCAACTTTTTTGCTCGTTGCCGTACGCATTGTATGATGTATCGCACCGCATTGTTTGTAGAGTGGTCATATTGGTGCACGATGTACTCGGATAGCCATTAGCGTTGTGAGTTGTCTCGCAATGTATACTGGTCGGTAGAGCCGATTGTGAGGTGTTTATAGAAGGTAAAACAATAGGGGGAGTTCTGGCTATCTCAGCTTGGATTGCTGCTAGCTGCTGCTGTAAAGTAGCTAGGTCTTTTTCAGCAGCGGCTAATACTTCTGCGTGAAGTATATCTCGTTTTTGAGCGGTAAAGTATCTTGTTTTACTGATAGCATCAGGAATACTTTTGATAGTATCTTCATTGATACTAGTGTTAAGCGCTTCCTCACGCAGCAGATACTCAGCCTTTGAAACATTTGAGCCAATAAAGCCTGCTGGCTTTATTTCGTCCAGCAACTTTTGCAAAGTCAGCTTAAGCTGTTCAGTGGCGTTATTATAAGCCCCAATCAACCGCACATCTTCAGCTAGCTCCGCCTGCCACACAGCCTTGCCAAACGATGTGTTAACTCCTTGATTTTGAAGTTTTTCAGCTACTGAAATTGAATCTCTCTCGTCAGCGGCTTGGTCTTCAAAAATACCTTTATAAATATCAAATATTTTAATCTGTTTTTCAAGAAACGTTACTTTGTTTAGGTATAATTTGATAGTATCATCGTAAAAGTTTTTTTCTGCAATCTCTTTCGGAGGTAAGCTATTTTTTACTGTGGTGGTATTTAATTTTACCCCAGCATTTTTAGCAAGCTGCGATAAAGAAGTTGGCGCAACTGGCGAAACATCTTTTTGAATTTGTTGCGAGGATGTCGTTTGTAATTGAGTTAGCTCGTCAATCCTTTTTTGCTGTTCAGCGATAATACGTTGTTGCTCGTTACTGCACCCAACACCAAGAAAACATAGCGCAGCAATTAGATAAGCTAATTTGTTCATATTAGTGTAAATAAAAAACGGACACCCGACCTGCTAAACAACAGTTGGTATCCGAAGATGCCGCATGCGTTTTGGTCGGAATGTCCGTTCCTGCACGCATGCGCAAAGATTTAGCTGTAAATACAGCCCATCTTCTGGAATTCAATTGTTGTTTAGCATTGCCAGTATATCCAAAATGCCCTGTAAAGTCAACAAAAGTAGCAGCTTGTTAAGCGGGCGTAAAAATGGTAGGTTAAGGTATAAAATGAATATGAAAATAAGTAAATCAAGAGGAAAATTCCTAGTGTACTTAGAGAAATTTATCGAATCTGACTTTTTTCAGGATGAAGTAAAGAAAGTTAGGTCTGAATTAGGAATTCCTCAAGAAGGCTGGGCGCTAACTAAAGAGAACTCAGCAAGCTTTGAAAAAAGCGGCTCACTTCATTTTCCAAAGGAAATGGACCTGCAACCGTCGGAAAGAGGGGTGGTATCAAGAAAGCTAAATCAGTCAATTAGAGATGCAACCATCGATTTGCAGCTAAATACTTATTACGCACAAATTTTATTGAAGGGTTATATTTTTTACAATAAAATTCTTCTTTCAGAAGCTGAGGATTACAGTCGGCTCTTTGGTGGGGGAGATTTATGTAAAATTGCTGATTTGTCTGAAGAACTTGGCGAGTATTGTGGTGATGACCCTGATTTATATGAAAACTACGTTAGCATAAATGCTAATAACAATAAGATGTTTCCACTTGCTGTTAAAATTCATCCTCAAGCAACTCAAAGAGACGTGGTTGATTTTGTTGAAAAAAATTGGCCTAAAATTGAATATCTTCAATCTAAGTATTCTCTTAACAAAGACTCTATAAAGAATGCTAGAAAAATCAGTAAGAACATTAGAGAGCGAAATAACTTTATTTACGAACGTAGGGATTTGGCTAGAAAGAGCATAAGGAAGCTTTTAGCTCTGAAAAAGATATATTTAGATGAGGGTTACATAGGGAAAATTATATCTCTTGAACGCAGAAGGAGAAAAGAAGTGTAGTACAGAAGATTCTTATACTTTTAAAGAGAGAAAATATAAACTGCAGTTATACAAACTGTAGTTTTTTTATTTTATGCATATGCAAACAGAGTATACTGAGTTCTATTCCACAAAAGACCGCTTCGAAATTTATACCCTCCTCAGCGCAGGCTGTGTAGTTAATGGCTACCAACCCGATGAGAGAGGGATTATTTTTTTTCGCTTTGAAGATAAGGTTAAATGCGAAAAAGTTTTGTCACAGTTTCTATCAAAGAAATTAAAAGTTTTTGCACACGATATGGTTAATGCGATGCGAGATGTGCAGGCCATTTTTAACAACCGCTAAATTATGAAGTCTATTAGAAGAAAGTTTAATGAAGTAAGCAGTAAGCATCCTTACTGGAGTTCCTACGTGGTGTTTTTTGCCACAGTTAAAGAGGGTCGATTTGGGAAAAAGGCTGTACGCCATTGGTTTAACAGGCTGGTTGATAAAAATGATTATTCTCCTGTTGAGAAGCGAGGGGTGGTAGCGCATCTCGTACATAGCTCTGGTATGCCTGAGGAGGGTAGGAAAAACACTCCAGGCTGGCTTGAGAGGGGTGTTAACGCCCAAGCCTAATAACTTTACTCGTTTGAGATGATTAGCCCTCTCAAAACATGAATAATATATGAAAATTGACCCTAAAGAAATTTCTCTAAAATTTAAATTTCACGACAAAGAAAACATGCCCGCGACAGTCACCATCTCAATTGGCCAGTTTGACGTAAGAGGCTTTAGAGTTATGCGCACTAAGTTTGAAGAAAATAAAGGACGATTCGTTTTATACCCACCTGCTATACGTGGAGGTGGTGGACGGTTCATGGACATTGTGCGAGTTGCTGACAAAGAAGATTGGAAACAGTTTGAGCAGTTTGTGCTTCATAGGTTTGACGAAGAGTATAGCACGCACTTAATGAATGCGTTTGAAGGCGAAGATAAGCTGAAAGATGTCGAATTTTGATACATAGTACTATATAGCACTTACTATAGTACTAAAGAATAGGACTATATAGTTCTATTCCTATAATGGTTCTAATACTATGTACAATCGCATGTCTATTGATTTCGATGTATATGAAAAGAGATGAAGCTGATTATTGCAAGAAGATTGAGGTATGGCGGCTTAATGAGTGGGAATATTTAAGTGATAGCCGTAGCGGCAGTATTGAGTGGGTCAATGAATGGGGTGGCAATAGGAGTACCGTTGGGCTGCAGAGTTTGTGGCTCACTTCTGAAAAGGCTATTCAGTTTAATTATTCACTCACAAATAAAAATGGTGAAGTAAAGAGTTTTAATTACAAAATCACTCTGACTACAACACCCTGCTATTTCGGTGGCGTACGTTACTGGTTTATTTGTCCGTGGTACAAGAACGAAAAATATTGCGGAAGACGAGTTGGGGTTTTATATTTGAACGGAAATTATTTTGCATGTAGACATTGTTATGAGCTTAGTTATAAATCAAGAAATAAGAATAGAAATGGGAGGTTTTATCACTTATTTTATATGCTTGATATTGCGGATAAGGTGGAAAAGATTCAGTTAGTAACAAAACGAGAATATTACGCTGGCAAACCAACAAGAAATGCTCGAAGAATAGAAAAAATGTATAAAAAAACAGACCGATACGCAAAGTTTTTAGAATAGCATGATTTCATTAGTTGAATTCAAAAAACTATTAGGTGAAAAGGCTTACCTTATGTCCGACGAGGACATTGAAAGCCTTAGGCAAACTCAATACTATTTTGCTAATGTTTTGTTTAAAAAATGGTCAGAAGATAAACTTTCCAGATAAACTTAAATAGCCTATAATACAAATATATGAAAGATGAAAATGCAAAGTCCTTAAAAGGTGTTATTTACTACCGAGTTTCAACCGCTGAACAAGCGGAACACGGCTTTAGTTTGGGCAACCAAAGAGAGGCCTGTTTAAAGCACGCAATGGCTAACGGTATTGAAATTGTGGGTGAGTTTCATGATGACGGTGCTTCAGCTAAGACAGCTGACCGAGATGGTCTGCAAGAAATGCTTAAGTTCTGTTCTACAAACACTGGAAAAGTCGACTGCATTATAGTGAATAAAATTGATAGGTTATCCCGTGATGTTAATGATTATACTAACATCCGTGCTTTGTTACACCGTCTCAAAGTGCGTATTATTTCTACGACAGAAGCTGTAGATAACACGCCCTTCGGTAAGTTCATTGGAAATATTATGGCGACTGTTGCCCAGCTTGATAATGATGTTCGCAGTGAGCGTGTTACTGATGGGATGGTTAAGTGCCTGGAGTCTGGAAGATGGCCGTGGAAAGCGCCTTTAGGATATCTAAACTATACTGACCCGACTGGTAGAAAGGAGATAGTTTTAGATAGCGAGCGGCACGAGACGGTAACTTATATTTTTGAGGAGTTTTCAAAAGGAGTGTTAACGGAAGAGGAAATTCGAAGGAAGGCGGTAGAAAAAGGTTTTAAGTCAGCTAAAGGCAAAGGGTTGCTATCTCAGCACATGCATAAAATTCTATCAGACAAATTCTATATTGGTATTATGGAAACCAATCGTGGAGAATTTGTTGGTAGCCATACCCAAATAACAACCGAAGAGCTGTTTTATAAATGCCAAAAACTTTTAAGAAAAAAGGTTGATAAGGGCGCAAACATTGCTCTTGGTCGTGGGAATGACGCATTTCCACTGCGGCATTTCATCATTTGTTCGTTCTGTGGTCGGCCGCTAACAGGCTCGTTCTCTACTGGTAAAATGGGTGATAAATTTCCGTACTATCGCTGCTATAACACTAAATGCACATCTAGAATATCTATTTCTAAAAAGAAGCTGGAAGATAAATTTCAAAGCTATCTAAGTGACATCACTCCTAAAAAAGAGTTCTTAAGTGCGTTTAAGGCTGTGATTTTAGATGTTTGGCAAACGAAGTATAAGGAGATAAATAATGGTAGAGGTCTTCTTAATAAGAAGCTGGTTAAGCTGGAAGGGGAGAAAAGTAAGATTCTGGAGTTAAAGAAGAAAGAACTCTTAGACGATGAAGAATTTAAAAAAGAGTTTTCTGACATTAAGCAAAGAATAATAGACTGTCAGTTGAAACTCAGTGAAACGAAGCTTGTTGAGTTTGATATTGATGAAGCGGTAACATACTGTTTTGACTTCATTTCCACAGTGCCTGAGTTCTACTCAAAGGCCACATATGAACAGAAACTTAAGTTGCAGAGTTTGATTTTTGCAGAAAAACCTTCTTACAACCATTTAACATTTGAAACACCGAAATTATCGCTATTCTTCGCACAAAAAAAGGACTTCACACATGTGAAATCCCATTTGGTAGTCCCAACGGGGATCGAACCCGTATTTTCGCCTTGAAAGGGCAATGTCC
>CAYZGX010000003.1:0-71739 GCA_964478235.1 uncultured Gammaproteobacteria bacterium
TCACCGTTTGTATGTCTACAAAACGAACCTACCAACCAAAGAAGCGCAAACGTGCTAAAACGCACGGTTTCATGGCTCGTATGAGCACAAAACAGGGCCGCGAAGTACTTCGCCGTCGCCGTGTTAAGGGCCGTAAGAAGCTCACTGTCTCTGACGAAATAACTGGAAAATTGCGCCGATATAAGCGCTAAAAAGCAATCCGGCCCCGACTCAGTCGGGGCCGGTTTTTTATAACTATGGTATACTAGAGCCTGATCTATGCTGCCACCAAAAAACCGTTTAGCCAAAGTTCGTGATTTCAACCTCCTGATGAAGGAAGGTCGGTTTTTTCGTGGTACCTTTTTAGATATAAAAGTGCTTGAATTAGCCAAAAATAAAGATTATATCCCCAAGAAGGAAGATCCAGAAGCCTTTGTGCGTCAGCTTAAAATTGCCTTTACGGTGGGGCTTAAGGTGTCAAAAAAGGCAGTTGTACGCAATCGGGCCAAGCGCCAGCTCCGCGAAACAGTCCGTTTGCTCCTTAAACAAGGTGTTTTGGCCAATGGATACTATGTTTTGGTCATTGCCAAACCAAGTATTCTTGATAAAGAATACGCTGATATTAGCCAAGAAATGACATTATTGCTCAAAAAAAGCGGGGTCTTGCGATAAGTATGGTACTAAATTTTTTAGTAAAACTTCTTTATCTTCCTCGTCTACCAGCCTTGTGGGCAATTAAACTCTATCAAAAGACACTTTCCCCTGATCACAGCTGGCTCAAACGCTTCCACCCCTATGGTTATTGCCGGTTTTATCCAACTTGCAGCCAATATGGTTACGAAGTAATACAAAAACGAGGCCTCATTCGTGGAGTACCTCGTACTATATGGCGCGTTCTTCGCTGTAATCCTTGGAATCAGGGCGGAATAGACAATCCCTAGTGGTGGCGAATCGGGTCTTTGGTGATAGACAGCATAACTACCCCATCATTATTGGTAAGAGAAACAAATTTTTCTTCACCATCAATAGTGATTGTTTCAGTAAATTCTCGAAAACTACTGGCATCCATTCCATTAATAGCTCTGCCAATTTTAGTAAAAATAACATCTGACTCTTCACGGGTCATTTTTTTTCCGCGCAATAAGGTGATTTCGCGAATTACATCATCAATAGTTTTAAGTTCGCGAATATAAATAAGTTTTTCGGCCGGTGACTGCTCAGGTGTTCTCTTGAAAAAAGCCATACAGAGGATTAATGAATAGAAACTATTTTTCGCTTACTAGTTTTTCCACTGACAATGGTAATAGTATTCTTAGGGCAGTGGAAATACTTACTGAGTAGTTCGATAAGCTGATCGTTTGCTTTGCCGTCAACGGGTGCGGTTGTCACCTTTACCTTAAGTGCCCCATCAGACATCGTTCCAATCACTTCATTTTGAGAACTGTTGGGAATAACTTTGACAACAAGGCGCATATTTTTTTGTATAGACTACTGTCTACAAAATTATAACGAGGAACGAATTTTTTTGAGGAGATCTAAATCTGCCTCCACCTTATCATGTTCTGTTTCGGCAATAAAATTAGTGTTGGCGAAAGATTTATGGCTTAAAAGAGCTGTAAAACCAGCCTTTCCAATCAAACCATCACCAAAGTGTTCGTGGCGATCTTTGTGGCCACCAAGTTCAATTTTGGAATCATTACAATGAAATAGCTTGAGTTTTTCAAGACCAACCAGTGAATCAAATTGTTTGAATGTGTCGGCGACCGAAACAGGATTGCGGATGTCATATCCACTGGCAAAACCATGTTGGGTATCGTAGCAAACACCAAGTTTTAATCCCTTTAATTTTTTGTGATGAATAATTTTTTCAATTTCTTCAAAGCTTGAGCCGATAACATCACCTGATCCAGCAGAAATTTCAATAAGTAATTCTGAGGAACCGGTGTAACCATCAAAAACTTTTTTAAGACCATCAATTAATTTTTCAAAACCAGCTTCGCGCCCTAAATCTTTGTAACTTCCCATGTGGGTAATAACATAGCGTGCCCCCAAGAGACTGCCGCGTTCCAATTCTTCGCGTAGCACCGCCACTGATCCGTGCCACAAACTATTTTTGCCAGAGGCCAGACTAATAAAGTATGGGGTATGGATATACCACTCACGCTGGGCACAGAGTTCAGCGTTTTTTTTGAACATGCCGGCAATTTCTTGGTTGAGTGGGGCAACAAAGCCGCCCTGAGGTGATCGGCTAAAGAATTGAAAGACCTCACAACCAAGTTTGGCGGCATTGAGTGGGGCGTTGACGAGTCCACCAGCAATAGAGACGTGAGCACCAAAATACATACGTGTAGGCTAATAATGATAGTCTGATTATACAGACTCTACTAAAAAACCACCAGTCACCCGGTGGTTTTTAATTGAACTTTATTTTTTACCAAGAGTATTTTCTTTGAGATAGGCCAAAACTTTTCGATTTTGGATAGTGGCGGCAATAGTGTCGATAACTTCTGGGCGCTTAATGTTTTCTTCTACTGTTGCGTCGCCTGGATAGGCTGCTTTAATATCAGCCAACTCTTTATCCATATCTTCTTTGGTAACAGTGATCTTTTGTTCAAGAGCCACCTGGCGAGACACAAGAGCTGCCTTAGCGCGCTTACCAGCTTGTTCGGTGAAGTCGTTGCCAATTTCATCAACCGTTTTCTTTACATCAGATAGGTATTGTTCAATCGTGATACCTCGGCGATCTAAATCGTACTTGAGTTCATTAAACATTTTTTGTTTTTCAGAATCAACAAGCACCTGAGGGATCTCACCAAAGGTAGTTTTTTCAATCATCTGATCGAGGATGGCAATTTCCTGTCGTTCGTTTTCTTTCTTTTCACCTTCGCGAGTGAGGTTGGCCATAAGAAGCTCTTTGAGCTTAGTGAGGCTTTCTTGACCGAGCACTTTAGCAAACTCATCATCGAGTTTAGCATATTCCAGCTGGTAGACTTCGTTCACTTTGGCTTTGAAATCAACTTTTTTGCCAGCGATATGTTTTTGGTAGTGATCTTTTGGAAAATCGAGGCTGAATTCTTTGGTATCGTCTTTTGCTAGACCAACCAATTGTTCAGCTAAACCTGGAATATAGTGAGGTTCGTTCAAATAGACCTGATGATTTTTGGCTTGACCACCATCAACTGGTACTTTGTCCAAGAACATGTCGAGGTCAATCACCAACTTATCTTCTTTGGTAGAAGCACCAGCCTTCACCGTTTCTTTTGGTTGCATCTTTTGAAGATCTTCCAGCATTTTGTTGACTTCAGCGTCGGTTGCTTTGACCTCTTTCGTTTCAACTTTGATTTTTTTCAAATCAGGTAAGGTGATAGTCGGCAGAAGAGCAACAGTAGCGGTGAAGACAAAGTCATTACCCGGAGCAATTTTCTGGACATTAATTTTTGGCATCCCGATAGCGGCCAATTTTTCGGCGCGGACAGCTTCAAAATAATGGTGTTGCACCAAACGTTCCGCTGCTTCCTCCATAATTTTTGCTTCACCAAGCTGTTGGCGAACCATTTCATAAGGAGCCTTGCCTGGGCGGAAGCCTTTGATGGCAGCGCGTTCTGACAAACGAACAGCGGCTGTTTCTAGGTCTTTTTTATATTCACTAGGAGCAATGGTGATAGTGATAACCACCTGTCCTTTTTCCGGCTTGCTAAGAGTATATGACATACAATAGATACAATTAAGTGGGCTTAGTGTAGCCCAAAAGAGTAAAAGTGTCAATCAGCTACTAAAAACAAAATCCCCAGCCGGAGCTAGGGATTTTGAGGAAAAATAACGTCTTAAATGAGGAGGCCGACGATGAGCAAGGCGACGATGTTTGCCACTTTGATCATTGGGTTAATGGAAGGGCCAGCAGTGTCTTTGTATGGGTCACCAACGGTATCACCAGTGACAGCTGCTTGATGGGCAAAGGAGCCTTTGCCGCCGTAGTTACCTTTTTCAATGAACTTTTTGGCATTATCCCAAGCACCACCGCCGGTGGTCATAGAGATTGCAACAAAGAGACCAGTAACGATCGTACCAACGAGCAAACCACCAAGAGCTTGTACGCCGAGGAGCCAGCCTACCAAGACAGGAACGATGATTGGTAGAAGAGCTGGGAGAAGCATTTGGTTGAGCGCGTCTTTGGTGACGATATCGGAAGCCTTACTATAGTCTGGTTTACCAGTGCCTTCCATAATACCTGGAATTTCTTTGAATTGACGACGAACTTCTTCAACAACTTTTTGAGCAACCTTACCAACCGATTCCATAAGCATGGCACCGAAGAGGTATGGAAGTAAACCACCAATAAAGAGACCGGCTAAAACATACGGGTCGTTGATGGCAAAGACGGTAGAAGCAGGCAGTTTGTGGGTGAAATCAGCAAAGAGAACGAGTGAAGCCAGGCCAGCTGAAGCGATAGCATAGCCTTTGGTAACTGCTTTAGTGGTGTTACCAACAGCATCTAATGGATCAGTGATATCACGAACAGATTGTGGTAATTCAGCCATTTCAGCAATACCACCAGCGTTATCAGTGATTGGGCCGTAGGCGTCAATGGTGACGACGATACCAGCCAAGGACAACATGGCGACAGCAGCGATAGCAACGCCATAAATACCAGCTAACCAGAAGGAAGCAAGCATTGCAGCGATGATAGCCAACACTGGAAGAGCAGTTGATTTCATGGAAGTAGCCAAACCAGCAATAATGTTGGTGCCATGACCAGTCACACTAGCTTTAGCAATGTTTTGAACCGGTTTGTATTCTGTTGAAGTGTAGTACTCAGTGAGCCAAACCATGACGGCGGTGAGTACCAAGCCGATAACAGTGGTCAAATAAATGCTAGTAACCGAGAAACGAGTTCCAACCAAAGTGATACCAGTTAAGAGCCACTTGGTGATTGGGTAAAAAGCGATGAGGGATAAAATACCAGCGGCAGCTAAACCTTTGTAGAGAGCGGCCATGACATTGTTGGTTTTGCCAACACGGATAGCAAAGGTGCCGATAATGGAAGCTACCAAGGAAGCGCCACCAAGAACGAGTGGGTAGACGAGAATTTTATCGTTTGCTGGGAAAAGCAAACTGCCAAGAACCATCGCAGCTACCACAGTGATAGCGTAGGTTTCAAACAAGTCAGCTGCCATACCAGCACAGTCACCAACATTATCACCAACATTGTCGGCGATAACTGCTGGGTTGCGTGGATCATCTTCTGGAATACCTTTTTCTACTTTACCTACCAAGTCAGCGCCAACGTCAGCGGCTTTGGTATAAATACCGCCACCAATACGAGCAAAGACAGAAATAAGACTACCTCCAAAACCAAGACCGATAAGAGCAGAGATATCTTTGGTGATGAGGTAAAAGCCAGCAACTGAGAATAGGCCAAGACCAGCCACGAGCATACCGGTGATAGAACCACCGCGCACGGCCATAGTTAAAGCTTCTTTAAAACCAGTTTTAGCTGCTTCGGTAGTGCGAACATTGGCGCGAACCGAGATGTTCATACCAATAATACCAGCCAAACCAGAGAAAAATGCCCCAGTTAAGAAACCAAAAGCAGTTACCCAGTCAATCGTTAAACCAATTACCAAGAAAACGATACCAGCCACCACGCCAATCGTGGTGTATTGGCGTTTGAGGTAAGCTTTGGCGCCAGCCTGGATAGCGCGAGCAATCGCTTGCATGCGTTCGTCCCCTGCTGGTTGTTTGACGATCCAACGGATCAAAATGCCACCATAGAGCACTGCGAGGAGCGCCGGAATGAGGGCGGAAACTACGATAATCATAGTTATGAGTTAGAGAGTAAAATAACGCTTTTTTCGTTTGATTTGTGGCGTATTGTATGGTAAAGTAGGTTTTCAGTCAAGCCTTATTTGGGCCCTACCTGGGCACATACCTATGAAATATCGGGTTTTACTCCATTTCCTACGATTTTTAGTGTATAGTAAGCGGTTTTTCTGGTGGTTAGGAGCCAGATTTTCTTTTGTTTTTGGCCGTTTTTTCTTCAAAATTGCTGGATTACTCGCCCTCCTTAAGTACAAAATTCAGTCTTTTTTTAAAAAAGTGGGCCTTCCCCACCAATGGCTCGTGAAGCGCGGCTTTCTCCAAGCCGCTATTTTTGCTGTTTTGGGCGTCCTTAGTATTCCAGAATCAAAACTTTTAGCTAATCATAACCTGGCCTTTACTGGTCAAAAAACCCCAGCCTACGTACTTCTTGGGGCTGATCAAGATATGGAAATTGAACAAGTAACCTCAGACGCGGTTGTCTACAGACAAGACGTTCCTTCGTGGAAAAGCGCGACACTAGATAGTCGTTTTATGGGGACGTCCGCCACTGTTCAGCCAATGACCACTGAATTAAGTGCGATTGTTGCGGGTGGTACAACATTATCTAAACCAATGATTTTACCAGGCACCACTTTAAATGATGTTCGTTTGAGTGAAGAAAACTATATTGTAGAAGCTGGCGACTCGATTAGTGTTATTGCTGAGTCATTTGGCGTGAGTGTTGCTACTATTTTGTGGGAAAACAATTTAACCTCTCGCTCCTATATTAAACCAGGTGATGTACTACGTATTCCGCCAGTGACCGGAGTGATGCATTCGGTGAAAAAGGGTGATACTTTGAAAAAAATTGCCCTTACCTATGGGGCTGACGCTGAAAAAATTATTGCCTTCAATCATTTAAAAGAAGATGGTAGTAATTTAACCGTAGGCGATCGTTTAATGATTCCTGATGGTGAGCGACAAGCCTCTGTCAGTGTGCCAAGAGTGCAACCAAAGAGCCCAGTGGTATCTCGCGTGGCTACTCCACCATCTTCGCAGTCATCACCATCAGCTTCGGGCTTTGTTTGGCCATCTGGCGCCCGCACCATTACACAATACTACGGTATCAGACACCACGCTCTCGATATTGCTGGTCCGTGGCAAACAGCGACGTATGCAGCCAAGGCCGGTACGGTTGAAAAGTCGCAATGTGGCTGGAACTCTGGTTATGGTTGTCAGATTATCATTGATCACGGCGGTGGTCTCAAGACGCTGTACGCGCATCATTCAAAATTACTCGTTTCAGTTGGTGATTATGTAGAAACCGGCCAGACCATTGGTCTTATGGGTAATAGTGGTAATGTGCGCGGTGTTACGGGTATTCATTTACACTTTGAAGTTATCCGCAATGGTGTACGGGTTAACCCGCTCCAGTACGTTCGTTAAGACTTGAAAAGTTGTTTGAATGGTGATATACTATGGGTCACTATTCCAATGGCCCAGTAGCCAAGTAGAAAGGCAGGAGTCTGCAAAACTCTTATGCGCGGGTGCGATTCCCGCCTGGGCCTCAATAACAAAACACCCCTAAAGGGGTGTTTTGTTATTGAGATTTATGACGAGGGAATCACACCGGGAGATGGTAAGAGGGCGATATAGCCCTCTTACCTGCTGAGGGTGACCGAACCCGCCTCTTGGCGGGGAGGACAAGAGGGGCGGAAGCCCCTATTGAGAGGAGTCCGCAGGACGACGAGTGCGATTCCCTGTTTTTGCAGGCCGAAGGCCGAGCAGTGCGATCCCAATTCTTTGATTTCTATTTGACCAGGTAAGAAAGAGGAAAAGAATCGCCTCGTTCTATTATTGCCCTCTATGCAAGAGGGTGCTACAATAAACTCGGTATTTTTTTTGGCTTATCTTACCTATTTTTACTCTGTGTCTCGATCAAAATTACTTATTATTGATGGTAATGCCATCATCCATCGCGCCTATCACGCTATTCCCCCACTCACTCGCAAAGATGGTGTGATGGTGAATGCTGTTTACGGCTTTGTCTCCATGCTCTTTAAAGCCATGAATGACCTCAAGCCGACCCATGTAGCCGTTACCTTCGATGTGAAGGGTGGTAGTAAGGCTCGCTTAGAAAAATTTGCTGACTACAAAGGTACTCGGGTTAAAGCTGATCAAGCGCTCTACGACCAGATTCCTTTGGCGCATGAAGTAATGGAAGGCTTAGGCCTACCAATTTTTGAGCAAGCTGGATTTGAGGCTGATGACGTTATTGGCACAATTGCTAAACAGGTAGAAAAAAAAGATGACATCGACGTCTATATTATGACCGGTGATATGGATACACTCCAGCTGGTTGATGACACAATAAAGGTTTACACACTTCGCAAAGGCTTAAGTGATATTATTATTTACGACACAGCTGAAGTACACAAGCGTTATGGTTTTGGTCCAGAGCGAGTAGTTGATTATAAAGCCATTCGCGGTGACGAATCTGATAACATTCCAGGTGTACCAGGTATTGGTGAAAAAGGCGCCACTGATTTGATTCAAAAAGTTGGTAGCTTAGAAGATATTTACAAAAAAATTGATCAGCTCAAAGAGTTGGGAATTAAAGATGGTGTTATTAAAAAGTTGGCAGCAGGCAAAGAGAGTGCTTTCATGAGTAAAGAATTAGCGACGATTGATTGTCACGTACCTGATCTCAATTTTTCATTAGCCAAAACACACATCAAACCCTTTGATCGAGAAAGTATTGTTACTCTATTTAGCCGATTTGAATTTACTAGCCTGCTAAAGCGTTTGCCGGAAACTGCTGGGTTTGTTGCTGAGCCAGAAAAAAAATCTTCCAAGCGTGCTGCACATAAAGATTTAGTTTTTACCGAGGTAAAAAATAAAAAAGACGTTGCTGAAATTAAAGATCTTATTAAAAACGAAGGTAGTTTTACAGCCCGAGCGGTGGTATCCGGAGATCTTTTTTCAGGGCAGATTGCTCATTTGGTGGTAGTAATTCAGCATCACGCTTTTGCACTTAGTTCTGAGGCAATTACCGCCTTTTTGCCGGTGTTTAGCGAAGAAAAATACACATTGATTGGGCATGATCTAAAGCAGCTCGTCAAAGCAGTGGAACAAATTGGTAAAACTACAGTCAAAAATAAGTTATTTGACTGCATGATTGCGAGCTATCTATTGAATCCTGGCAATCGCTCTAACGATCCGGCTAGCATTATTCTCAAAGTCGTTGGTAAAGAATTACCAGCAGGCAGTGGCCAAGAAAGTTTGTTTGGTATTGATGTTCGCGTGGTCGCCCATGAATTATATTTGCTAGCACAAGCATCTTTTGAGCTTAAAAAAGATTTAACCGCTGTAGAAAATATCGGTTTGTTTGAAACACTCGAAATGCCACTCGTGAAGACGTTGTCGGCGATGGAGTTAGCTGGTGTGGCTGTAGACACCGCCATGCTCGCCACTATCTCTAAAAACGTGGCAACACAGGTGGCAAAATGTACAAAAACAATTTATGAAGAAGCTGGTGAAGAGTTTAATATTGCTTCCCCACTGCAACTTCGTGAAGTGTTGTTTGATCGTATGGCCATTCCAACCTTTGGTATTAAAAAAGGTAAGACTGGGCTCTCCACTTCAGCTGACGAGCTCGAAAAATTACGCGGACAGCATCCGATTATTGACTCTATTCTAGAATTTCGCGAACTCACCAAATTACAAAATACCTATATTGATGTTTTGCCAACCTTGATCAATAAAACCACCGGCCGTATCCACTCCACCTTTAATCAGGCAGTGGCAGCGACTGGTCGGCTATCTAGCTCTGATCCAAATTTACAAAATATTCCGATTCGCACCGCTCTTGGTAAAGAAATTCGTAACACCTTTATTGCGGAAAAAGGTTATTCACTGATTAGCGCCGATTATTCGCAAATTGAACTTCGTATTGTGGCTTCGCTCGCTAAAGATGCCAAAATGATGGCTATTTTTGAGAAAGATGAAGACATTCACCAAGCCACTGCGGCCGCCATTCACGGTGTTCCGCTCAGTGAAGTAACCAAAGATATGCGTCGTTCAGCCAAAGAAGTAAACTTCGGGGTGCTCTATGGCATGGGGGCGCACGGCTTGTCATGGAGAGCGCAGATTCCACACGCTCAGGCACAAGCTTTTATTACCAAGTACTTCGAAGAGTTTAGTGGAGTGCGTCAGTACATGGATTCCACCCTCGCCTTTACCAAAAAAGAAGGCTACTGTGAAACATTATTCGGCCGTCGTCGCTATATTCCAGAGCTCAACTCATCTAATTATCAATTACGTGGTTCGGCAGAGCGTATGGCCATCAATCATCCAGTGCAAGGGACAGCGGCTGATCTGATGAAGATGGCGATGAACAAGGTGTATCAGGAAATGAGTCAAAAATACTCAACTGATGAGGTAAAAGTTACCCTGCAAGTGCACGACGAATTGGTATTGGAAGTCAAAGAAGCCTTAGTCGACGAAGTTATGGCAAAAGTGAAAAAAACAATGGAGGAAGTAGTCACACTTCGTGTGCCAGTGAAAGTAGAAATTGGTGCAGGTAAGCGTTGGGGCGAAATTAAATAAAAAGTAATAAAAAAATAAGGCTTAGTAGCCTTATTTTTTTGTTGTTTCCAAAGGTTCGTCGCCTTCAATAGCTGCCAGGCGAGCTTCGGGATCAAAGCCGAGCAACTTATCGCGGCGGATTTTTTCTGGGTCTTCCACCAAGAGTTCGCTATTGAGCGAGAGTGATTCATCGCCTTCAATATCTCGCAGGTTTTCTTCAGCTATTTCATCATCAAGCGCCTGCTCGTAAAAAACACTTTGTTCAGTTCGGGGGCGAGGTGTCGGTCTTTTTTCAATTTTAAAAGAAGTAGTGACCTCATCGTGTGGCAAAGCGTGCACCACTTGATTGGTAAGTTTGGTTAATTCACGCGACTCACCAGTAAACTGTTCGACATTTTCCGGGGCAACAGGTAGGCCGGTCTCTTTGTCGATAAGTGTTGTTTTTGGAAGGTCAAAACCCTCTGGTTTTTTTGGTGACATATTATAATCCCTTTAGTTCCTCATTAAAAACAGTGATATTTTCTGAATAATCAATTGGGCAATCAATAATTGTTGGTCGACCACTGGCAAAGGCTGTAGCTAGTTTAGTTTTGAGGTCGTCAGCTGAGGTGACGCGAAGCCCGAGCGCCCCATAACTCTCGGCATATTTTACAAAGTCAGGGTTAGCAAGGCTCATACCAAACGACGGTAGCCCCATATTCTTTTGTTTCCAATCAATAAAGCCGTAGGCATTGTCATTCACAACCAAGACCACGACGGGAATATTTTCTTTCACACAAGTGATGAGCTCTTGTGAATTCATCATAAAACCACCATCACCACACACTGCTAGCACTTTTTTGTCGGGGTTAAGGAGCTTGGCTGTCATAGCGCTTGGCAGGCCAGCGCCCATAGTAGCCAAGGTATTATCTAACAAAAGCGTGTTTGGCGCAAAAGTGCGATACTGACGAGCGAACCAGAGCTTGTAGATACCGTTATCAAGCGTGACAATATCTTCACGACCCATACTTGAGCGAACGTCAGAGACAATCCGCTGTGGAATAAGTGGAAACGCTCCACTGTCGGCTTTTTGAGCATGTTTTTGCACTAACAGTTCGCGCAGCATAGCAAACGGTGCAGTATCAAAGGTGATGCCGCGCAGTTTTTCTTGGAGCGCCCACAGGGTATGTGAAATATCCCCTACTACTTGGAAAACTGGTAAGTAGAATTCATCGGGTTTGACCGGCCCAAAATCAATATGCAGAATTTTTTTATCTTTATTTTTATTCCAGACGTAGGGCGGGTGTTCGTTGGTGCTGTAGCCAACGGTGATAATTAAATCACTATCATCAATTGCTTTGTTAATATAATCGCGACGATGCATGCCGAGCGAAAAAAGTGATTGTGGATCATCATCAGGCAAGACACCCTTACCAAGCTGGGTGCCAATGACAAATAAGCCAGTCTGATGAACTAAAGCACGCAGTTGGTTGGTCACCAGTTTGCGATTACCACCGCTCGAGACAATAATAATCGGACGCTGTGCTTGCGAAATAATGTCAGCAGCTTGGCGAATGGCTTTTTCATCAGCCACTGGGCGACGGTTGGGTAATGTTTCTATATCGTGGGTTTCTTCAAACTCGGTGCCAGCAATATCTTCGGGGATTTCAATGTGTACTGCCCCCGGTCGCTCTTCGGAAGCGATAGTGATGGCGTTGTGAGCGGCTTTGCTCATAGATCGAGGGGTCGGGACGCTCTCTGTCCATTTAGTAATCGGGCGCATGACCCCAACAATATCGACAATCTGAAATTGCGCCTGCCAATTTTCAAGCAAAGCTTTCTGGCCAGTAATAGCAATAAGTGGCATGCCACCAAGCTGGGCATAAGCCACGCCAGTTACCAGATTGAGCGCTCCGGGGCCAAGGGTGGCGAGACAAACACCTGGTTTGCCGGTGAGGCGGCCATAGGTCGCGGCCATAAAAGCTGCCGACTGCTCATGGCGAGTGACAATAAGTTTTATTTTTGATTTGCGTAGCGCCTCTAAGAAATCTAAATTTTCTTCACCGGGCAAAGCAAAACAATATTCAATCCCCTTTTGTTCTAAAATCTTTACGAAAATATCCGAAGTTGTCATACACTTTAAAAATCTTTATTCACCACCAACACTTTAAGCTCGGTCATGTCTTCTATCGCATAGCGCACGCCTTCGCGGCCAAGCCCAGAATCTTTCACTCCACCATAAGGCATGTGGTCAGCTCGATAACTTGAAGCGTTATTTATCACCACACCACCAACCTCTAAATGCTCAAAGGCATAATAGATTTCTTCAGCGGTATTGGTGAAAATGCCACACTGAAGACCAAAAGTTGAAGTATTTACTTTGGCGACAGCATCTTTGAAGTCGGTGTACGATTCTACCACTACAATTGGCGCAAAGGCTTCTTCGGCGCACACCTGCATATCGCTCGTGGTGCCAGTGAGAATGGTTGGGCTGTAGCCAGTTCTAGCCACTCGCTGACCGCCATAGATAATTTTAGCTCCCTCAGAGAGTGCATCTTTGACCCAAGCATCGATACGATCGGTGTTGGCGACATCAATCATGCTTGAGAACATCGTACCTTCAGTTAGCGGATCGTCATAGACAAATTTTTTAGCCTCTTCAACGAGACCGGCCAAGAAAACATCTTTTATTTTTTCATGGACATAGATACGCTGCGTGTGGACACAGCTCTGCCCACTCTGCCCAAAGGCAGCCGTGCCAATTTTTTTAAATACCTTTGCTAAATTAGCTGTTGGGGTGATGATTACAGCAGCATTACCACCAAGCTCAAGTACTACTTTTTTCTTGCCAGCGCGGGCTTTCATCGCCCAGCCAACATGAGGCGATCCGGTGAAGGTGAGAAGTTTAAAACGATCATCAGTGACAAGCTGGTCACCCACTTCACGATCCATCGGAAGAATGGAAACGGCCCCTTTTGGTAATGTAGTTTCGGCGATTAATTCAGCGAGGAGGAGGGCGGATAATGGTGTTTTGGAAGCAGGTTTTAGAATGATTGGACAACCAACAGCAATCGCTGGGGCAAGCTTATGAGCCACTAAATTGAGTGGAAAATTAAAAGGGGCAATAGCCGAGACGAGGCCAACGGGAAAGCGGCGTACAGTCGCTTCATGGTTGGCGCTACTTGGAGCTCTATCTAGTGCCAACCATTCGCCGTTTATGCGTTTTGCTTCTTCGGCTCCGTCGGTAAAGGTTTGAATAGCTCGGTCTACCTCTAAGCGACCAAAAAAGAGTGGTTTGCCAGCTTCAATCGCCATGATTTCAGCAAACTCTTCTTTGCGAGCAGATAATCCACGAGCAATATGGAGTAAAGCTTCAGCTCGAATATGCACCGGGAGGGCGCGAAGCTCAGCTTCAATCGCTTGTGCCGCGAGAATAGCCTGTTCAAGCTGATCTTTGGTTGCTAAAAAGCTTTCAGCCTCAACCTGGTTGGTGTAGGGGCTAATAATTGGTAGTGGTGTCGGAGTTTCTACAAAATTTCCAGCCAGAAAAATAGGATAAGAGGCTTTCATACGGATAAGGTAAAAGTAAAGAGAGTGTAAAGCCTATCTTAGCCCCTCGCCGAGCCTTTGTCTAGCACACTGCCTAAACAAAAAACCGATCGCCTGAAGCGACCGGTTTGAACTAAGAGATAGTTTATTTCTTTTCACAACCACCACAACCGCCACTGCCACAGCAATCATCTTTTTTTGCTTCTTCTGAAACAGCTTTACAGCGTTTACAGCAACATTCACAGTCGAGTACGCGCCAAGCGCCAGCTCCACCAGTAGCGATAGAGAGAAGGCCTCCAAGAGCTAAGACAGGAACAAATAAACCAGTCAAAGGTCCTTTGAGGTGAGCGATAAAGATGGCTACAAGCATGATAATTGCCAAGACACCAGCTGCATAGCGAGCAAAGAGGCCGAGAGCGACCATAATACCGCCAGCTAATTCAAGACCGCCGATGAGGTAGGCCCAGAGTTCACCGCCACCAGGAAGACCCATGCTGCCAAACATGCCAGCAGTCATCGCATGTCCAGCGGTGAGCTTCATCCAGCCAGCGTAGATAAATACAAAAGCCAAAGCTAAACGAAGAGCTAAGAGGCCAGCAGCCTTTACTCGGCCACTGTTACATCCTTCTTTACACATAGTGTAGTAATTTATAGTTAATTAAAGGGCGAGCGTTACAAACTCGCTATTTTTTTTCTAAAGCAATTATATAGCCAAATCCAAAGAGGTGCAAGGTCCAATCAATAATGAGGGTAATTTTTCGGACAATACCAGGTATAAACAATAGATAGACAGTGCGGCGGATCCACCAAGCGAACAGCCCTTCAAACACAAAGCCGTATAAGACAGCGATAGCATAGCGGTCGCCAATCGGCATAAGTGTGCCGGCAGATTTAAAAATAAACGGTTTGAGGCGTGTTTGGCGAATACTCGCTACAATATGGCGAGCTACATAGAGGCCTTGATGATGAGCGACTTCGCCCAGTTGCGGATAGGGGCGTTCTGCTCCTGGAGCTTGAGCCAAAGCGACATCGCCGACACCGTAAAGAGTGGAAAAAGCAGTGTGCTGGAGAAAATCATTGACGCGAATACGGCCTTTTTCGCAAACTTCTTCGGGTAAAATAGTGCTAGCGGTATTTCCAATGCCGGTACACCAAAAAGTAATATCACTTGGCAATGTTTCTCCAGTACCAAGCAATACTTCTTTTTCGCGAACCTCTTTAACAGCTGTGCCGGTTCGAACAGTAATCTGCAAACGCTGTAATTTCTTTAAAACTTTTTGTTGAGCTTTAACTGGTAGGACGCCAGCTACCGCTGGAGATGATTCAACTACGGTAAGAGTGATAGCAGTTGTTGGAAATAATTTTTTAAGAGCATGTTCGCGCAAAAAAGCGAGCTGACCCACGACTTCGACCCCGGTGTAGCCACCACCGACCACAGTTAGGTGAAGCTTTTTAGGTTGTTTTTCTAAATGTTTAATGATTCTTTCGCGAAAATGCATGGCTTGAGTGAGGGTGCGGACAGTTTCAGCATAGGTGTCGGCTCCAGGAACGCCAAAAAAATTCAAACCACTACCAATCGCCATAACACAGTAGTCGTAGGTGATAGTTCCTTCAGAGGTGGTGAGAGTTTTTGTTTTTGGATCAAGGGCTGTAATGGAAGCTTTAAGAAAACGATGAGGAGTGTTGTAAGTGAGCTCACGAAGTGGGACGGTCGCGTGAGATGGTAAAACCGAACCAGTTGCTACCTCATGAAGGAGTGGGGTAAAAGTAAAATAATCATTTTCATCAATGATGGTTATGGTTTTATGGATACCGTGACGCTTGAACAGTTTGGAAAGTTCGCGAAATGTCTCAAAGCCACCAATACCGGCGCCGAGAATAACGACATCACTGTGTTGTTGAGGTAAAGACATATAATAAGGAAAAACTAATAGCTTCATTATAGCAAGCAGAGTATAAAATAGATAGCTAAAGCAGTCTCCTTGTTTTTTGATTTCAAAAAAGGTACTATGCCGTTACCAATCTCTATGATTTTATTTCTCTACGGCGAAGATACACTGCGCAGTCAGGTGTATGTACGACAATCTATCGAAAAGTTTCGTCGCGAGCGTGATCCGCAGGGGTATAATACCGCCCGGCTGGACGCCAAGACTGTTGATGCTGGAAAAATTATGGCCGAAATTACCTCGGCGCCCTTTTTGGCACAAAAACGAATGGTAGTGATTGAAAATATTGCTTCAACAACTAACAAAGAGCTTATCCGAGCCTTTAGCGAACGGCTAGATGTTGGCATTCCCGACAGTACTATTGTTGTTATTTGGCAACATGAGCCGGTTGGTAAGGCTAAAGAATGTAAAGAATTGTTTGAACGCCTAAAAAAAGAAAAATACGCGCAAGAATTTGAAGCATTGGCTGGAGAGACGCTCGTTGCCTGGATTAAAAAAGAAGTTGCTACTGCTGGGGGTGCTATTGAGCTAGGCGCTGTGCCAGCTATTGCTGCTCTTGGTGGAAAAGATATGTGGTTGGTGTCTGGAGTGGTGGCTCAGCTTGCAGCCTATGCCAACGGCCGAATAATTACTGCGTCTGACGTGGCATTGTTTGTTCCTGAAAAGCTCGACGATAATGTTTTTTCTTTAGTCGAGGCGCTGGTAAGTGGAAATAGGAAAAAAGCCAGCTTATTAATGTTTGAACAACGTCGCTTAGGGCAAGATGATATGCGCTTATTTAGCTTGATTGCCTGGCAGTTTCGTGTGTTAGTTGCGCTATCTGACGCCATGCTTCACGAGCCAGGTATTCCAAGCGAGGTCTTGGCTAAACAATTAGAGATTCACCCTTTTGTCGTCAAAAAAAATCTACCGCTCATTAGACGGTTTTCGCCTCAGGCGCTGCTCCGTATTCACAACGAGCTCGTGGCAATAGATGGCGCCACAAAAAATGGTCGAGCCGATCAAGGACTGCTCCTCGACCGACTAGTGGAAGTGGTGGCTGTAAAATAAAATATCCCGGCTGCCTCAAGCAGTCGGGATATTTTTTTGAAGTAACTAGTTATTTTTTCTTGCTGTTGATTTTTTTCATCAAGCGAGAAATTTTGCGAGCTGCAGTGTTCTTTTTGATAACACCGAGGCGAGCAGCTTTGTCGAGAGCTTTCTGAGCAGCTACCAATAATTTTTTGGCTTCAGCTGGAGTGGTAGCCTTGGTAACGTGCTTGATAGCAGTCTTGAAAGCGTCGCGGCGAAGTAAATTCGCAGCAGCATTCTTCTTGCTTTGGCGGAGAGCCTTAGCGGCATTTTGCTTATTTGGCATAGTATATATGAGGTAAACACTACCTATGTGAGAGAGCTACAAGGAGTGTGTAAAATAGTCCTGAGTCAAGCCCCTCGTGTGACAACAAGGGAACAAGGCTAGAATGGCGTCAGTATAGAGCAAAATCAGCGTTTCGTCAAGTGGTGGAGCGGTTATTCGAGGTTTGGTTTATCAAGCAAGATAGGTTCAACAGTCTTTTCCCCGTCAGTAATGCGAATAACATCTTTATCAATCTTATTAAACTCTTTATAGGCGTTATTATAATGAGAGACGCTGGTACCAAGTGTATTGCCTAATTTTTTGAGATAATCTTCGTAGGCCAGGATATGTTTTCCTAAATCTTCCACTCGTTCACGGATCTCTTTGGCTGATTCTTCAATTTTCATCGCCCGCAAACCCTGCATGACTGTTTGCAGGTAGGCTAAAAACGAAGTTGGTGACACAATAATGACATGACGTTCGCGGAAAGCGTATTCAATCAAATCGTGAGTGTTGGCCTTGATAGCGCCGACTTGATTAACAAGTAAATCATAATAAATACCTTCGGCTGGAATGAACATGAAAGCGAAATCCATCGTCCCCTCTTTTTGTTTGATATATTTACTTGTTTCGTCAATGCGCTTCTTGAGGTCGTTTCTGAACAATGTTTCCAGCTCTTTTCGTCGTTCTGGATCTTTTTCTTGAGCGAGGCGATTATAGTTTTCGAGACTGAATTTGGAATCAACAGGAATAATTTGGTCTTTAATAAAGATAGCCGCGTCGACAATGTCGCCATCTTTAAAAGCATATTGCATTTGGTACGAACCAGGAGGTAAAACATTTTTAAGAACATTTTCCAGGAGGTATTCGCCAAGAATACCGCGGTGTTTTGGGTTCTGAAGAACGTCTTCAATATTCTGCAACTGAGTTGCAAAACCAATGAGCTGCTTGTTGGTCTCGTCAATTTTGGTAAGACGCTCAGTAAGGTCGGCAACAATTTTAACATTTTGGCCAAACTGGTGCTGAACAGTCTGGTTGAGATCTCGCTTGGCTTCCGACACGGTTCGATTGGTGTCAGACATCTTTTGATCAATCAACCGGGTCAAATCCTGAAGCTGTTGCTGCATCATAAGAAACGACTGGTCGTTTTCGCGCGAGTCCTTCTTTTTGAGGACAGTAACAAGTCCTACAGCGACTGCTATAAGGACAAGAACGAGAATAACAAAGGAAAGTTCCATAGAAAAAGCATAAAAGTATGGCTTTAGTGTAGCATCACCTGGGCAAAAAGTCACTGAACAAGCCGAGGATAGACAGCTAAGCGCTCCGTAGGCTATACTTTGGACGTCTGCCCCCGTAGTTCAATGGATAGAACAGTCCCGTCCTAAGGGATAGATGTACGTTCGATTCGTGCTGGGGGCACAAGATCAAAAGCCCGCCACTTCTCGTGGTGGGCTTTTATTATATCAGGATAAAGAAAAGATAAAGACGTTTGTATAGATTATTGTATACAAACACAAAAACACCTTTGTAGAGGGAGGCGGACGATCACTTCTGAGCATCTTTTAGTCAAAAAAGTGGCTAAAATTAGCTAAGAGTGTGGATAACTTTGTGGGTAAGTGGATACTTTCTGTGTTTAATTTGTATACACTAGTGTATACAAAGAAATCAAAAGAGACCATTCGTAATGGCTTTATCCACTGTTTTGTTGTCAGAATGTTTCCCGTGAAACACTCTAGATACTTTTCAGCATTCTAAAGAGTATCTGGAATGTTCTACCCACCTCTTTTTGCGTGATAACCGTGGCAAAAGCCGGCTCAAGTGCCGTAATGAGGGCAATTGTGTCGTTCCACTGTAAAATAATGGTCGCTGATAAGGCTTTTTCGTCCTTTTCAGCGCTTTCTTCGGCTATCGACCCACCAATTGTTTCACGTGAAACAATTGGTAAGCCAATATGGGTATAGGTAATACCCCGTTGTTTTATTTGATCGGTAAAAAAAGTGTACAACTCCCCCGTAGCTGCCTGAAGTGGGCTTAGTTCACCAAATAAGGTAATAATCGGCGCATCAAGCGCTTTGTAGAAAAGAGTTCGCACCGCCTCCCACCCCTCGAAAAAGCTAATCTGCGGTTTAAACTTTTGAGGAGTATACAGAGCTTGGAGATCTGGGATGATCTGTTGAGCTAAGGACTGTTGGCGCTCCAACATTTGAATAACTGATTCTGGATTTTTGGCACGATAGGCCTTTCGCTTACCATCGGGCATTTCTTCGATCAAACCTTTTTCTTGAAGGCTTTCAAAAATGTGGTAACAGTTGGTGCGGGCGATTTTTGTTTCACGTGAAACAATTGGTGGGGTAGTCAGACCGTTTGACAATAAAAAAAGATAGACAGTTGTTTCTGAAGGGGTGAGTCCAAGTTGGCGAAGTGTGGCTTGAATGTCCATAATCTAATTGTCAAAAAAAAGTATACCATTAAATAAAATAAAAGTAAACAAAAAATAAAGTTTTTATCAAAAATAATATTGACAAAATTGACAAAATAAATAAACAGCGTACTATTAAGGCTGTGAAGCCCCTCTGGTTGCCATGCCTGGCCGGAGGGGTTCCGGTGTGGTACTCCACACCAAAATCGTGTATAATCTAAGGAGAAGAAGGGAAAATTTTAACGTTTCTTTATCCTATGCTCTCACATTTTCGCGCCGCCCAATGGTTTGATAAAATTGCCTGGTTTTTACTCTGTGCCACCATCGTCGTTGTACCATTTGTGGTGGATAGTAGTCTCGCCAATGCCTTTGTTCTTCCTAAACAGTATTGGGCCTTCGGTTTAATCGCCGGCGCCTTGATCGCTTGGGTATGCAAGATCGTGATGTTGCGCAAAGCAGGACTCTATCTTAGTCGGATTGATGCTGCTGTTGGAGCTTTCATTATAAGCGCAGTCATCGCCACTGTTTTTTCAGTCGCCAAATTCTCTAGCTTTATCGGGCGAGCCGACTACTTTAGTCTGAGCGCGCTTTTTTTTATCATGATGGGGTTCTTTTATTTCCTCATCATTCAAATGTGTCGTTCCCTCAAACAGTGGATGCTGCTTCTTGATGTAACTGTTTTAGTCAGTCTCACCGCTTCAATTATTTTTCTAGCTAAAGCATTATTTGACACTGATTTTTTTGCCTACTGGTTGCCGGATATTTGGAATAGTATTGATCAGGCTAATAGTTCGTTTGGTATTTGGCTTGTCGCCGCCCTTCTCTTATCTGCTGGGCAAATGATGCGCCGAAATATTTCTATTGCGCGAATTGCTCTCTACACGGCGACAACACTTCTTTCCTTCGTCGCTCTGATTATTCTCAACTTCGGTATGATGTGGTGGTTGCTCCTTATTGGGGCAACGCTGTTATTATCGGTGGGAATTATTTTCTTGCGCGAAGTTCGTTTACCGTGGCTTTCAGCTATCTTTGTACTACTTTTAGCCTCAGCAATATTTATCGGCTTTGGTGCGCCACATTTAGTCTCCACAACGGTTCCATCAGAAGTGGTTCTCAACCGTGAAACATCGTGGTTTTTAGCAACTGAGAGTATTTTTTCAAGTGTTAAAAATACCGTTGTTGGCAACGGTCTCGGAACGTTTGGTCTCATCTTCTCACAATATCGCGATCCAAGCTTTAATAACGATCCATACGCTTGGTCACTTCGCTTTAATCAACCGTTTAGCTCGGCCTTCACCTTGATTGGGGAGGGTGGTCTTCTTCTAACCTTGGTATTTATCGGCCTCATCCTATTTGTGGTTGGTATTATTATTACCACCATTAAAAAAGCCCGTGTAGAAATTGCCCGCCGTTCAGTGGTGCAGTTTTTTGACGAAGGTGTTCCTCCGCTGGAGACTCCGTTTATTGCGAGCGCCGCTGTCGCTGTGCCGTGGTTTGTTTTAACGCTTGCCATGGTCGTCTTCTATTTTGGCGCAGCGCTCTGGTTCTTGTGGTGGCTGCTTCTAGCTTTGGTGATGGTCAGTATCATCCTCTGTAATCCAAAAATGATCTCTTATAAAGAATTTGTTATTGAAGATTCTCCAGAATATACCTTATCATTTTCTTTTACCTTAATTGTTGTCCTTACCGCTGTGGTGGTGACTGGAGTATGGGGTGCTCGGATGTATTTAGCAGAACGTGCCTATGCAGGCAGTCTTCGTGCAACCACACTTGCCGAAGCGGAAGCTGGTTTTTTGAAAGCTTTGAGCTATCGATCAAATAGCGAGGTTTATCACGCGGCTTTGGCGCAAGCCTACCTCCTTCAAGCGACTCAAGAAAGTCGTATGGAAAAACCAAATGTTGAAAAAATTGGGTTGTTGGTGCAAAAAGCCGTCAGTGAAGCGCGCTCCGCCACCGACAACGCCCCACGTTCAGTGGTGGTTTGGGAAAACTTAGCGGTGATGTATGAAAATGCCGCCGCTCTTATTCCAGAAGCTCGCGAGTGGGCTATCAAATCACTTCTCCAAGCTCGCTCACTTGAACCGAGTAACCCTGTGCTCTTGTGGCGCCTCGGTAATAATTATATGCAAAGCAGTAATGTCGACGAGGGGATTAAGAGCTATCAAGAGGCGATTGCTCTGAAGCAAGATTATGTTACAGCCTACGATTCGCTCGCTAAAGCCTACGAACAAAAACAAGAAAATGATAAAGCTTTGGAAATTTATACCTTGCTTGTTCGTGCTCAGCCGACCAACAACGACTTCCTCTTTAATTATGCTCGCTTAGTCTATAATCGTGGTGCCAAAGATGATCGCGCGCTAGCCGAAGAGGTGTGGCTCGCTATTCTTGAACGTGAGCCAAATTACGCTAATGCTTTGTATGGTTTAGCATCCCTCTATGAATTGCGCGGTAATCGTTCACAAGCTTTGGAGTACTATAAACGAGTGCTAGAGCTTAATCCGGGCAATAAAGATATTAAAACTAAAGTCGATGCGCTTTCACGGTAATATTACTGCTAGTCTAGTCATACTTGCGACGTTCGTCGCAAGTTTTGGTGCGCCACAAGCAGTTTTTGGTGAAATGACATCTACTAATTATTCTATTTACGCAGACAGTGTTGGTTTTGGCGGGCTCAACAACAGTACAAGTACTTCATACACCCTAAGCGATACAGCCGGCGAAGCAGGGGCGGAGACAGCCACCAGCACCACGTATACTCTTCGAGGTGGTTTCCAGGCTATGGAACAAGATCAAAGTCTGTCGCTCACTATAAGCACCAGCTCGCTTAGTTTGGGGACGCTCAGTAAAACCGCCATCAGCAATGCCACCACCACATTTTCAGTTAGTACCAACTCGCTAACAGGTTACACCGTATCAATTAGTGGGGTTAGTGGTACATCGCCAGCCACCGTATCTGACGGTGCTGTCACCGCCGGATCTGATGAGTATGGTGTGGCAACAGTGGGAGATCATGGGGCAATTTCTGGTGAAGCGTCAATTATCTTTGGTCGAGTTTTAGCTTCGTTTAACAATTCCACCAATGGGTATGCCACCACTACGCTCATATTTAGAGCCTCATATGCAAGTGACGGGCTAGCTGGCGGGTATAGTCAGACCGTATCGCTTATTGCCTCGGCTAATTTTTAAGCTATGAAACGATTTGAGCTGGCGCTAGTTGGGATAATAGGCATGTTGGCTATGAGTGTGCCATTTGGAGCGCAGGCTTTTTCTATCAAGCCAATAAAATATCGAGTGGTTGTTGATCCAGGGCTCGAGCAGATTATTAGTGTGGACATCAGCAACACAGGAGCGGACACTCGTCGGTATACCATTCGGATGACTGGGGTAACCCAAGACACCGAAGGACGACCTATTTTTAAAGAGGGAAGTAGTCGGGCGGAAAACTGGCTCTATCCAGAAAAAAAAGAAATAACAATTGCCGCTCGCGAGACACAATCGCTCTTTATTACAGTTCGGCCAGACAAAAATGCTGAACCCGGGACACAGTACGCAGCTGTTTTGGTACAAGAAAATACGGCAGTACGCGGAAACATCGGGGTGCTTGCCGAAACAGCTTTGCTTGTCCAAGTTGATGTGGCGGGTGAAGTGCGTGAAGCGGTAAGCATTGAAAAGTGGGAAGCAATAAAAAATATTCAGGCCACCCCAGCCTGGGATAGTCAATTTAGCATTAAAAACAACGGCACAATTTCGGTTCCGGTGAGCGGGGAAGTGGTCGTTACCAATTGGCGAGGTCGTGAAATCGCTCGTGTTCCGATTCAAGTTGGGTCAGATCTTTTACCAGCTACCCGTCGTGAGAAATTAGTTTCAACAGCGCTCCTCAAAGCATGGCCAGGCCCGTATCGTTTGGATGCTGTAGTGCGTTTTGGGGCAAGCCAGGCCGTTGCCAAAGCATCTTCAACGGTATGGTATATTCCAACGTGGAGTATCTCTGTTGTTCTGACCCTTGTTTTAGTAGCGCTTATATATCGAGGGTTACGACGTAGAAAGTATAGAGGTTAAGTATATATGGTAAGGAGTTTTCGTACATTTTTTATACTCACACTCATCGCCCTGCTTGGTTTTAACCAAGCGTCTTTTGCTGTTGCGCAAACAACAACTAGTATTGATATTGGAATGACTATTCCAGGCACCGCTGGTGGCGGAGGTGGTGGAGGCGGTGGTAATAGTGATCCATTGCCAGAAACAGATAATTCGCCGTCTATCGGATCCGTGGTGGCGACTCCAGGATCAGTCTCGGCACAGATTACTTGGACAGCCAGTGACGATAAAGGCATTAGTGGTGTTACGTTGGAATACGGAACAACCGAATCATACGGCTCAAATGGTACGGTCAGCGGAGCCTACCTCGCCAATCTCGCCGGCTTAAGTGCTAGTACACAATATTTTTTTAGAATTAGAGTAACCGACAGTATTGGCCAGGTGGCTAGTTATACCGGCTCATTTACCACTAGCGCAGCTGCAGATACAACCGCTCCCAATGTGAGTGGAATTGTGGCAACAACTAATGTTACTACTGCCACGATACGGTGGGTGCTCAGCGAAACTGGAACCAGCGAAGTAGCCTATGGTCTGACAACAAGCTATGGTCAGAATAGTAGTTCTGAATCAGGTTCAGCAACGAATCACCTAACAACACTGAGCGGTTTGGTTGCCAACACAACCTATCATTTTAGAATTTCAGCCACCGACAGTAGTGGTAACAGCACAACCACAATTGATGCGGTATTTACCACGCTCGCCGACACCGTGGCGCCAGCCAACCCAACCAACGTCTCAGCTGTCACTTCAACCAGCGATATCACACTCGCCTGGACCAATCCACCAGACGGTGATTTTACAAGTATTACCATCGTGCGCAAAACTGGTAGTGCCCCAACCGCAATTGGTGATGGTACCAGTGTCTATGTCGGCAGTGGTCAAACTTTTGTTGATGCCACTGTTTCTTCGGGCGTCCTATACTATTACACACTGTTTGCTTCTGACAGTTCGGGCAATGTAAGTGGTGGTGTGTCAGTAAACGGCCGCGTGACTGCTCCGGTGGTAAATGAAATTTGTAACAACAACATTGACGACAATAGTAACGGCCAAACTGATTGTAGTGACTCGGCGTGTACCGCCTCTGCTATTTGTCAGCCACAGATAGAAATTTGTACCAATAGTATTGATGACGATAGCGATGGATTAATTGATTGCGCTGATTCAACCTGTACTGGGGCAAGTGTTTGCGCGGTTACGACCGAAATTTGTACCAATAGTATTGATGATAATAATAACGGGCAAACTGATTGTGCTGATGTTGCCTGTTTTGGTGTTTTGGCTTGTCAAAAAGATGATGACGGCTATGTTCCGCCAACCAGCACGGTACCAGGAGGGGCTCGTCTCAATATTGGCGACCTCTTATTTTGGGGCGACGGCCGAAGAGTAGCTTTGCAGGTTAATAATGGGGTTGTGACGAGCTTAGCCGCCCACACAGTATCAGTTGGGCTTCGTAAATCATCGCTCGTGGACACAACTCCAATAAGTGTTATTTTAAAAAACGATAGTGCAAGCTATAGAATGGTATATGATTCGGGGAGCGAGGCTTACTACACTGACATTGTCTTTCCGCCTGTTGGTCGCCATAGCGTAGGTGTAGAAGTAAATTACGGTGCCGGACAAGTAGATGTCATTCCGTTTGTTTTTGAGAGTTTGCCTTTTGGTATAGTCCAAAGCGGCGGTCGTTTGGTCAAGGAAGCAACGGTGACCCTCACCACCGAGAGCGGGCAAGTGGTAGCTGTCGCGGGGAATCCCCACACCACTACTGTTAACGGGTCATATGGTTGGGTAGTACAAAACGGCAGATATATATTGCGGGTAACTGGCGAAGATTATTATCCACGAGTGACGACGGTTTTTCAGGTAAGCAATAATGTCGTCAATCAAACATTAGAGCTAGTTGAGCGACCACCAGATCTGCTAGATGATATTAGCACCACCTCAACCTTGGCTGAAAACGCTACAGCCATTGCTAAAAACTTGGGTAAACAAGCCGGCGCTGTCGCTGAGCTCGGTGTTCAGCGCGCTAAAGATGCCGCTCAAGCAGTACGGGTCATCAAAAACGACCCAGCTGTTCAACAGGCCGCGAGTCAGGTTGTCGCCCCAACCGCCGTTGGTATCTTTGCTTTGAGCACCTTTACGGTCGTGAGTTGGAGCAGTATCTTGCCGTTCTTGCGCTTCCTCTTCTTGCAGCCACTCATGCTGCTTGGTTTACGTCGACGCGCTAAATGGGGTCAAGTCTATAACACCCTTACCAAATTACCGATTGATTTAGCCACTATTCGTTTGTTTGATGCCGAGAAAAATCGTGTACTGCAGGCAAAAGTGACCGATAAAGAAGGACGTTACGCTTTTGTGGTTAATCCGGGTAAATATCGCATGGAAGTTATTAAAAACGGTTTTGCCTTCCCCTCTGTTCTTTTGGCTGGAGTCAAAAGCGATGGTCGTCGACCAGATATTTATCATGGTGAAATTATTGAAGTGTCCGAGCAGGGGGCGGTTATCACCGCTAGCATTCCGCTTGACCCAGCTGGTGAATATAAAAAGCCAACTCGTTTGATATTTCAAAAAATTGGTCGGGTGTTTCAAGCGGCCTTGTCTTGGCTTGGTCTCATCGTCACTCTCGCCTCATTATATATTTCCCCACGTTGGTATGTTTGGGTTTTGGCAGTGGTACATATTCTGTTCTTCTTCATGTTCCGTCGCTTGGCAGTGCCACCAAAGGTAAAAAGTTGGGGTATTGTCTACGATGCGGCCACCAAAAAGCCAATCGGTCGCGCTGTGGCTCGCTTGTTCAATTCCGAATTTAACAAGTTGGTCTCAACCCAAGTCACCGACGGCAGTGGTCGCTATTACTTCTTAGCGAGTGATGATAAATATTATGTCACCTATGATCATCCGGAATACAAACAAGAAAAAACTGGTGTACTTGATCTAACTGGTCAGAAAACCGACCATATCGCTGTTGATATTGGTTTGGTAAAAGGCCAAGATGAACCAAGAGCGCCCCTCGCTCCGTCGGCACCAGTTGTTACTCCAGCACCCGAAGTGCCTCCGCCAGCAACCAATCAGAAACTGCCGGAAGCCCCACCGAGCGCTCCGGTAGTGTCAGAAACTGCATCAGCTGTAGCTACACCGATTGATCTGAATAACCCGCCTGAGCCCACCCCAGAAGCAGTGGTTTCGCACATTGATTTGGCTAATCCACCCGAACCATCAGCCCCAAACTCATTACCACATATTGATTTAGCCAACCCACCAGAACCAGGCGAAGAAAAAAAAGCACCATAAGGGTGCTTTTTTGTTTGGTGGACCTGAGGGGATTTGAACCCCTGACCTTTCCCATGCCATGGGAACGCTCTAGCCAGCTGAGCTACAGGCCCGTTTAAGGCAGGGGCATTATAAAAACTTTTTGGGCGGCTGTCAACGGAGAGCCTTGCTTTTTAAGCCATTTTCAGCTATAGTGAGGCTACTTATTATCTTTTCTTATGTCATTTTCCATTGGTATCGTCGGCTTGCCGAATGTTGGCAAATCAACCCTTTTTAACGCCCTCACCCGCAGTAAGCAGGCGCTCGCCGCCAACTATCCGTTTGCGACCATCGACCCTAATGTTGGGGTGGTAGAAGTCCCTGATGCTCGTTTGTCGGCCCTCACCAAGACTTCTAGTTCAGTCAAAACTATCCCAACTACAATTGAATTTATCGATATCGCCGGCATTGTGAAGGGTGCTTCTGAAGGCGAAGGTTTGGGTAATAAATTTTTATCACACATTCGCGAGGTTGATGCTATCGCTCAAGTTGTGCGCGCTTTTTCTGATGATAATATCATCCATGTTCATAATCGCGTTGATCCCAAAGACGATGCAGCGATTATCAATACCGAATTGGCTCTCGCTGATCTGCAAACTGTGGAAAAACGCTTGGAAAATGCTAAACGCATGATGAAGGGTGTTGGTGCTAAAGAATATGGGCCACAAGCTGAGCTTTTTCAGCGTGTCAACGACCATTTACAGCAAGGTTTGCCAGCCCGTGAACTCTCCTATACTGATGAAGAGATGGTTTTAATGCGTGACCTGCATCTCCTTACGATGAAACCGATGCTTTACGTCGTCAATGTTGACGAAGGAGCAAGTAATACACCAAAAATTAGTGAAGCCGCTGCTCAAATTGAAATCTCAGCTAAAATTGAAGCTGAAGTGGCCGACCTGTCTCCAGAAGAAGCGACCGCTTTTCTCAAAGAGCTTGGTATTACTCAAACCGGTCTTGATAAACTTATTGTTGCTGGCTATAAACTTCTTAATCTCGTTACTTATTTCACCTCTGGCCCCGAAGAAACTCGCGCTTGGACAGTTAAAGAAAATACAACCGCACCAAATGCTGCTGGGGTAATTCACACTGACTTCATTAAAGGCTTTGTTAAGGCGGATGTTATTAACTGGAAAGACTTCGTTGATAACGCTGGCTGGAGTAAAGTCAAAGAAACTGGTAAACTACGTCTAGAGGGCAAAGACTATATCGTCAAAGATGGCGATGTTTGTTACTTCCATATTGCTAAATAACAATACTTTATTGTGGGCATGCACCATAACCCTAATTTTATCCATCACAAAAAAGATACGCTCGCTACATCAGTAGTGCGCGAGATTATTTTTGGAATGGAAGATGGTTTGGTGTCGACGATGGGTGCTGTCACCGGCATTGCGGCTGCGAGCCAAGATCATTTTATCGTGGTGTTATCAGGTCTGGTTATTATTGCTGTTGAGTCAGTATCAATGGGTGTCGGTTCGTATTTATCGACCAAATCAGAAAAAGAAATTGACGAACGAAAATTACACGAAGAAAAAATCGAGCTTAAAAAATTTCCTGAAGAAGAAGAAATTGAGTTGGCGGAGATGTATGTGGCTGACGGTTGGCCAAAAACTCTCGCCAAAGATATGGCTGCAACAGCTGCAAAAAACAAAAAATTATTTTTACAAGAAATGGCCTATCGCGAGCTCAAAGTGTTCCCCGACCAAATGGAACACCCGCTTCAGAACGGCATCTCTATGGGAGTGGCCTATGTAATTGGTGGTACTATCGCTTTACTGCCGTATATTTTTATTAAAAACGTTCCGACAGCCATCACCTACTCCGTCATAATTACTCTAATTAGTTTATTTATGCTGGGGGCTGGTACAACCAGGTTTTCTAAGCGCAGTTGGTGGAAAGCAGGCCTTGAAATGCTCATTCTCGCGAGCGTCGCCGCTGGGTTTGGGTATGGAGCAGGTCAATTAGCAGAACTGATTTTGCAGTAATACTAATTTTTTTACTATGCAAATAAAACCAGCAGCCATAGGCGGCATAACAGCACTTTTATTGGTTGGTGCTGGATGTGAAATGCAAAACACTGTACCAAATAATGCTACCCAACAAGAAGAAGCGCAAGCAGAAACCGCCCCAGCAGTAGGCACAGAGCGGCGCGCTACGCAGCCAACAGCTCCAGCTAGTCGCCAGGCAACACCAGACAATGGTGATAGTGAAGAGTTAAAAACCAACCCAGGTCTCACACAAGCTGAAAACCTCTTTGAGCAGTACCGAACGCGCATGACTCTGGCAGCAGTTGCAGCAGCACCAAAAATCGCCCCTTTGTACGATAAGCCAGATTGGGCGAATTATGAACCCTACGCCAAAGCTATGTATGACGAGGGTTTAGTTGCCTCCAAAGCTTTGCTTGAGGCCACTAACGCCTTTGAGAATAAAGAATCAGGGGCAGAAGTGCTCATTGCCAAAGCAAACACAGCAATGAAATTATTTTTAGAAAAAATTCAGGCCTTTGAAGCGCGTTGGGCGGTTTCTGGTCAATAAATATACTCTATGAAAAAATTAGCGACAGTACTAGTGGGGCTTGTGTTGTTAGGTGGTGGTTGTGCTCCAACAGCACCAACCCCAGTCTCAGAAAATACCGAAGAAGCTGTTCAGGCAAGAATGTCAGGGCAGATTACTCAGATTGTTGATGATAGCACCTTTATTATTCTCAAAAAGAGCCCAGAAACCGGTGAAGACACTACTGAAAAAATTAGCGTTACCTATAATGAAAAAACACGTTTTGCAGTACCTGATGGATCGGGTATTGGGGCACCGATTGCCAAGCCGCAGATTGAAGCGGGGATGGTGGTTGAAGTGCAAGGTGAGCTAGAAGTTGGCTTAGACCCGTACGCAATGCTGTTTGCTAATAATATTATCTTCAACGCCGAATAAAGAAAAAACAAAAAACCGACCACGAAGGTCGGTTTTTTTATTTAACCCTTGTAGATAAATTTCCAAATTTCACGCCCGACATGCTGGCCGGGACGATCGTAGAGAACATAAGGCTCACGGGAAATGTCGCTTGGTAAAAGCGGTTGTGGTTTGAAGCCAAGCGAGGCAATCGCGGGTACTGTTTTTTCGGCAGTACGAACAAGATCTTTGCCGGCACGAAAGCGCGGTAAAATAAAAACAATTTGAGCACCGGGCTTTAGTATGGAGACAAGAGAAGAAAATGTTTTTTGGTACAGTACAACTAATTCAGCAGTATTTTTTTTGAGTGCCTCTGCTGTTTCAAAACCCTTGAGTGGTGGGCCAAGAAACGGTTCAGTCATAACACCGTCGATGCTATGAGCTGGAATGTTTTTTGGAACCGAGCGAATATCATGTTCAAAAACGGTCATAGCTGGAGAAGTGTGTGGGGCAATATGAGTATGCAACCAAGTGTTGTTGGTGTTGGTGTCGGCAATCGCTTTGGCGCTAATATCGCTGCCAAATAGCTTAGTATAACCAAGTAAAGTCGCCTCCATAAGCGTGGTGCCAGAACCACACGATGGGTCGTAGAGTGTAGCGGTTTTTGGCAAGCCAAGACAATTAATCATCATGATGGCTAGTTTGGGCGGAAGCATTCCGCTCACATCATCGCGCCCTGGGCGGCCAAAATCGCGAGCACTAAGCGCTTCAAACGGCTGAACAGCGCGAGTTTGGGCAAGAGAAAACGTTGTGCCGGTTGGTAAAATGATAAACTCTGCTCCGCGCGAAAGAAGACCATTTTTTTCCACGGACACCGATGATAAATCAAGTTTTCCACGATTATCAACATAACGCACCGACCGTCCTTCGGCTTTAAGTTTCTTTTTAATTTCTTTACCAAAATCCTCCAGTAATTTTCCGCTCAAGGTAAGTTTTTCACCAGGATAACTACTCAGACCAAAAATAATTTTGCTATCTTGAACAAGCAGGCGTTCAAAAATAGTACTCAGCAACTCTTCGCGAGTGAGACCGAGAGCAATTTCTTGGGCAATTTTTACTGTACCACCAAGCTCGGTGATTAATTTCTTTGGTTCACAAGTAAGCGTAGAGCCAAAAACAGCGTTCGCGAGCGGGGTAAACGTAGCAGTAGGAAATAAGCCAAACAACTCAGCCAAAGATAGCTTCGGCTCGTGTCCGGTGATAAACCAATAAGAGGACATATAATGCTTAGGATCGCGGAGTAGGAGTGGTAGTAGCTGGTCGAGGCACCGGAACAAAGACATTCCGAAGCGTTGAGGAGGGAACACTAGCATTATTCTTGAGAAGTATCAAGGTTCTAGCCTGATCAAAGGAATTTTGGTTAATAACGGTAATAACGGTGGCAAAATTAAGCACAGCAATAGTATCAGCGTCTTCCAGTGTTCGATAAATTTTAAGATAGATAAAATAGATACTACCAACAGCGCTGGCGAGCAAAAAAGCCAGTGTCAAAATACTGACAATTCGCCAGCCAAGATAGGCGGTGGTTTTTTGTAGTTTTGGAAATTTAATTGACAGCATAGAGACTCATTTCAATGGTAGCGTTAATAAGTTGTTCAGTCGGACGATTTCTGTCTGACACACTACTCATTGTTAGGCGGTTAATAGAGATAAAATAGGGAACTCGCTCCAGAGCGGTTATATAGGTAAGAACATTGGTGTAGCCGCCCGAGACAGATATAGAGAAAGTAATCTTTTTGTCAGTGATAGTATCGAGATTGGAAGAAAGAACTTTGTAACTTAGTTTATTGTGAGAAGCGGTTTCTTCAAGCAGGGTAATCAAAGCGAGCTCGTTACCAAGAGTATAGAGATGATCGTCGAACGTCTCAAGCTGGTCTTTAATTTCGGCAATTTTTTTGACGGAAACTTTAGCGTTAGCACTTCGAGCGTAGCGCTGCTCAAGATAGAAGCGAAGATTGTACGTTTCTTTATCGGCTTCATAAATCGCTTTGACCGTTGGCACCAAGATAAACCCAATAATAATCAACAAAATAACGCCAAAACTAGCTACCAGAGCCTGTATTTTCTGCCCAGTTGTCAGATGTGGTAATGGCATAAGGTTATGATTTTTTTAGCGGTGACGGTAAAGCAATCGATCCTTTAATTTCAAAACCAACATTCTCCTTTTGGAATAGCTGTGATTTTGGAGTAGAAACATTCTTGATCCAAGGGATAGTGGCTAAAATTTGCTGGAAATTAAGGAGGGCTGGGCGAGATTCAGCGTTGCCAGTAATAAGAATCGTGTTATTTTTTCGATCAATATCAAGCACTTGAAGAGTAATAGTTGAAGGAATAACAGCAAACAGCTCCTGGAGACGTTCAGAAATGATAGTGAAATCAGCTCCTGATAACGTCACTGATTTGGTCAGGCTGTTAATACGACGGACTTCTTGGTCGACCGCTGTTTGTTCACGATTAATAAGCAAGGTGCTGGTGGAAAGATCGGCCAAAGTTTGACTGATGATTAAAAGACCAAGTAAGTGGATGACGGTGATAAAAGAAAAAACCAAAATAGTTATTTCCAAAAGTTCTTTAACGAAAATAAAACGCACTAAGTTTAAAAACTTTTTTCGTTTGTCTGGTGATAGTAAATTGAGGTGGAGAGTCTTCATACGCCGTCGTCGTGTAATGGATTATGAGCAGCTCGAAGAGCGAGGCCAAGCGGAAGGGCGAGTGATAGGTCACTATCTTTTACAGGGGTATTTTTGTAAGTAACATTTTTCCAAATATGACCGGGGTGGGTGGAAATTTTCAGTTTTTGGGATAAAATCAGATCTAAATTAGCAAGACCAGCAGCTGGCCCAGCCATAGTTCCGTGTGAAATGGTATTGGTGCTGGAGAAATGATCTTGGTAGAAGGTTATAGCGTTTTGAATATCGTCAACCAAGCGTTTTAGCATGCCATCAACAACGTTAATATATTTAGGGTATTTTTTGGAATGAACACATCCTTGTTCTTTGATAAAAGATAATGCTTCATCATGAGTAATTTTGAGGCCTTGAGACACCGCTGTGGTGAGAAGAGATAGCGAAAACGGTAGGGAAGCGCTAAATTGAATAGTATCATGGTCATAGACCACCAAACTGGAGCGGTCGTAGCCCAAATGAAACAAAGCACGAGCTTGCCCCGTATAGTCTTTGTCTTCAGTGATAAGGACGCGGGTGAGAGCGGCCGCTTCCATATCCAATGCAAGCGGATTAAGGCCTGCCGCCTCAAGAAGATAGGTGTAGGAGTCAGAAGCAATTTTAGTGACGCTGGTGAGCAAAAATTGCGTCTCTTTTTCTGAGGTAGTAATCATTTGCCAGTCAAAATAGGCCTCATCTTCGCTGAAAGGCAAGTGTTTGGAGGCGTGGTAATGAATATCGTCGGTGGTAATTTCTTTGTCTGAGCCTGGAATAGTAATCAAAGTAATAAAGGTCTTTGGCTCAGGAATGTTAGCTACTACCCAGGGGCTTTTAATTTTTTTATAAGCCCCATCTTCTCCAAGAAGATGTAAAATTTTTCGACGAACGACTTCCGGTTGTTCGATTTCTCCGTTTACAATACAGCCTGGCGGAAGAGTGGTAGTGCGCAAATTAGCAACCGAAAAATACTCCTTGCCAAATAAAGGAGAGTGGTGATTAAGTTGGAGCAGGGTCAAGGACAAATCATCGATGTAGAGACCGAACGCCCCAGGAAATGGGTTGCTTAAAAACATATTTTTTTAGAAACTTTGAGCCAGCGAGTACATCGGCATGATAACAGCCACCGCCACACCCATAATAAGAATCATAACCGGCTCAACAATCGTTGAAAAATTACGCATGGTAGCGTCAACCTCTTCGCCATAATATTCGGACAATTCTGACAGCATGTGGTCTACCTGACCCGATTGTTCACCCACCATAATCATCTGCACCACCATTGGGGGGAAGTACATCGGGTATTTAGCCAGTGTTTCAGATAGTGGGGAACCCTTTTTGAGATCCTCAGCCATCACTAGAACACTTTCGCGGTAGCGAACGTTACCTAACACCTGAGCGGTAATTTTTACCGCTTCAATAATTGGCAAGGCACTTTGGAGAAGTGAAGATAGCGTGAGAGTGAAGCGGGCAATATTAATTTTCTTCATAATAATACCAAACACCGGTAGTTTGAGAAGAAAAGCATGAACTTGGTATTTGACCGGTGGTTTGCGCAAGAGCCAGATACAAAAACTAACAAAAGCAACAAGACCAAGAGCGACAAGCAGAGCGTACTTTTCAGAAAAATTGACCACGCCCATTAAGATGCGAGTTGGCAGTGGTAGCTCAGCGTTAAAATCGTTGAACATCACTAAGATTTTTGGTAATACAAAGACCACCATTTCAATACCGATACCAGTCATAGCGGTCATAATTACTGCCGGGTAAATGAGTGCACCACGAATACGGCTGGTCAGCTCATGGCTCTTTTTCATCTGATTATAGACTTGCTCGAGCGATTCCTGCATTTTACCAGCCGATTCACCGGCAGCAATCATGCTCACATAAATTGGAGGGAACACTGCTGGGTAATCAGCCAGCACTTCGCTCAGCTGACGGCCTTTTTCAACTTGGAGCTTGATTTCACCTAAAATGCCTTGAAGACGTTTATTGTCCACCTGCTCAGCTAGAATACGCAAGCCATCAATAATCGACAGGCCGGCTTTGACCATGATCGACAAGTTGTGAACAAATAACATTTTCTGAACAAACGGAATACGAACCAGATGATCATTAATCCAGGCAGTAAATTTATCCGGTGGCGGAGCTGTTTTTGTCGCCGATAGTTGTTTTTTGGTAGCAACTCGCATACTTATTCTTTGGTCACGCGTAAGATCTCACTAATTGTAGTGATACCCATTTTAGCTTTGAGGAGCGCATCCTCAAGCATCGTTAACATACCGTTTTTACGAGCAGCCGCAGCAATTTCATCAGCTGAAGCGCGCTTATTGACCATAGTTACAATGTCTGGGGTGATTTCCAGCACTTCATAAATACCCTGACGGCCTTTGTAGCCAGTGTCACCACAGCGTCGGCAGCCTTCGCCTTGAAAAAAAGTAGTTGGGTCAGTATTTCGTCCTTTATCTTTTGGAATATTATTTTTGAAAAGGGTGACTAGTTTTTCGGTGGCAAACAAGCGGGCTAAATCATCAGCTGCTGTTTTTTCTAGTTTGTATTCTTTTTTACAAAACGTACAAATTTTGCGGACTAAACGCTGAGCCACGATGATATTAGCAGTGTAAGCTACTAAAAATGGTGGCACGCCCATATCCAAAAGGCGAGGTAGGGAAGTAGCTGCATCATTGGTGTGGAGGGTGGAGAGCACCAAGTGGCCAGTCATAGCGGCGTTGATGGCGATTTCAGCAGTTTCTTGGTCGCGGATTTCACCGACCATGATAATATTTGGGTCTTGGCGAAGAAGCGCGCGAAGGCCAGAGGCAAAAGTGAAGCCAACCTTTGGATTAATCTGTGATTGGTTGACGCCCGGCATGCGATATTCAATTGGATCCTCAACAGTGGAAATATTCACGCCTGGTTGGTTCAAAATACCAAGTACTGAATAGAGGGTGGTAGTTTTACCGCTACCAGTTGGGCCGGTAACCAAAATCATTCCGTGCGGTTTGGTGATGGCACGCTCTACTTTTTGGCGAGCGTCATCAAGGAAGCCGAGCTGATCAAGGGTGAGAGCATTCGTACCTTCATGCAAGATACGCATAACCACTTTTTCACCATCATAGACTGGTAAAATAGAGACACGGAAGGCTACTCGTTCGTCGCCAGCCTGGATTTTGAAGCGACCATCTTGTGGAATCATATGCTCGTCGAGCTTGGCATTACAGAGAATTTTGAGACGAGCAATAACACCACTCTGAATACTCTTTGGCAGGGTCATGATTTGCTTCAAAATACCATCAATACGATAGCGGACACTAATATCTTTTTCAGTTGGCTCAATATGGATATCGGAAGCACCTTCAAAAACAGCATTTTCTAAAATACTGTTGACGACGTTGATAACATTGACGGCTTCGGCCGCTTTTTTGAGATCACTACCGCCTTCGCCACCTTCGCTGTCTTGGATAACTTTGAGTTGTTCGCTTTCGAGCTCGGCATGATAGCGACGAAGCGCTTCGCGGAGATCAGACGGAGCGGTGACATAGACTTTCGGTTCAAGACCAGTTTTACGACGCAAAAATTCAATCGTCTGAATATCTGACGGGTCGGTCATGGCGATTTTAATCTCACTCGCCGATTTTTCAAAAATAACTACTTGATGAGTGCCAGCAACCGGGCCAGGAATAAGGGCCAGCACCTCTTTTTTAATCTCACGCCCTTTGAGGGGGATAAAGGTGACCCCAGCGTCAGCGCCGATTTTGGTGTAGAGTTCTTTTTCGTCAATAAGATTATCGGTAATCAGAACCTCCTCCAAAGTTTTGTTGAGTTTGACCGCTTTAGCCTCAGCTTTGCGCAGTTCAGCGGCGGGTATTTTAAAAGTTGTCTTAAGAAGCTTCTTAAGATTTGCCGTAGTTGGCATAGAAGTATGCGGAAATGTACCGGACAAGACGGTACATACCGTCAGTATAGCATACTTTAGGGATTTTTTCACTAAAAACGGGGGTCGGAGAGGTGGTTATCCCCAGACGGTATCAAAACCTTGACAATCCCGTCTTTTGTGCTACAATAAGCCCACTTTAGGCTCTAAGCCAAAAGTCTTCTGGCAGCTAGCTCCTGCCCGAACAACGCGTTCACTTTATCTTTTATTTATCGTTCATACCTTAGACTATACTCCGAAGTATCTAACGGCTCGGTATAGCTATCCATTTTGCCCTTAAGCACTTACGCGCGAGTGGCGAAAGGTGTGGATTTAGTAAGCATTTATGCAGAAATACGAATTATTGTTGATCTTGCCGGGCACGCTCGACGAAAAAGAAGTTGAAGCTCGCTCACAAGAGATTCTCGCAATCGTCAAAGAACACGGTTCTGATGTGACTGTTGAGAATATGGGTAAAAATCGCTTGGCCTACCCAATCAAGCAAATCCGCTACGGTTATTACTTTGCCGTCACCTTCAAGGCTGAGTCCAAGGATGTGAAAACATTGGAGCAAAAGTTTAGCTTGATGCGCGATGTTCTCCGAGCGATCATCAGTTACTACAACACTGATATCACCGCTCAGCAAAAATTAGCCTACACCACCGCACAAGCTAGTGCGATGACAGTAGTCGCTGATAAAGAAGTTGCTCCATCATTTGAGCCAGCACCACGCAAAGCTGCTCCTATCGAAGAAAAAGTCGAAGAAGTCGCTCCTGTTGAGAAAGCTGAAAAGCAACTCGATATCGAGCAAATCACCAAAAAACTGGACGATCTGATGAGTGGTGATGTAATTCCTGGTGTTTAACACTTCATCCATCTTTAACTCTTACGTCTATGGACCTCAATCGCGCAACGATTATTGGACGCCTCACTCGAGACCCGGAACTCCGCAGTCTCCCAAGTGGTCGCTCTGTTGCCTCCTTCTCGGTGGCTACCAACCGCATGTGGACTGACCCACAAGGTCAAAAACAAAAGCAGGTTGAATATCATAATATCGTGGTCTGGTCCAAATTGGCGGAAACCGCTAGTCAGTATCTGAAAAAAGGCTCACGTGTCTACGTCGAAGGACGTCTCCAGACTCGTGAATGGGCCGGACAAGACGGCGTCAAACGAACCCGCACCGAAATCATCTCTGACAACTTCATCATGCTTGATGGTCGTCCGTCAGAAGGTGGCGCTTTCGTCTCGGCTAGTAACGCCTCGTTCCCTCCAAGCGCACCAAGCGCTGCCCCACAAGAAGTGGTAGAAGAAGAGATTAAAGTGGAAGATATTCCTTTTTAAAATATGATTCCAACTACAAAACCAGCTCCAGCCTTGAATAAAAATGGCCAGAAAGCTTGTTTATATTGCACCAACCCAAAAATGGTTGTTGACTATAAAGATATCGCTGTTCTCCGCCGTTTCGTATCTTCCTACATGAAGATCGCTCCACGCCGTCGCTCTGGCTTATGTGCTAAGCATCAGCGTCAGGTGGCTGGCGAAATCAAAAAAGCTCGTCAAGCTTGTTTGATGCCTTACGTCGCTCGCTAATCCGACTACTTCATAAGTGATAAGAGAGTGTCTAAACGCACTCTCTTATTGTTTAAAGCCCTATGTCTACCTGGCAAGATCTCAAAGACAATCCGCGATTAAAAAAAATCTACGAAGATCGCTCCACTATTATTCGAGCAGTTCGAGATTTTTTTTGGTCAAAAGATTTTTTAGAGACTGACTCGCCGTTGGCAGTAAAATATCCCGGACAAGAGCCATATCTTAATCCTATTTCACTGACTATTCACGACCCACACGGCAAAGCAGAAACCTTACACCTTATCACCTCGCCAGAGTTTAGTTTGAAAAAAATACTGTCAGCCGGATTCGAAAAGATTTTTTCCATCACTAAATGCTTTCGCGATTATGAAAGTTTTGGGGGCAACCACAATACCGAGTTCACTATGATAGAGTGGTATCGTGCTCCAGGAACTCTTACGGCTATAATGGATGATACCGAAGAGTTGTTTAAGGCGGTTGGCGCTCGTCTCGGGCGAGAGAGTGTGGTTTATAAAAACACTACTGTCCCAATCAACGACGCTTGGGATCGAAAGACGATGAAACAATTGTGGGCTGAGTATCTTGGAGTAAATCTTGATGACTATCTGGAAAGCGAGCCTATAAAAAAGTTAGCTCAAGATAAACAACTATCAGTTGGTGACAACGATGAGTATGAAGATGTTTTTTTCAAACTATTTCTCAATCTCATCGAGCCAAAGCTTGGATTTTCTCGCCCGCTCTTTGTCTACGACTATCCTAAACGGATGTCGTCGCTCTCCAAAGCATGTGCTCACGATTCGCGCTACGCTGAGCGCTTCGAGCTCTACATCGCCGGCTTAGAAATCGCCAATGCCTTTGGTGAGCTCACTGATCCGGTGGAGCAAGCCAGCCGGCTGGAAGCCGACAGGGCTCTTCGAGCCAAGCTTGGTCGAAGTACTTGGCCGGTAGACCCCTCTTTTATAGCTGCGCTGCAGTCAGGAATGCCCGAAGCCGGGGGTATTGCCTTGGGGATTGACCGTATGGTAGTATTGTTTACCAGCGCAAAGGATATAAATGAGGTTATTTTTCAATCTATTAGTGATCAATTAGCTTAAACTCTATGGCAGTTACAACCAGTGATATTCGTAAAGGAGCAGTTATTCGCCACAACGGCAATTTGTATGTTGTGGTTGATTTTCAACACGTCAACCCAGGTAAAGGCGCCGCCTTTACTCGTACCCGTATGAAAGACTTGGGTACTGGCAAGGTGATTGAAATTACCTATAAGTCAGGTGAAACTATTGATATTGTGAACGTCGATTTCCGCACCATGCAATATCTCTACAAAACTGGCGACAACTTCGCTTTCATGAATATGACCTCCTACGAGCAGGTAGAAATGAATGGCGACCTCGTTGGTGAAGACGCTAAATATTTAAAAGAAGGTTTGGAAGTTATCATTGGTTTGTTTGAAGAACAGCCAGTAAACCTCCAGCTTCCAAAGAAAATTCAGTATACCGTAGTTGAAGCGCCGCCAGCAGTAAAAGGCGACAGTGCTGCCGGTAACGTTACTAAAGAAATCAAACTCGACAATGGCCTCTTGATTCAAGCTCCAATCTTTATCAAAGATGGAGAAGAAGTCTTGGTCAATACCGAAACTGGGGAATACTCCGCCCGCGCTAGTAAAGAATAGCTGTTTAAAAAAGACCCACGAAACGGGTCTTTTTTGTTTTAGGAGAAGAAATAGAGGAGTCCAGCAATCTGTATCAAGAGGACAAGAGCCAACAGAGCTAAAAAAGAATCTTTTCTAGTTTTGTGGCGGAATATTTTGATAGCAAGGATGGCACCAGGGCTGCCACCGAGGAGCGCTAGCAAGAGAAGAGTGCGCTCGCGTATTCGCCAAGCGTGTGAGGCGGCCGAAGCTTTATCAACTCCAAAAAAAATTAGGGTCAGGAGGTTTATGGCAATAAGATAGCCGGCAAGAAGTGGTGATACCTCCATAGACAAAGACCGATTAGTCTAGTTTAAGGCTTGGTTGACGGTTGGGCGAGACAAAACAGTCGCGACACATTGGTTGATAGGTAAAGGTGCCGTCTTCAGGGATAACTGGTGGCATACCACTTGTAAGCGGGACATTTTCACGGTAAACCTGTGTGTAGATAGCATCAAATTTTTTACATCCTTCACAAGCGGCGCGTTTGTAGCGAACTTCTTTGGGGCCAAGCTCCAAAAGCTGACCAATAATACTAAATAGTTTACCGCGATAGTCAGTATCAAGACCGGAAATAACGACCTTAGTACCTTCGCGCATTAATTGTTCAATAATCGCCACATCAGAATCGGGGAACATGTGGATTTCATCTACGCCGATTATAGAATACCCTTTGCCAAGTGCCTCTTTGAGTGAGTCAACCTTTTGAGCTGAGAGATTAACACCGTTACGAGATTGAATATGCTCGTCACGAACGTTGCGTGATGATTGAAAGAGAGCAAAACTAGTTGAGGAGTAGCGGAGTGGGGCAAAAAAATTGATCAGATCAAATGATTTGCCGCTTTTCATTGGTCCTAAAATGAGAATTAATTCCATAAGAAAAATATCTCCTTGGGTAAGCTATCGGTCGTCATCATAACACCTTTTTTTACTTCGTCATAGAGCCTACGTCTGTTGATAAGTGGCTAATAAAAAACCACTCGAAATGAATGAGTGGTTTAGGGCTATTAGCGAGTGGCGTGGCCACCAAATTGTCCACGAAGAGCGGATAAAACCTTGCCGGTGTAGCTTGGTTTTTTCTCAGATTGTTTGCGGAATTTGACCGAGCCTTCAATAATAGGTGCGGCAATCTTTAGCGCTTTAGCAGTGGCCGCTGTCCAGGCGCCTTCGCCGGTTTGAGCCACACTACCAGTTATTTTAGATAGGTCGTTACCATGTTCTAGGAAAGCTTTCTCAAGCCATTTGGTGAGGCGCGATTCAATCACACTACCGTTGTTGTAGATAGAAGCAACTTCGGTGAGATCGAGTTTAAAATGAGCTTTTTTGAGGAGAGCAAACCCTTCGGCAATTGCCTGCATCATACCGTATTCAATACCATTGTGAACCATTTTTACAAAGTGTCCAGCGCCAGTGCCTGAGAAGAATTGGTAAGCAGTACCATTACTCAAATCGCGGAAGAGGGGGCGAAGCTCTTCAAATACTTTGGCGTTACCACCAATCATGAGACAAGCACCGTGAAGCGCGCCACGCGGCCCACCAGACGTACCGACATCAAAGAGGTGGATGCCTTTTTTGGCCAAGCGTTTGGCGCGAACAATAGTATCTTTGTAAAACGAATTCCCGCCATCAATAATAATATCGCCACGCTTTAAATGGTGCACCAAACCATCGGCTCCAAACAGCATGTCATCAACCGGTTTGCCAGCTGGCACCATGAGCCAAATAATTTTACGAGGTGGAAGCTTGGCGGTCATCTCAGCCAGGGAAAAAGTTGGGGTGAGCCCCTCTTTGGCTAGCTCTGTAGTGACGCTGGCAGTGCGGTTGTAGGCGGACACGGTCCAGCCATGAGCGACCAGGCGTCGGCCAACATTAGCCCCCATTTTTCCAAGACCAATCAGGCCGATAGTTTTTGGAAACGCTGGTTCATCAACAGAAGGAATATGTTTTTCAGCTGTTAGTACTAATGTTTTTGAATCTGGCTCGTAACTAACCATTGGAACTAGATTTTTTTGCCACGCTTCGATAATTGGATCAGTAAATTTCCAAGCAGCTACAACCTCGTCTTTGCTAACAAAAATAGTTTGATCGCCACGGACACAGGAATCAATGAGTTGGGCATATTCTTCAGCGTATTCTAGCTTGCTCGTCTTCTCGCGAACAAAGAAAGTGAAGGCACGTTCTTCAATCACTGGTTCAAAGCCAGGTTTTTTGGTCCAAAAACGAATGTTGATCTGGTCGTCGGGGGTGAGGGAAAAAGTTACTGTATTTTTAACGTGGGAATCAGCGGTGCAACCAACGCATGGGGTCGGGTGTTTAAAAGTAACTACAATATCTTTCTGCATCTCCGGACAGCGTTTGCCAGCTTCAATAATAATCGGTACTCCACGCCAAAGCGGATGATCGAGCTCAGTTTTAAGACGGAAATAAGTTTCGGTGTCAGAATGAGGGTGTACATTTTCAATTGATTGGTAGCCAGTATGTTGCGCGCGATAGGTATGCTTGCGGAGGGTTTCTTTGGTCCACGGTACTAATTTGGATAAAAGCTTAGCGCGCTCTTTGCGGAGCCCATCGGCGTTCATCTGAGTTGGGCAATCCATAGTGATAAGCGCGAGCATTTCGAGCAGGTGATTCTGGCCGACGTCCCGCAGAGCGCCAACCGCATCATAAAACGATCCGCGTTTTTCAACACCGATAGTTTCTAAAATACGCAACTCAATTTTTTCAATAGCGCGGTTGTCCCACGATTTTTCCAGTAAATTATTAGAAAAACGGAAATGCAAAATACCTTGGATAAGCTCTTTACCAAGATAATGATCCAGACGATAAATTTGTTCTTCCTTAAAATAACGACTAATGGTTTTTTCCAGCTGAAGAGCAGTTTTAAGATTGTCGCCAAAAGGTTTTTCAATCATAATGCGTGTCCAGCCAGCTGGGCCACCGCAGGGTGTATGAAGATTAACCTTAGCAATATTATGAGAAATCGTTTCGTAGGCAGTTGGCGGAACAGCTAAGTAAAAAAGTTTATTAGTACAAACTTTCCATTGTCCTTCGATGAGCTCAATCTTCTCAACCATGGTCTGGTAGGCCTTGGCCTCGTCAAACGTCCCTTGCTGATAGGTAAATAATGATAAAAACTTCTCAAATTGCTCAGGAGTTTTGGCGATATGCGTCTGCAGAGAAAACATTTTTTCAACTTCAGCACGAAAATCAAGGTCGCTATAGGGGCGACGAGCAAAACCGATAATCTTAAAATCTTCTGGCAAGCGCTTGTTTTGGAATAAGTGCCAAAGAGCGGGGATAATTTTTCGCTTCATAAGGTCGCCTGTCGCGCCCATGATGATAAAAATAGTTGGAGCTTTAGTAATAGGCATAGAGTATCAGCTATTTTTTAGTTTGATGAATAGTAAAATAATATGCGGCAATAAAAGTGGTTACTGGCACGGCGATAATGAGAGTAGAGCTGCCAACCAAGGTACGAACAATTTCTTCGGCAATAAAATTACTGTTGAGGAGTAGGGATAACGACTGTGTTTTGTTGAGATTAAATAAAAGAAGAAGAGGGAAGGAGACGCCAACGTACGCTAAAACCAGCGTATTAACTAAGGAGGCAATATGTTCGCGACCAATAGACAAGCCGCTTTTCCAAAGTTCACGAAAAGTCAGGCGGTTGTTGGCACTATAGATTTCTTCAATGGCGGCAGTTTGGCTAGTGGTAATATCATCAAGCACGCCCAAAACCCCAATAATAATAGAGCCGAGAAGTAGGCCCCGTAAGTTAAGTGAAGTATTATCAAGCTGAAGATAAAAAGCTTCCTCGGTGCCTCCGCCGGTGAGACCAGCCAGCCAGACAAAAACAACATCGAGCCCCACAGCCACGGCGAGACATAAAAGCGTTGAAATAAGAGCTAAGGTGGTGCGACGATTAAAACCATGCGACAAATAAAGTGAAATAAACGAGATAGCTACGGCTCCAAGAAGACAGGCGATGAACGGGTCAGCGCCGGCGAGAATACGCGGAACAACACCATAGAAAATAACGAATACGGTAAAGACCAGACCGAGAATAGAAGTAAGGCCACGAGTTCGCCCAAAGATTATAGCCAGGGCAAAAAAGAAAAGCACTAATAAAATAAGTCGAGGGGTGCGATAGATGTCAGTAATGTAATAAAAATCAGGACGTGATCCTTCGGTGGGGGCAGGTTTGGCCACAATGACTGTGTCATCAACAGAAAAAGTTCGAAACTGACCAATAATAAACGAGCCGCCATGATCAATAGTGATGGTTTTGCCTTTTTCGGCTCCGCTTTGAATGATTAATTTGAGGAGTTGGCGTTTTTGAAGGGCGCCATCTACCTCATAGGTAGATTCTTCTACAAGTTCAACTACCCGAGCTGTCGCATAGGTATCGGATTGTGGCTCAGTCGGGCCTTCAACAGCTGAGGCTCGGGATAGTGGGATACTAAGAAGGGTAAAAACAGTTAAAAACAGAAAAATGGGGCGGAAACGCATAGGGGAAAGGCTAGAATATATACTTCACTGTAGCACACCAAAGCTTTCTAAGAAAGATGCCTGAAGGCTGGACTTTTAGCTGGAAAGTGGATAGTATGGAAGCACTAGTTATCAAGGTTTTATGCTTTCAGCCGTCACCAACAATCCAATCTTTGATGGGTCTGCTAAACGGGTAGGTATTGTTGTTGCCCGCTTTAATCAGGCTATTACCGACGCCCTCCTGGCTTCGGCTAAAAGCTATTTGGCTGACTGCGGGGTTCCGGAGAGTTCAATTGCTATTATTTCAGTCGCTGGTTGTGGGGAAGTGCCGTTTGCTCTGCAAAAATTAGCCAAAACTAAGCAATTTGATTGTCTCGTCGCCCTTGGTTGTGTTATTAGGGGTGAAACACCTCATTTTGACTATGTCTGCAAAATGGTACAAGAAGGGGTGCTGCAGGTGTCGCTCGATGAGAGTATTCCAGTTGGTTTTGGGGTTATAACGGTTCTCACTATGGAGCAGGCGGAGGCTCGTACCGGGCTTGGCGCCCAAGCGACAAGCGCTGCTTTGGAACTTGCCCTATTATAAAAAACCACCCAGTAGTCGGGTGGTTTTTTAGTTTTATTTTTTTAGCACCGTCGGCAAGCGAATTTTTGTGCCAGCAAAATGAAGATAGAGCATGGTACTTAAGACGGCCGCATAGAAACACCAGACCGAAGAAAAATTGACCGCATAAAAATATCCGGCGATAAGAGCAAAAGCAGATAGTACTAAAGAAAAAATATTCATGATGCGCTTGCTTGAAAAAATACCCGCACCAAGAGCGGTGAAAGTGTAGAGAAGCAGCATTACCCCTGGGAGCGGGCTGGTGTAATTGTAATATACACAGCGATTAACGATTGTCGCTGGCTCAGGATTAATTAAAAACGATCCGTAGATAGTAATCCCAACCACCAGACCAAGGCCAAGAAGGCCGAGCATAATTTTTTTACGTGGTGGGTCGTCTTCGAGAGCATAGGCAACTATCGGCATGTATACCGGCCACCAAAAAAAAGCAAAAAACAAAAATAAATAGGTCATGACCATGGTGTCTTCGGTCATTCGACCACCAATGGTAAGCCACAAAATCCCCTCAATCGCTTGTTGAAGAGCAAAAACCAAAGGAATGACTGCGAGTGGTAATTCCCGTCTATCTTTAGCGTGAGACAGTGTTGCTGCCCCGATTATTCCGAGTGCGGCGCTGGCGGTAAAACTAGCTGTAGCTGAAAAACACATAGTTAAACTAATAAATGGGCGTAACTCTGGCGCAGCTTGGTAAGTTTAGGATTGATAACTGCTTGGCAGTAGCCCATCTCACTATTATTCTTATAATAATTTTGATGGTAGTCTTCAGCTTTATAAAAATCAGTTGCTGGAGTAATTTCAGTGACGATGGGTTTTTGAAAAACACCGGCTCGCGTTAGTTCGGCAATATACTCGCGGATAATCTGTTCTTGTTCAGCCGAGGTATAAAAAATACTCGAGCGATATTGTGTACCGACATCATTACCTTGGCGGTTGAGACTGGTTGGGTCATGAGTGGTAAAAAAAACCGCTAACAAATCGCGAAGGGAAACTATCTCTGGATCAAACGTCACACGGACCACTTCAGCATGGAGAGAGGTGCCAGTTGAAACTTCTTCGTAAGTAGGGTGTGGCTTGGTTCCGCCCATATAGCCAGAGGTGACACTCGTGACCCCACGAAGCATTTGAAAAACCGCTTCCATACACCAAAAACAACCACCGCCGAAAATAATTGCATTAGACATGTTCTTTTTCTTCAGGAATAAACTTCAGAGACAGTGAATTGACGCAGTGGCGAGTATTTTTGGCGGTAAAACCTTCGCCTTCAAAAACATGGCCGAGATGTCCGCCGCAGGTGGCGCACGTAATTTCGATACGGTGACCGTCGGCATCGGTAAGGCGCTTCACAGCGCCAGAAATTTCTTGATCAAAGCTTGGCCACCCGCAACCAGAATGAAATTTGGCTGTGGAAGTGTAGAGGGGAGAGCTGCAGCGACGACACGTATAGGTGCCGGGAACAAAAAAATCATCATACTCACCGGTGCCAGGAGCTTCGGTGCCTTTGTGAACAATGACTTTTTCTTCCTCAGGGGTGAGTGGGTTGAGTTGCATACCAACAAAAGAGAACTGCTGGTAGTTTAGCAGAAAAAAGAGGTATGGACAATGCGAAGTCTTACTTCGAGCGCCGCACTAAGCGAACAAAATGACGAAAGATGCCAGTTTTTTCAATGAGTGGATTAATCCAGCCGTTCGTAATGCAGAAATAGGAAGCAAACGGAGCGGTATGGTGTAATTCGTGACGAGCAGGGGATAAAATAACGTTGTATTTTTGAAGAATGGTGACAAAAGTTGGTCGAGTCGTCGCGTGTGCCCACTTATGAATTTGGTTAGTTAAAAAAATAAACAAAACAAACAGAGCGACAAATAATCCTAAGAGCCAATAAAAGAGAGAGGTAGTAAAAGGCACATAATAATAAGTGGGAACAAGAGCTGACAAAGAAATGAGGCAGTTGTTGCCGTTCACTTGAAGAAAGCCGTGTCGGGTGATAGCCATTTGGTCAACATGATGTTCTCGAAATGGAAAAATAAAATGCGGCCCCAAAAAAGGCGTTTTCGGGTCACCAAAAGTGTCACCAAGAAAATGAACCAAACCAGAAACAAAGTCGGCCGTCAGATAGCCGAGAACAATAGTGAGCAAGGATGACCATAAAATAGTGTACCAAGAAGAGTTTGGGAGAGTTGCTCCAAGCGCGAGCACCAGACGAATGAGATAGTAGAAAAAAGCCATGACAGCACTAATTTCGATGAGTTGATAGGGGTGAAAACGAGATAAAGACATAAAAAAAGCCGTAAGTACGCTAATGAGCGTAACATACGGCTCCATTGTTTTCAAGCCCGAAAAGTCTAGCTAATTGAAGTTGATAATGAAGTTATACATGCCCATTGAGCAGGTGCCTTGGAGGGCTGTGCCAGGCTGCTGAGGAGGAATAATCATTTCTTTTTCGCCGGTTGATGGTAAAAAAGCCTGTAGTTTTAGACTGGGAATTCGGACGGCTGAAGAGCAATCAAAAGTACCGTTAGTTTTAAAAATCAGAGTGGTTGGCATGTTGGCTTTGGCAAATGAGGTGCGAGGAAAGTAGCCACCCTTAACATTCAAGGTGATACTTTGGGCACCGTCGGCTTCTGTAACATTAGATCCCCCAGTAGTATTTGTTGGTGACTCATTTTTGTTACCTGAGAAAAGCAAAAAACCAAGCAGGGCAACTAAAAAGATGGTAATAAGAGAAGCAGTATATTTCATAGTTAAAAAGTGATAAGTGATGGAAGTATTCCTGCACCTGCTAAGCTAGTTAGGATGTTGAGGATAGCGAAAGCGATAACGATAAGACCAGCACTTTTGAAAAACACCCCAGCATGACGACTTTCTTTGATGCTAAGAGAGCTGAAGCTTACTAATGCTAACACAGGCAGTGTCCCCAGAGCAAAAGCAAACATGGTGAGAGCGCCGGTCAAAAAAGTACCAGTCGAAAGAGCAAAGACCTGCATTGATTGGGTGAAACCACATGGCAGGAAGAAAGTTGCTGTCCCAACAAGAAGCGGAGTAAGGGTGTGATTTATTTTTACCAAATTAAGAGCTCGTGTACCAATAAACTTTGGCATAGAGAGCTGTAGTTTTTTGGCCGCTGGAGTGATGTCTAATAAATTAAAACCTAAGAGCAACATCACTACCCCGACAAACAGGGATAGTATGAGTGTGCCGGTAATACCGAGCTGAAAAAGCGAACCAATAGATCCAAGCGCCCCACCAAGAATAAAGAACGAAATAAGGCGCCCTAGGTGGAAAAGCATTTGCGGTCGAACAGAGTCTCCTTTTTTCGCAAAAGTCGCCGACATAGATAAGACAAGACCGCCAACAATTGCCATACAAGTGGATAGTGAGGCGACAATTCCTATAACAAAAGCTGTTCCATAGGTGACACGACTGGTATCTACCAGCTGGACAACGCCTAATTTTTGTAAAATAATGAAAAGAATAATAAAACCCAAGGCAATAGGGACTGCTTTAGAAAAATCTTTCCAGTTATTTTTTGTAAGCTCAGGTTGTGTGGCGAGTGTGTAGCCGTGCTTGGTAAGAAGTGGTGAAAGCTCTCGAGCAATTTCATCTGGAGACATGCCGGGAAAATTTCCGTAGATATCAACAGTGCGAGAAGCGAGATCAGAAGTCGCTGAGACGACTTTAGCGTGTTCGGCGAGTTCGCTTTCGGTCAAAATAACACAAGCCTGACAGTGCATGCCGTGGACATAGAGAGTGCATTTTTGTGGAGCAGTATCTGACATAGTTATAACTTTTTAGCTTTTAAACGAAGCGAATTAGAAACAACGGACACGCTGGAAAAAGCCATGGCTAAACCAGCAAAGATTGGGTTGAGCAGCCAACCAAAGAGGGGGTAAAAAGCCCCGCCAGCTAAAGGGATACCAACGACATTAAAGATAAAAGCCCAGAATAGATTTTGTTTGACGGTTCGCATGGTTGCTTTGGAGAGAGTGATAACCTGAGCGATTTTATGAATATCACCGTGGAGTAAGGTTACCCCAGCCGACTCAATCGCCACATCAGTGCCGGTGGCCATAGCAATACCAACATTAGCTTGTGCCAAAGCTGGTGCGTCGTTGACGCCATCGCCGGCCATAGCGACGATTTGACCACGCGATTGCAACTCTTTAATTTTAAGAGCCTTTTCTTGGGGGGTCACTTCTGAAAAAACGGTTGTAATACCAGCTTGGTTCGCAATAAAGTTGGCTGCCAGGGCGTTATCGCCAGTAAGAAGAACGAGAGACAGTCCTTTTTTGCGAAGTGTGGCGATTTCTTCGGCAATGCCTTTTTTGAGAGTGTCGCTCAGAGCGATATAGCCAATAACGGTATCATTTTTTTCTACCACCACAACTGTTTTTCCTTGTTTTTGTAATTCTGTCATTTGAGTCGAGCTGTCTTTTGCGGAAGGTTTGCGAACTCGTACTGTCGCGCCCTCGATCTTGGCAGTCACACCAACCCCAGCCTCGGACATAAAATCAGAAGCGCTGGCAAGAAGGAGAGATTTTTTATAAGCGTCAAGAACAATCGCTTCAGCCAGTGGATGTTCAGATTTTTTTTCTACACTAGCTGCCAAACGAATAATTTCTTGCTCAGTAAACGATGAAGTCAGAGAAATACTATCGGTTACCTCGGGAACACCTTTGGTCAGAGTACCTGTTTTATCAAAAACAATAGTGGTAACTGTACTTAAACGTTGAAGCGATTCGGCATCTTTAATGAGAATACCATACTCCGCCCCTTTGCCAACGCCGACAATAATTGCGGTTGGAGTGGCGAGCCCGAGAGCGCATGGGCAGGCAATGATTAAGATACCAACAAAAGAAACGATAGCGTAAGACAAAGCCACTTGCTGTCCAAAAATAGGGATGCCGATGAGTAGCCAAAGAATAAACGAAAGGAGGGCTAAGCCGAGCACTACTGGCACAAAAACACCAGAAATAGTATCAGCTAGAGCTTGAATAGGAGCCTTTGACCCTTGGGCTTCTTGAACAAAACGAATAATCTGTGAAAGCAGAGTATTCTCGCCAACCTTGGTTGCTTTAAAGATAATATGCCCCTGTTTATTAATGGTTGAACCGATCACCATGTTGCCAACAGTTTTATCAACCGGAATAGATTCGCCAGTCACCATCGCTTCATCAACCGAGGTTGCCCCCTCAAGAATAATTCCGTCAACAGGAATTTTAGAGCCTGGTTTTACAATAATGCTATCACCAACGATGACTTGGTCGATAGGCAACTCAATTTCCTTGCCATCTCGCAGAACGAGAGCAGTTTTTGCCTGAAGACCGAGTAATTTTTCAATCGCTTCACCAGTTTGAAGTTTGGAGCGAGCTTCCAAATATTTTCCGAGCGTGACAAAACCAATAACTACGATAACTACATCAAAATAAGTGTACTCAGGTAAACGAATAAGCTGTCGTACCGACGGCAGAAGGGTGATAATAGTGCTATAGAGAAAAGCTGACAGAGTGCCGATGCCAATCAAGGTGTCCATATTCGCGACACGAAAGCGAATAAACCGAGAGACACCAAGAATAAATGGCTGGCCCACCCAAAACAATACAATACTAGAAAGAATAAGAGAGATAGTGTTAAACAAATCCATTGGAATAGGTAGATTCGGCACACTCAAAAAAGTACGAGCCGAAATATCCCACATCATGAGGAAAAAAACGAGAAGAGTAACAGGTAAAACAAAATGAGTTTTTGCCTGGAGGAGCTCCAGCTCTTGTTTTTTGACTTCTTTAGTCGTGGTAAGGCCAGTATGTTGGCTGTGATCCATCTGAGCTTGTTGATTGGCAGGGGAGAGGGTGTAGCCGAGCTGTTGAATCTCGGCGTTCATAGCTTCAAGCGATATTTTTTCAGGAGAAAAATCAACATGAGCTTTTTCGGTAGCGTAATTTACCTCGGCGCTTGCTACGCCGGGAAGCTTGCGTAATTTTTTGCCGATGACCAGCGAACAGCTGGCACAGTGCATGCCTCGGACATCAAAAATATGTTCCGACATATAATTATAGTTTATACCAAGCCTTGCGCCAATCGCCGAGCATAGTAATACCACCACTTAAAAAGGCTTCCACCGCATCAGCGTTGTTCAGAATTTCTGAACGAGTGGATTTAAGACGAGCGTCTTTGGTCATTAAGACCCCAACCTGATGATGGCTAATAACAGCATTAAGAAAACGAAGATCAAAAGTTGTGTCATAGGCGCCCAAGCGAGGGACGATTGGGTCAGCTACCGCGCGAGTGTCGTTGTACCAGTCTTTTTTCCATTGGTAGAGCTCAGCAATCGCCTTTGGCTCATCAACTAGAATCGCTGTAGCGAGATTTTTAACCTCAGGGCGTTCGCTTTTAAGAGCCTGTTCAGCGACAAGCATCGCTCCACGATGGTGGGCAATCATAGCGTTGATATAGCGCAAATCAAGCCATTTATCAGCTGGACCTAAATCCATAGTGTTTTTATCGTACATCGCCAATCGATATTCAGGAGTGAGATAATAGCCAATACCAATTCCGAGCACTAATGAAACAACCATGAGCGAAGCGGCAAGGTAGAGCGAGATTTTTGCCATAGAAGTATAGTTAAAAATTATTTTCGTTTAAGACGATAGACTTTTAAAATTTCGGTGATAGCTTTGGTTTCTTTGCCAGCTTTCATTTGATCGACAACGCATCCGCCAAGATGGTTTTCCATAATAGCATCTTCAATATTGGAGAGTGCTTGTTTGGCGGCTGAGGTTTGGGTGATGATATCGATACAATATGCTCCTTTGGTGAGCATGTCTTGAAGGCCGCGAATTTGACCTTCGACAATTTTGAGACGACGAATAAGTTTTGGGTTAGTAGTTTTCATAGTGAATGTACTGTATACCCCCAGGGGGGTATTGTCAAACACACCAAGTGGATAACTAAAAACAGCCTTCAAAATGAAAGCTGTTTTTAGTGTTTGGAGCGGGCGACGGGAGTCGAACCCGTGTCACCAGTTTGGAAAACTGGGATAATAGCCGTTATATGACGCCCGCAGTGAGTGAAAAGTAAGTTTACTTACTTTTCTGAACGAAGAGGTGCGCATACACCTGAGCATATGACACCCGCACTATTCGTGAAGACAGTATACTAAATTAGCCTGTTATGTCAATCAGTCGTTGGCTTCTGTGCATAAACCACCCACAAAACCCTTGTCATTTAGGATTCTTTTTTCTATAATGCTTCGCAAGTAGTTTTTTCTAACCTCTATCCCAGGCTGGAGGCCTGCATGCGAAATCTTGGCACAGAAGTCCTCGCAAGTGTTATTGTGGTGGTAGTTCTCTCCGAAGAGGTTCCGTCACCCGAAGAAGTCGTCGAGTTTGCTCGTCGGGAAAATGCTGTCTTCAAGCGCTCGGACAAAAAACAAGGCTCGGAATATGTGATGCTCAAGCGAGCTCATGAGGCCGAGCCGGCCAAGTGGGGAGTGCAAACGCTCTTGAGTCGACACGGTCGCCACCTGTGGTCGAGCCGTAGCGGCTAATAAAGCTGCACTCTATGAACTACTGACGGACGGATATGCGATTATGCTTGTTTTTTTGGCAAACCCGCCCGTCCCGTCACCAGTGTACACAAATAAATTGCGTATACCGGGGACAAAACATCCGGTCACTCAGATAGTGCCGGATTTTTTAATTGTTGCCTTTAGGCTCGACGTGTTACCATAGAGTAATGTTACTTTTTAGCCGGTCAACTCGTAGTACATTATAGAGAAGAACGTTACTATCTCCCACGTATGCATACAACCGACGAACAAGCCTTGGTGGCAGCTGCCCAAAAAGGCGACAAACAGGCCTTTGGTGTGCTCTATGAAGCCTACCTCAAGGCTATCTATACGTTTATCTACTACAAAACACACCACAAAGAAACTGCCGAAGATGTGACTAGTCAGGCGTTTATAAAAGCCTACGACAACCTCACTTCGTATTCGCCGGACAAAGGAACTTTTTCCGCCTGGCTCTATCGCATTGCCCGCAATACTGTTTTTGATCATTTCCGCGCTATAAAGACAACACAAGATGTGGAAGATGCTTGGGATCTCTCAAGCGGTGAAGATGTCCTGCGCGACACCCACCACCGAACACTGCTCGAAGATGTTCAAAAATACTTAAAGACCCTCTCAGCCGAACAGCGAGAAATTATCATCCTCCGCTTGTGGCAGGAAAAAAGTTTTGCTGAAATCGCTGAAATTCTTGGTAAAAGCGAAGCTGGTTGCAAGATGATGTTCGGTCGAACGATTCTAAAACTTCGCGAAACAATGCCGCCAGCTATCCTCACCCTCCTCCTATCCAACGCCTTATTCAGATAAGCCTTTATTGTATGAAAACACCATTAGATACCCTGCTCGACGAACTCTACGCTATTGACGCAACACTGCGTGAGCACGAGCCGGCTCTTAAAAAATTATTAGAAAAAATGTTAGTTAGTCGTCCGTTAATTCAACCTGATGAAGTTTTTGCTCGTCGGCTTAAAGCTGAGCTCCTGGCTCGGCCACTGGCCACTTCGGCAGAGGCACATCAATCTTTCTTTACTCGGTTTATGTCACAAAAAACAATGTTTGCTCTGGCTGGATCAGCCTTGGCGCTGGTACTCGTCGTAACCGTGGTCACCAAACAAGGTACCACCAAAAATGCCCTTCATTTTGGTAGTATGGCTGTTGCTCGTTTGGACAACAATGCCTTTGGAACACTCGGCAGTGCTGGCGGTGACGCCTCCGCTCCAATGCTTGGCGCCCCCGAAGCTATGTCGGCGCGAGTTGGTGGTGGCACTGCTCCGATTGCCTCTTTTGCTGTCGAAAGCTCTGGTATGGTTGATAGTAAAATGGCTATCATGGCTCCGTATTACAACTATTCATTTGTCTATGTCGGCGAAAAGCTCGAATTGACTGATGAAAAATTAGATGTTTTGAAACGTATCAAAAGCGACAGTGGAGATCGCTCACTCGCTCAGGCTTTAAACAGTGTTTCCTTCGGTGGAATTAATCTTGGTAACTTTAGAAATGCCGGGGTGACGTCGTTTGAACTTTCCGAAGATGCTGATGAAGGTTATCAGGCGAGTGTTAATTTGCGCGAAGGCACAATGAGTATCAACCAAAACTGGACTCGTTGGATTAAACCAATGGTTCTGCCAGTTGATTGCGCTCCAGGTGTCGCTTGTGCTCAATCAAATGTTCAACAACAGCTAGCGTTGGCCGATATACCAGCTGACAGCGAAGTTATCGCTTTGAGCGATAGTTTCCTCAAAAAATATGGTATCAATCTTTCTTCGTATGGTGCGCCAGAGGTAGAAAATGAATGGCGCCGAACGTATGAAGCGCAAAGCAGTCAGCCAGGCTTTATGCCTTACATTCCAGAAGTTTTGACCGTGACGTATCCACTCACTTTACGTGGCGCCGACGTGTACGATCAAGGTGGTAGTAAAAATGGGCTGCGCGTGAGTGTTAATATCCGCGACAAAAAAGTCTTGAGTGTTTGGCAAATTCAAAATCAGGATTATCAAGCATCAGCCTACGACGCCGAAACTGACGCTAGCCGTATCTTGAAATTTGCTGAAAACGGTGGCTATACTGGCATCTATTATCTGCGAGAAGGTGGCAAAGAAAAAAAGGTAGAACTCGGCACACCTGAGCGCATTCATGTGGTGATGTGGCACTATGATAACGGAGTGTCCCACGAGCTCTATGTTCCAGCTCTCAGATTCCCAATCAAAAATCAACCAGCCGAACTCTATCAGAAAAATGTTATTGTCCCACTCGTCAAAGAAATGTTGAAAGATGGACAAGGTAATTATCCGATCATGTATATGAAAGGATCAGCTGGTAGTGGTGTCGCTGAGCCAGCGGTTATGATGACCGCCCCGGCCTCTCCACGTTAAGCAAAGTAAGCACGACAAACCCTGTACGAAAGTGACAGGGTTTGTTATTGTTGAGGAGTTACACGTAATTGTTTTTTATGAAAATTATTGCTGAGTTTAAAGAGTTTATTGCCAAAGGCAATGTGTTTGATCTGGCCATTGGCATCGTGGTGGGTGGTGGATTTGGTAAAGTTGTTTCGTCGCTCGTGAACGACATTATTATGCCACCAGTTGGCATGCTGGTTCGTGGAATAGATTTTAAAAATTTGAAAGTACTGCTCGTGCGCGGAGCCGAAGGTGCGCCTGATGTTACGCTTAATTATGGAAATTTTATTCAAACCATTATTGAGTTTGTGATTATTGCTGGTGCCGTCTTCGCGGTCATTAAAGGAATTAATACCATGCGTCGAGCTAAGGCGGAAAAAACAAATGCTCCACCAGCTCCGTCTCGAGAAGAAAAATTGCTGACTGAAATTCGGGATTTACTGAAAAAATAACGTCCAAAAATGATTCGAGGGTGGCCGCATGTTGCGACCACCCTCGAGTGTTATTGAGTCTCCGCCGATTGCTCGGTCGAGACTACTTCTTCTTGTTCTTGTCGTTCTTCTTGCCGCTCTGCTCCTTGTTCTTCTTGGCCTTGGCCTCGGCGGCGAGGCGGGCCTTCTCCTTGGCCGAGAGCTTCTTCTCCACGCCCTCGGTGTTGTTGGCGAACGCGTCCGCCTTGGCCTTCTCGGCCTCCTCGGCGCGCTTCTTCGCGCGCTCCTCGGTGAGCATCTTGAGCTCCTCGAGGGTGAGGCCGCCGGCCTTGCCGTACATCTCCGCCTCGGCCGTCTCGCCGTTGTCGAGCTTGTTCATGGCCGCCGTCGTGAGCTTGTCGACGACCGTCTCGCCCGGGACCTTGTTCATCAGGCGGTCGATGCGCTTGTCGATGGTGTCGGCCACGACACCTGCCTCGGTGAGGCGCCGCTTGAGCTCGTCGAGCATCGGCTGCCGCTCCTCAGCCTTCTTCTTGGCGATCGCCAGCTTCTCCTCTTCGAGGCGCTTCGCTTCGGCGGCCTGCGCGGCCTCCTCGGCGATCTCCTCGGGGGTCTTCATCATCGGGATCTTGAAGATCCAGAGGAAATCGCTCCCGAGGATGTTGCCCTTGATCCGGCTCATGACCTCCTTCGAGGTGCGGGCCTCGCGCGGGTCGTCGAAGCTGTAGACCTTCGTCAGCAGCTCATCGGCCGCGTCCTTGTAGGGCTGGAGCTTGCCCTTGTACGTGTTGAGCTCCTCCATGTACCCCGGGTTCTCCGCGGCCTGGGGGGACTTGCGCGCGTTCACGACCGCCGTGATCTGGCTGAGGAGCCAGTAGCGGAAGGCCGAGACGTTCTCCCAGTTCACGAACAGGAATGCCGGGAGGACGATCTTGAACTTCTTCGCGATCGTCGTGGCGATGGCCTCGGCGTTCACGTGCTTCTCGTGGCTCTTCGGCGCGGCGGGCTTCGCGGGCTCGTCCTTCTTCTCCTCGGTCGGCGGCTTCAGCTCCTCCGCGGGCGCGGGGGTGGGCGTGGGCTGGACGAGGGTGAGGACGTTCGCGGACGCCGGCTCGGGCTCGGGGGGCTTCGCGCCCTCCATGCGCTCGAGCAGCTTCTTGACCTTGTCCGCACGCTCCTGGATCTTCCCTTCCGCCTTGCGACGGACGAGGTCGATCTCGTAGAGCTCGGTGGCCGGGGGGTCGCCCTCGGTGCGGAAGGTCTCAATCATCTTTTCGACCTCCTCGCGGGTGGGGGCAGGCAATTCGGTGCTCTTCGCGGCTTCGGCGGACATAGGACGCTCCATTCGGTCGAACAGGGTCGACCGTGAGAAAATTTTTTTACAACACCACACCATGTGGCCAAAAGAGGTCCATCAAAGGATGAAACGCTTGTGGCCACACAGTAAAATGGTGTTTTTACGACAAAAAGGTAGTTGTAAAAGAACGGTTGATTATACCAAAAAAAAGCCCTTTTGTCAAGGGTAAAAAGGAGTATTTTGGCTAATATAAGGTATTTATTCACGGTTTAGGCAGATTATTTTTTGCTAAAGTGCATAGAATAAAGGGGATTTATTGACAAACTCTAGATTCCTTTGTATAATGCTCACACTAATGCGGTAGTAGTTCAGTTGGCTAGAACGTCTCCTTGCCAAGGAGAAGGTCGCCGGTTCGAATCCGGTCTGCCGCTCTCATTAACAATGTATAAAGCCCAGAACTCTGTGGCTTTTTACATTTATAATGGACACATATAGCGGGGTAGAGCAGCCCGGCAGCTCGCTTGGCTCATAACCAAGAGGTCATTGGTTCAAATCCAATCCCCGCAACAAAATCTAAAGACACCCCACAAGGGTGTCTTTAGATTTTATAGCAGGCGGGGATTAGATTAAGGGGGTGGTGGGCCTGTGCCCCGAGGGGTAGGAAGTATTCCCCCATATTGCTGAGGATGAGTATTGAGAAACCCGAAAGGTTTCTCAAGGAGGAACGAAGTGACGACTTCCAATCCCACTCCTATCTCATCGCACAAAAAAATACCACCCAATCGGGTGGTATTGTGTTTTTCACAATTAATTTTTTGTCAGCTCTTCACGATAATGGTGTTCGTACATTTCCCAAAACGACTGGAAGAGAGCGGCAATAATCGGACCCATCACAAAACCAGAGACTCCGAAGAAGGCGATGCCTCCAAGCGTGGAGAAGAGAATAATAATCGGGTGCATGTGGAGATCTTGGCCAACCAGAATTGGGCGAAGGAAATTATCAATAATACTAATGAATGCTGCGCCCACTAAAATGAGAATTGCTGATCTGACATTGCCCATAAGGAGCATAACTACTCCAGCTGGAAATAAGACGATAAACGAACTAGTGGCTGGAATGACCGACAAAACCATCATAATAATACTCCAGATAAAAGCTCCGGGAATACCGGTGACAGCGAATAGAATGCCGCCGAGCGCACCTTGAAGAACGCCGATAACCAGAGTGCTTTTAATCGCTGCTTGCGCTGTTGCGGTAAACTTTTTATAGAGCATCATTTCGTAGCGATCGCCCAACGGCAGAAGGTACATAATTTTTTTGAGCATCTCTTCACCGTCTTTGAGGAAATAGAATAGTGTGTAGAGCATGATAATAAACATTACCATGAAAATAAGCGAGTTCTGGGTGAGGGTGGTGATGACGTTAATACTAAATGTGGCAATAGCTTGGCTCGCTTCCGCAGCTTTTTGCACAAGTGTGTCTGAGTTAATCGGTAAGTCAGAGAAGATAGGGCGAGAATTAATATAGGCGCCGGCACTTTTTACAAAAGCAATAATTGAATTTTGGTTGTTAGTTAAAGTTTTGTATAAATCTTTTGATTCGTTCACCAGCAAAAATGAAGCAAAAGTGAGTGGAACAAGAATCATGATGGTGACAATGCCAATCGTAATAAGAGCGCTTACGTTACGGTTTTTAATTTTATGATTAATTCGTTTGAACGCTGGATAGAATAGCGCTGCCACCACTGCTGCCCAAAAAATTGGATAGGCAAATGGGCGAAGGAGAGCGAGGAGCATCGCGGTGACCGACAGCAAAATACCCAAAAATAGGTAGTTGCGGAGTTTGGTAAAATCCATACGAGAAAGGTTAATATGGGGGTACTATAGCAAATCTAAGGGGTCTCGACAACGCGGGCGCGAGTTAAGAGCTCGGAGATGCTTGCCCAGGAGGTCACGCGAAGAGCGATAAGTGTGAGAGTGTAAACAAATGCTCCAAGGAGAATGGAAATCAAAAGGGGGAGTGGTTGAAGGGCGAAGAGTAGCCCGCCCATCACCACGCTCGCCAAAGTGACCTTGGTAAAGACACTCAATGAAAAACGGGTTTTGCTGTAGTACATAGTGAGGAGGGTGTGGCCAAGGCCAGCGTAACATTCTGAAAAAAGTGTCACCATAACCGCGCCCCACCAGCCAAAGCGTGGAATAAAGATAAGGTAGCCAACAATACTCAAGACAGCATCAGAGGCATAAATCCATAAAGCTTCACGCTGGCGGTCGATCGCTAAAATAATATGACCAAAGACCATCCCAAAGCAAATACCGACAATGCATAAACTAAGCCAACGAAGCATAGTGCCCGCTTCGGCAAAGGTAGCTCCAGCGGTAAAGCGCATAATTGGCTCGGCCAAGACAAAAATACCAGCGAGCATTGGGAATATAATTATGGTGAGGGCATTAAACCCTAATTCTGCTCGTTCTTTGAAGAGTTGCTTGTCACCACGCGCCCACGCAAAGGTGATAAGAGGCATAATCATCCCCATCACAATCGCAGCGATTTGTATGACGACGTCAATGACGCGATAAGCAGCGCCATAGAGGCCAACTTCAGTTTGTGAAACAAAGAGTGGAAGAATAACTCGGTCGCCTTGAAGATAAAAAGCATTAAAAATAATGGAGAGCGCTGTTGGCCACATTTTATGAAAAATCGCTTTGGAAATAGCGCGATCAAACGAGAGAGATACCGCTGGCATTCGCGAAAAAAGAAAGATAGTAGCAATCGTGGAGGCTAGCGTGACAGCCCCCATCATTGCAAAAAAGCCCAGACGCGTGTAGGCGGCGAGCGCGACGCCAAAGACAAGAAGTAAACGCGCTAGAACGTCGGCAAAAGTTGGAACACGCATTTGGAGGCGTTCGCGGTAATAGCCAAGACAAATTTGTTGCATGGTGAGGGCAAAAAACGAAGCGGCGAGAATTCCAACAGCCAACTTAATTTCAGCCGGATAGGGGAAGAGAAGAAAAACCAGTGGTGCTAGGCCTTGGATAACTACAGCAGTGATAAGCCGCCAGGTAAAAAGCGTATTGAGCAGTTTGGTGCGATCAAATTTTGTTTCGGCGAGCATGTTGGAAGTGGTCACTGTGAAGCCAAAATCGCTAATAATTCCAACAAACTGCAAAAAACCACTGGCAGTAATATACCAGCCAAATTGGGCCACACCGAGCGTACGGGTCATGATAGCGATCGCCACAAAACCAAGCACGGTACTAATGCTTTTACCGATAATTTGAAGAATCGTGCTGTGCGCTAAGGCGCGATGGAGTGACATAAACAAACATTTTACTCTCGGCCAGAGGAGAAGCGCTAGCGGGTATTTTGATATTTTCTATCTTCTACAGACAGGTCAAGAATGGCTTGGCGCAACATCTCTGGGCGGGCAATATGAGGGAAAGTGAATCGTTCCACAGCGCTGGCCGTCTGAATTCGTAAAGTGCCGTAGTGAAAAAACGACGGAAAAAATCCATGAACATCAGAGGTGACATCTTGAACATTGCACAGGTCGAGTTCTGATATGGTACGAGCAAATAATCCCTGCTGATCAATTTTGAGCAAGCGATCGTTGGTTACAATCAGAAGATCGAGATAAAACGTCACGAAATAGGTGTAGAGAAATAGTCCGATAGATAGATAGTAGGCGCTGGTGAGGACAACTACTAGCGGAAAGGTATACGATCCAGTTAAAAAATCTGGAGAAGCTGCTTGAAGCAGAAAACGTACACCTAAAGGAGCAAGAGCTAAAAGTATAAACATAAGAAGCGCAGGCACAAGAGTAATCGGGTGTCGGCGTACCTGGTATTCAATCTTTTCGTATGATTTTTGGTGGATAAAAGCCGAAAGATGCATACGTTTAGAAGTTAGTTTGTTCACCAAGACCAGTAAAAAGGGAGATCCAATCGTTATTCCAAATAGTCACCGGCTGAGTCCAGTCAATACCAGCTAATTGACTCAAGGTGAGACCAATAACAATGACAGTATAAGCTCCAAACAAAAATGTTGCTGTAAAGCTGGCAGCGGTGAGGGTGCCGGTTTTAATAAGATGACCAACATTAACCAAAGCAAAAATCAAAGCGGTCAGCAAAAAAACACCGAAAACAATAAGGAGAACGTATAAAGGAATAATGATCATAGGTGAGAGTAGTGTAGCAGAAACAGCAGGATTTCGCAAAATTGCCTAGGAGGAAAGAGAGGTGCTACACTGTCTATCTATGACTGTCGAAACACTAATCGACCACACCGTTAAACGTTCCACCAAAAGTCGCCGGATGAGCATCAGTGTTCGTCCAAACGGCGAGGTGGTTTTGTCATTGCCGCACTTTGTTCCGCTCCACGTTGGTCGTTCATTTTTGCACAGTCGACTCGCTTGGGTGCGCCGAGCAATTGAGCGCGCCGGTCGTCGGCCCAAGGCCTTTGCCCCGCTCACCAAAGCAGAGTATAGCCGTCTTCGAAAAACCGCTCTTACGTTAGTTCAAAAACAGCTTGAGTTGAGTAACCAGCAGTATGGGTTTAGCTATCGTCGAGTCAGCATCCGCAATCAGTCAACTCGTTGGGGGAGTTGTTCAACTCAGAAAACCTTAAGTTTTAATGTCCGCTTGGCTCTGATAGATCCACGATTGGTTGAATATGTAGTTGTGCACGAGCTCTGTCATCTCAAGCAGATGAATCACAGTATCGCCTTTTGGGACCTGGTCAAAAAAACTATCCCAGATTTTAAAGCTCGCCGACGAGCTTTAAAAGCCCTACATTTGGGCTAAACAACAACGCCAACCGGGATGTAAGCGGTTGGCGTTTGGCTTTTGAATCCAAGCAGATTGTAACGATCTACTAGATACGGTAGTTAGTATACGCAACTGAGTTGCGTTTGTCAAGAAGCTGCGTGTGGATATAAAAACGGTCACCTATTTGGCGACCGTTTACTATTTGGAAAGTTATTTTGTATGGATAAGTTGGGCGATATATTTGGCAAGCATGTCAAATTCAACCGTCACAGCATCGCCAGCCTTTTTGTGACCCCACGTGGTATTTTCAAGTGTGAAAGGGAGTAGTTTTACCTGAAATGTTTTACCAGAGACTTTGGTAATGGTGAGGCTAATACCATCGAGCGCCACTGAACCTTTTTCAGCTATAAAACGGACTTGAGAAGCTTTGGGAAGGGCAATGGTGAAGACTGTAGAGTTGCCTTCATTCTTGATAGAGCGAATTATTCCAGCAGTGTCGGCGTGACCTTGCACCATATGTCCGCTTAAGCGATCGCCGAGGCGAAGTGATTGTTCTAAATTCACTAAATCACCAGTTTTTACCTGGCCAATCGCGCTTCGGGCGAGCGATTCAGGCATGTACTCAAAGACTAATCGACTGGTGCCAGACACGACGGTGGAGCATACACCACTTAGAGCAATACTTTCTCCTTGATACGTTTTCCAACCACGCGGACGAGCCAGTACGAGCGTCATCCCAGAAGGTTTTTTTTCAACGGACAGCACGCGCCCAACAGCAGTAATAATTCCAGTGAACATAGTTTAGAGAACGAAATCTTTTCGGAGTCGGCGAAGGGTGTATATGCCAAAAGTGAAAAGGGTAAATGAGGTGAGCGCTGAGAGAAGACAAAATTGACACCAAGCTTCAAGGATTTGCCATTGAACAATAATAAAATAGAGAGAAGCTAAGAGGCCAATAGTGGTCGCCCGAGCGGTGAGAACCAGAATATCTCGTCGTTTGGTATCGAGATAAGCAGTGACACCAATAATAATAGCTAAATAATAGAGAGCGCCAAGAAAGGCGACGGGCACAGGGCCAACGGCCGAAAATGAGCTGGTAAGCACTGTGTCACAACCCTTAACAAGACTACAAGGGGGGATAGTCCCTCGAATATGACTCAAGGTAAGGTATGCCGAATCAAGGAGTCCGATAAGAGCGACCACTAAGAAGCCGGCGATGAGTAGTTTACTCACCAAGCGCGGATTTGATAGCGAGTTCGAGGTCTCCATAGGAAGACAAGTTAGTGAGTTTGGAACCGTTCAAATAAAAAGTTGGGGTAGCATCGACATTGGCGCGGTTACCGCTCGCAATATCATCATTTACCGATTTTTTATTTTCAAAACTATCAAGATCTTTTTTGAATTGATCAATATTCAAGCCAAGAGTGGTGGCGTATTGAGTAAAAATAACCATCGGATCACGACTGCCGCTCCAGGTAGCTTGGCCTTCGAAAAGTAGATCATGCATTTCCCAAAATTTGCTTTGTTTGCCAGCTGCTTCGGCTACTCGAGAAGCAAGGTCAGCATGCTCGTGTTGAGGAAGAGGGAAGTGGCGGAAAACAATCGTTAAGCGGTTGCCGTAGGTTTTTTTAATTTCTTTAAGGAGAATATGATAACTGGCACAGGCTGGACATTGAAAATCAGCATACTCAACCAAAGTATTTTTTGCCATGAGATTACCGGTGGCCCAATCGCTAGCTGAAACTGGATCAATAAGAGTGCCAGCAGATGACTGGCCGGCTGGTTTGGAGCTTAAAACGGCCAGACCCCAAATCATCGCTATGAGTCCTAGGCCCAAACCTCCCCAAATAAGTAATCGCTTCATAGAGGTTGGTGTTATTGAGCGAGGGCCTGATCAACAGCTTGTTTGAAAACACTGTATGGTTGAGCGCCGCTCACCAAAACACCGTTCACAAAAGTGGCTGGTGTGCCTTGTACCCCCAAAGCTACGCCAGCTTGGTAGTCGGTAGTTACTTTGGCAGCGTATTTACCACTATCAAGACAAGAATCGTAGGCGCTGGTGTTGAGTTTAAGTTCGCGACCCCACTGTTTGAGGGCTTCGAGGCTAAGAGTATCTTGGTGAGCAAAGGCGTAGTCATGAAATTCCCAAAACTTACCTTGTTCAGCAGCACACTCTGAAGCTTCAGCAGCTTTTTGAGCAAAAGGATGGAAGCTGAGAGGGAAATGTTTATACTCTAGACTAACTTTGTCGCCATAGTCAGCCAGAATTTGTTTGATAGCTGGAAGAGCTCGCTCACAAAACGGACATTGGAAATCGGAATATTCAACCAAAGCAACTTTAGCATTTTTGTTGCCAAGGATGTGGCGTTCTTCGGTGGTGATACCAATAGATCGAACAACCATCACCAAACCAGCGATCAAAGCACCAGCGATGATCGGCGCGAGAAACCCACCAAGAAGAAGTTGTTTAGTGGAATAGTTTTGCATCATACAAACGTATACTAGAAATAGATAAATAAAATACTGTCTTTTCAGTATAACATATCGTGTCGAGAGGGCAAGGGGAGGGGTTAAAAAAACACCTCCGGTTGAGCCAGAGGTGTTTTTGGATAGATTATTCAAGTGGTGGTGGAAGTTCTTCGTCAGTTGGAGCGCCAGCGTCTGGAGCCTCTTCTTCTGGTGGAAGCTCACCTTTTTCTACCGCTTCGAGCACTTGTTTGCGGATGCGCTCTAGAAGTTTTGGATTTTCACGGAGGAATTTTTTCGCTGCTTCGCGACCAACACCAAGTTTTTCTTCGCCGTAGATATAAGAGTTGCCTTTTTTATCAATCACACGAAGATTGGTTGCGGTGTCGAGCACATCACCCGAGACAGAGATACCTTCGTTGTACATGATATCAAATTCACAGGTGCGGAATGGGGCGGCGACTTTATTTTTAACAATTTTAACCTTGACGCGGTTGCCGATAATTTTATCACCTTGTTTAATCTGAGCGGCGCGACGAATTTCGATGCGCACGGAGGAGTAAAATTTAAGAGCGACACCACCAGTGGTTGTTTCTGGGTTGCCAAACACAATACCGATCTTCATACGAGTCTGGTTGATGAAGAGGACAATCGTTTTGGATTTACTGACAATGCCGGTGAGCTTGCGGAGGGCTTGGCTCATTAGGCGAGCTTGAAGACCCATGTGGGAATCGCCCATTTCGCCTTCAATTTCGGCTTTTGGCACGAGAGCGGCGACCGAGTCGATAACTACAATATCAACAGCGTTGGAGCGCACGAGCGTTTCCACGATTTCAAGCGCTTGTTCGCCAGTGTCTGGCTGAGAGATCAGTAATTCATCAACATGAACCCCGATTTTACGAGCGTAATCCGGGTCGAGCGCATGTTCAGCGTCGACATAGGCAGCAATACCGCCTAATTTCTGGACTTCAGCGACGATGTGTTGAGCTAGAGTGGTTTTACCACTAGCTTCCGGGCCGTACACTTCAATCACGCGACCACGCGGCACACCCCTAACGCCAAGTGCGATGTCGAGCGATAAACTTCCGGTGGAAACAGTATCCACTTCCATGGCTTTGGCTTCCCCAAACTTCATGATAGCGCCGTCCCCAAAACGACTTTTGATCTGATCGATGGCACTTTCCGCGGCCTTCAAGCGGTGTCGAACCTCCTCATTCGTCTGTGTCTTAGCCATACCCAAGATGTTACTCTGAATAAAAATAATGAATAAACAGTATGCTACACCACCCTAGATAAAGAAAAAATAAAGTCACTACTGAATTGGCATTTTTTCTCCATTCACCGCTGTGGCATTTTGTTTAACCACTATGTGGCGGGTAATCGCCGTGGTTTTTCCGTGCTTCTTCGTTGCTAAGATAGTAATCGTATTAAGCCCAGTCGTCAAATCAACTTTGGTTTCAAAGTGGCCTTGCTCGTTAACCATAATATCTTGTCCATTGACGGTGAGGCGGGTTTCTTTTTCTGTTTCGCCTTGGAGAGTGACAGCTGGTTGGTTATACACCAAACCTTCTTCAGGGGCATAGACCGCCAGAAATGGTGGCTCAACAATACCTTTGACTTGCCACATCAGATAGACCACAAACAAACTCGTCAAAGCAATCGCTGCTGAATTGCGAACAAAAATAGAGATAGAAGCAAAAGGGAAGAGGCGGACACCACGTGAAGGGTGTTTGGTGTAGACGCCATCAAGGCCGTCTTCGCAAGTGAGCTGAGCTAAACAGGCTTCTGGAGACAGGCCGACTGCTAAGGCAAACTCTTTGATGTAGGCCAGGCGATGCGCTTTGGCTTTGGGAAGGGCTTGAAAATCGCCGGCTTCAATCGCTGTGACATATTTGAGAGGAAGACGAGTTTCGGCAGCGATGTCATTTAAAGATTTCTGCTTTTTTTCTCGAGCAACACGAAACTGTGTGCCGAGACACACTGTCGGGTCAATCTTTTTGTAGCAGAAAACAGTCATAGGTTGCGACAAGCAATTGTTAGCGGGCGATTTCTTCAGGTTCTTCCTCTTCATCTTCGGACTCTTCTTCGTCTTCAGCTGGCTCATCTTCTTCAGTTTCTTCTACCACTTTTTCTTTTGAAGGTGGGTTTAAAATAGTGCCGCCAGCGTCCATAGTCTGTTCATCGTCAGATAATTCTTGCTCAACTGGACGTAGATGTTCGGTAAAAATTTCACGTGGTTTAGCACCATCAGCTGGGCCTACTATACCAGCTTCTTCGAGCTCGTCAAGCAAGCGAGCAGCGCGAGCATAGCCCACTTTCATACGACGCTGGAGCAAAGAGGCTGAAGCTTTGCCAGATTCAATGACCACTCGTTTAGCTTCTTCAAACATTGGGTCTTGATCGTCGTTGGTGGCAAACATATTAAGGCTACCTTGGGTACCACCACCTTTAGAAACAACAGCATCATCGTATTGAGGAGGTTCATCGCCCTTTAAGAAGTTGATAACCTCTTTCATTTCTTCTTCGGATACATAGGCGCCTTGGAAACGTTTTGGTTTAGAGAGTTCAGAGGTGAGATATAACATATCACCACGACCCAGTAATTTTTCAGCACCAGGACCATCAAGAATAGTGCGTGAATCAATCACTGAAGCCACTGAGAAGGCGATACGGCCTGGGATATTAGCTTTCATGAGACCGGTGATAACCTCGACGCTTGGGCGTTGTGTGGCGACGATAAGGTGGATACCAACAGCGCGCGACATTTGAGCCAGGCGAATAATACCAGCTTCTACTTCGGAAGCGGCAGTAGCCATGAGGTCAGCCAACTCATCGATGATAAAGACGATGTACGGAAGTTTGTCAGTCGCTGTTTTGTTGTACGATCCAATATCACGCTTGCCGGCAGCGGCCAAGACATCAAAACGACGTTCCATTTCGGTGATTGTCCATTTGAGAGCGTTCACTGTTTTGGCTGAGTCGGTGATAACTGGGGTGAGCAGGTGAGGAATGCCGTTGTAGAGGGTGAGCTCAACACGTTTTGGATCAACCATGATAAAGCGCAATGTTTCTGGGGTGTTTTGGTAGAGCAAACTCAAAATAATCGTGTTCATACACACGGTTTTACCAGAACCAGTGGTGCCGGCGACGAGAAGGTGAGGCATTTTTGGCAAGTCACCCATGTAGACATTGCCAGCAACATCTTTACCAATCGCAATCTGCATATTATGATCGCGATTTTTAAATTGCGTACTTTCGAGTAGTTCGCGCAAACTGACCATGGCTACTTTTTGGTTTGGTACTTCAATACCAACCAGTGACTGACCAGGGATTGGAGCTTCAATACGGATAGGATGAGCGGCCAAAGCCAAAGCAATATCGTTACTAAGCGCAGTAATGCGGGTGAGTTTCACACCCTTAGATGGTTTGAGAGAATATTGAGTGACTGTTGGGCCAACACGTACTTCGCCCATATCAACTTCAATACCGAAATTCTGCAAGGTGTCGCGGATAACCTCGGCGATGCTTTGAATATCGCCACTTGTTGGCTTACTTTTGTTTTGAACAAGTAAATCAGTAGTCGGTAGCTCAAAATTAGAAAAATCTGGTTTGGAAACAGCCATTTTTTCTTCTTCAACTTCGGGCGCTTCTTCAGTTTCTTCTTTTTGAACTTCTTGTTTTTTTACAACAGTGCGATGCTGAAACACCGGAGCGTCATCTTCCTCTTCTTCAACTTCTGGTTCTTCTTCGTCGTCAGCTTCTTCGCTTTCGGTGCGAGAAGATTGATACTCGCCTTTGATGGTGACGTTGCCAGAAGATTTTTTCTTGAAAATACTAGCGACAAACGACCCAATACCAGCAAAAAGCTGTTTGTTGAGGTTGACGATGCGCGATAGGGAAGTGTTGAACAAGAAAATGATCGAAACAAGGAGTAAACCAATGAGTACAATGAGACTACCCCAGTAACCGGCATACAGAGCTCCAGGATAACTAAGAGCTAGACCAGCCAAACCACCACCGTAGCCTTGCATCGCCAAGGTATACATCTCAGCAACAGGTTTTTGGAGGTGGATTAAACCGTTGAAACTCAGAAAAAAAAGCAGTGCGCCGATAATGTGTGTCGGGCGATATTCATACTCCAAGTCTTTGATAATCGTCACCGCTATCATTAGGATAATAAACGGGAAAACATAGCGAACTTGGCCAAAAGTGAGGGCAAGAAGCGAATCAATGAACTGCCCTACCACCCCAGCCATAGAAAAAAAACTAAGGATGGATAAAGCGCCGATTATGAATAATAAAATCGAGATGAGCCCTCGACTTATTTCCGGGTTGAGATTGATTCTCTCTGAGAGAGATGGTTGAGATAATCGTTTTCGAGACATAGTACCGATTAGTATAGCATGTTTATGGGAAAAATAAAAAATCCGCCTGGCTGGCGGAGGTATTTTTTTCTTCCACTCCACTGCGAGTAGAACTGTAGGTACCAAATGACGCACCAAATCTAGAAAACGCTACCCCATTAACGCATGAAACATGGTTAGGGGTAAGAGAGAGATTGTTTTTTAGAATCTGATCCGGTTGGAACATCAGTGCTATCGCAGTGGAGTAGAAAAAAAGTAAAGAACATTTTTTTGATGTACTCATTTTAATTTTAGTGCAGGATAGTGTCAAGCGCACTTTCGGTGCATAAGTTTTTATTGCAACTCATTTGCGTATAAAAGCAAGGTGTTGTTTACAATAAAAAATAAATACACGGTGATATTTTTTTTTATGATCACCAAAGTAGTAGAGGTCTAAGTGGCCGGTGGTGTCGTGGTTTGTGGTTGAGCTGGCTTGTAGCAGAAGAGGGGGGGGGTGCCTACCCAGTTGAGCAGGAGCAGGTAGGGTCTAAAAGGAAAAAGGTGTGGTTGAAGCTGTGGATAGAAAAACAGGCAAAGAGGCTATAAAAATACTTTTTGGCTAAGATAAGCAATTTATAGAGCATTGCTTGACATTTTTTGTACACAGTCCTTTATTTGACAAAAAGCCTAATTTTAAGTAAAATCCAACTACTTTCAATCTAACAGCAGTCAGCATTCGCTCATTTTGGCTTATATTAGCTAAAAGAGGCGATAGCATCTCGCGTTGTTTTACACCAACGCAAGGTAACCAATCCTTACCATGTCAAAATTGCTGTCAATTACGCTCTTTTTCGCTCAGAATAGAGCTAAATAACAAAAAGTCTTCCCACGAAGATGTTTTTTTGTTGTCAGCAGGTCATTTTTAAGGGGTTTGACCAGTAACGAGGAAGCCAGATTGAAGTCCTTTTTAAAAAATTTAAGCATTTTGTAACCGCCCTATGCCTATTTTCAAGCATCAAAAGGTCAAAAGCGAAGAACGTAAGTTCTTGAGTGAGGTCAAACCAGTACCAGAAACCGATCTCATCGAGATTCAAAAAAATTCCTATGCCTGGTTTTTGAAACACGGCATCAAAGAATTGTTTGAAGAAGTTTCCCCAATCACCGACTTCTCTGGTCGCGATTTGGAACTCTCTCTCGAAGATTATTATCTCGACGAGCCTCGCTTTGACGAAGTCACCTGTCGTGAACGCAACATTACCTACGAAGCTCCCCTTCGTGTTACTGCTAAGTTGGCCAACAAACGCACCAATCAAGTAAAAGCTCAAGAAATTTATTTGGGCGATATCCCAGCGATGACTGAACGCGGGACGTTTGTGATTAACGGTATTGAACGTGTTGTTGTGTCTCAGCTTATTCGCTCAGCTGGTGCTTTTTTCACTGCTGAAAATGTTCGCGGTCGTCGTTATTATGGCGCGAAAATTATTCCAAACCGCGGTGCTTGGATTGAAGTAGAAACTGACAGTAACAACGTTCTCTGGATCAAAGTTGATCGCAAACGCAAGGTGGCAGCAACATCACTTCTCCGTGCATTTGGTTATGAATCCGACGAACAAATCATGGAGCTCTTCAAAGACGTGAACAAGCATCCAAACATTGATTTTGTTGATGCAACTATCAAAAAAGATTTAGCTAAAACCATGGACGAAGGCTTAATTGAAGTCTACAAACGTATTCGTCCAGGTGATTTGGCAACTGCTGACAACGCGAAGAGTCTCATCTACGCGATGTTCTTCAATTTTGAACGCTACGACCTCGGTCGCGTGGGTGTTTATAAATTCAACACTAAATTTGATCTCGGTTATACTCAAGAAGATTACGACAAAAAAGATAACCGCATTTTATCTCCAGAAAAATTACTTTTGGTGCTCAAAGAAGTTGTTCGTTTGAACATTACTCAAGAAGAACCAGATGATGTTGACCACCTTGGCAACCGCCGTGTGCGCGCTGTTGGTGAATTGACTCAGAACCGTTTCCGCGTTGGTCTCGCTCGCATGGAACGCATCATCAAAGATCGCATGAGTACTTATGAGCTCGAAGATTTAACACCAAACAAACTTATCAACGCTCGTCCGGTCACTTCCGCTATCCGCGAATTTTTCATGAGCTCTCAGCTCAGTCAGTTCATGGATCAAACCAACCCACTCGCTGAACTCGAACATAAGCGTCGTTTGAACGCGCTCGGTCCTGGTGGTTTGAGTCGTGATCGCGCTGGCTTTGAAGTGCGCGACGTACATACGACCCATTACGGCCGTATTTGTCCGATTGCTACACCAGAAGGTCCGAACATCGGTCTGGTGAACCATCTTTCCAGTTACGCTCGCATTAACGAGTTTGGTTTTATTGAAACTCCATACCGCAAAGTGTTGCGTATCGTTCAAAACGATCCAAAACTCACTGAAGGCGAAGTATTGCTTGATGATATGGCTGGCGCTAAAGCTGGCAGTGTTATCACCAAAGAAGTAGCAGCAAAATTGGCTAAAGAAAAAGTTTCGAGCATTGCTGTGAAACCTCGCGTGACCAACGAAATCGTTTACTTGAACTCCTTTAAAGAAGAAAAAGTTATCACTGCTGCAGCAACTGTGAAGCTCGACGAAAAAGGTTACTTCCTCAGTGATGAAGTGCCAGCTCGCGTGAATGGCAAACCAAGTGTTGCTTACACCAGTCAGCTCGAATATGTTGATGTTGCCTCCAACCAGATTGTGAGTATCGCTACTGCTTGTGTTCCTTTCCTTGAACACGATGATGCGACTCGCGCGCTCATGGGTACCAACATGCAACGTCAGGCTGTCCCAGTTATCCGCCCAGAAGCTCCATTTGTGGGTACTGGTGTCGAAGGTGAAGCAGCTCGCTACTCTGGCTACATGGTGCTCGCTGACGAAGATGGTGAAATCACCGAAGTTGATGGTGGTCATATCGTCCTCACTGGTAAAAACGGTCAGGTCTATACCTATAACCTTACTAAATTCAAACGCTCCAACCATTCCACTTGTATTGATCAGCACCCTGTTGTGTCTCTCGGTCAGAAAGTGAAAAAAGGCCAAGGCCTCACTGATGGCCCATCGATTCGCGAAGGCGAACTCGCTCTTGGTCAGAACGTACTCGTGGCCTACATGGTGTGGGACGGTTACAACTACGAAGACGCCGTGATTATCTCTGAACGTCTCGTGCAAAACGCTGGTTACTCTTCTATTCATATTGAAGACTATACTATTGATGTCGTTGAAACCAAGCTTGGTCCTGAAGTTGTTACTTCCGACATTCCAAACGTTTCTGAAGAAAAACTCAAGAACCTCGATAGTGAAGGTATTATCCGCATTGGTGCCGAAGTAAAATCCGGTGACATCTTGGTTGGTAAAATTACTCCAAAAGGTGAAACTGAATTGTCGGCTGAAGAACGATTGCTCCGCGCTATCTTTGGTGACAAGGCTCGCGATGTTCGTGACTCTTCCTTATACCTCGAACACGGTGAACACGGTAAAGTTATCGACGTGAAGATTTTCTCTGCTGAAA
>CAYZGX010000003.1:71839-75794 GCA_964478235.1 uncultured Gammaproteobacteria bacterium
GGTCGCCACGGTAACAAAGGTGTCGTGTCAAAGATCGTTCCTGTAGAAGAAATGCCATTCCTCGAAGACGGTACTCCAGTCGACATTATCTTGTCGCCACTTGGTGTTATCTCTCGTATGAACTTGGGTCAGCTCCTCGAAACCCATCTTGGTTTGGCTGCTAACGCCCTCCAATATAAGGTAGCGACTCCAGTTTTGAACGGTGTAACTGAAGAACAAATCAAAGCTGAGCTTGTCAAAGCAGGCTTCCCAACATCTGGTCAGATGCAATTGTTTGACGGCCGCACTGGTGAACCGTTCGATAACAAAACAACTATCGGCTACAACTATATGTTGAAGCTCAACCACATGGTTGAAGATAAAATCCATCAACGCTCTATCGGTCCATACAGTCTCATCACCCAACAACCTCTTGGTGGTAAGGCGCAATTCGGTGGCCAGCGCTTTGGTGAAATGGAAGTTTGGGCTCTTGAAGCGTATGGCGCAGCACATACCTTGCAAGAAATGATTACTATCAAATCCGATGACGTGCAGGGTCGCAGTAAAGCGTACGAAGCGATTATCAAGGGTGAACAGGTCAGTAAGGTGAATATCCCAGAATCATTTAACGTTTTGGTACGCGAATTGAAGGGTCTTGGCCTCGACGTCGAGCTCCTCAGTCGCTCTGAATCTGGCGAATATCGCCCTACCGCTGAAGTCGAAGCGGAGAAAGCTAAAGAAGCGAAGACAGACGAAATCGTCAACGGGTCTTCTTCCGACGCTAAATAACGAACATACTAATACTCTACATATATGGCTCGTGATCAACTCCATTCAATGAACTTCGACGCGATTCGCTTAAAGCTCGCTTCTCCAGAAGTTATCCGTGCGTGGTCGTACGGTGAAGTTTCTAAACCAGAAACGATTAACTACCGCACCCAAAAACCTGAAAAAGGTGGTCTCTTCGCTGAAGAAATCTTCGGGCCGGTCAAAGACTGGGAATGTTACTGCGGTAAATATAAGAAAATCCGCTACAAAGGCATTATTTGTGATAAATGTGGTGTGGAAGTCACCCACTCCCTCGTTCGCCGTGAACGTATGGGTCACATTGAGCTGGTTGCTCCAGCGGCTCATATCTGGTTCTTGCGCTCTGTCCCTTCCAAAGTTGGTTTAGTGCTCGACCTCTCGGCTCAAGCTCTTGAAAAAGTTATCTATTTTGCTTCGTTCATTATCACTCACGTTGATGATGATGGTAAAAAGCAAACAGTTGACTTGCTCCGCCAAGAATTTAAAAATAAGAAAAAACAAATCGATCGTGAGCATGAAACTGAATTAAAGAAAGCTCAAGACGAAAAAGCTCCAGCCTCAGCTATTGAAGCTATCACGCTTGAAACTGAACGCAAACGCAACGCACTCGAAGCTGATTTCTTGTCGGCTGAAAAAGAACTCAAAGAAATCCAAGTGATGAAGATTGTTTCTGAAAATAAATATCAGGAATTATCTTTGCGCTACGGCCACCTCTTTGAAGCATCTATCGGTGCTGAAGCCGTCTACAATTTGCTCAGTCGTATTAATATTGATGAAACAGTTGCTCACCTCACTACTGAACAAGCTACTTCTAAAGGTTCTAAATTGGAACGCATCATCCGCCGCAAGAAACTTCTCAAGAGTTTGGGGATGAACAAGATTCGTCCAGAATGGATGATCATGAAAAACATTCCAGTTATTCCTCCAGATCTTCGCCCAATGGTGGCGCTTGATGGTGGTCGTTTTGCTACTTCTGATTTGAACGATTTGTATCGCCGTGTTATCAACCGCAACAATCGTTTGCGCCGTCTTCTTGAGCTCGATGCTCCAGAAGTTATTTGCCGCAACGAAAAACGCATGCTGCAAGAAGCGGTTGATGCGCTCATCGACAACAACGCTCGTCATGCGAAGACGGTGACTGCTTCAACTGGTCAGAAACGCCAGCTCCGCTCACTCGCTGACATTTTGAAAGGTAAACAAGGTCGTTTCCGTCAAAACTTGCTCGGTAAACGCGTTGACTACTCTGGTCGTTCCGTTATCGTCGTTGGTCCTCAGCTCAATATTGATGAATGTGGTTTGCCAAAACGCATGGCCCTCGAGCTCTTCAAGCCATTTATCATGGGTGAAATTATCAAACGTGAATTGGCTCATAACGTCCGCTCCGCTAGTCGATTCATCGAAAGTGAAGCTGATGAAGTTTGGGACATTCTTGAAGAATTGACCAAGACCACTCGCGTGATGTTGAACCGTGCGCCTACCCTGCACCGCCTTGGTATCCAAGCATTCCACCCACGACTCGTGGAAGGTAAAGCGATTCAGCTCCACCCACTCGTTTGTACTGCGTTCAACGCCGACTTCGATGGTGACCAGATGGCTGTGCACCTCCCGCTCACTGCAGAAGCACGTTGGGAAGCAGAAAATTTGATGGCTTCTGAAAAGAACCTTCTCAAACCTGCGACCGGTCAGCCAGTTATCACTCCAAAACAAGATATCGCGCTTGGTTGTTTCTACCTCACCCGCTACAACGTTACTGATACTGAAGAAGTTACGAAGTTTTACGGCTCTGAAAAAGAAGCGAAGTTTGCCTATAAGGGTCGCCAAGTAAGTATCCATCAGCGTATTAAAGTGCGCATGATTGAAGCGAAGAACAAATTCCCTGAAGATGCGCCAACTTTGGTTGAGACTTCGATTGGTCGCATTTTGTTCAACGAAATCATTCCACAAAAACTACCATACTATAACGAAGCAATTAACGTTAAGAAATTAGCGACTATTATTCGTTTGTGTTTGGAAATCTACGGTCAAGAAACTACCGCCTTCTTCCTCGATGAGTTGAAGAACTTGGGGTATCGCTACGTCACCAAATCAGGCTACTCGCTTGGTATGGAAGACTTCCCAGCGATTGTCCAACGCCCAGGCCTCATTAAAGAAGGTGACGCTCGCGTCCGTGAAATGGAAGAACAATTCCAAGAAGGTTTGCTCACTCAAGGTGAACGCCACTCGAAGATTGTGGAAATCTGGACTGAAATCAAAGACAAAATTTCCGCTCATAACAAAACTATTTTGCACAAGAACGGTCCAGTGTTCGCGATGATCGACTCCGGTGCTCGTGGTACCTATGGTCAGCTCGGCCAGGTGATGGGTATGAAGGGTCTCGTGATGTCGCCATCCGGTGATGTTATTGAATTGCCTGTGAAAGGTAACTTCAAAGACGGTTTCGATGTGCTCGAATACTTCATCTCCAGTCACGGTACTCGTAAAGGTTTGTCCGACTCGGCGCTTCGTACAGCAAACGCTGGTTATTTGACCCGCCGTTTGGTAGATGTGTCACAAGACGTCGTGATTATTGAAGAAGATTGTGGTGATGATATTGGTGAAATCTTCACGATTGAACAAAGTAAACAAATGGGTGAAAAATTATCCGATCGCGTTTGGAGTCGCTACGTTGTCTCTGATGTAAAATCAGGCAATAAGGTGATTGTGAAAGCTGGTGACGTTATTGATGATAAAATCGGTCGCCAAATTGAAGAATTGGGTATTGATTCTGTTCATGTTCGCTCGCTCCTTCAATGTCGTTTGCCAAAAGCCGTTTGCCGCAAATGTTACGGCTACGACTTGGCCACCAACGGTGAAGTAGCCTTTGGTACTGCTGTCGGTATTATCGCCGCTCAGTCTATCGGTGAACCTGGTACACAGCTCACCCTTCGTACTTTCCACGCCGGTGGTGTGGCTGGTAGTGATATCACCCAAGGTTTGCCTCGCGTTGAAGAATTGTTTGAAGTCCGCACCCCTAAACACCAAGCTGTTCTCTCAGAAGTAGCTGGTAAAGTGGAAATCGAAGATGCTGACGGTAAAATCGTTACTTCAGCTACTGGTAAAAAGATCTTCGAAGGCCGCCGTGGTCAGAAAATCGTCAAAGTCCACTTTGAAGGTATGGATGAAATGGCTA
>CAYZGX010000004.1:0-69654 GCA_964478235.1 uncultured Gammaproteobacteria bacterium
AATTAAACCGCATGATCCTCTACTTGTGCGGGTCCCCGTCTATTCCTTTGAGTTTTAACCTTGCGGCCGTACTCCCCAGGCGGTGCACTTAACGCGTTAGCTTTTTTAAACGGCACTGACAGGGTCGATACTGCCAATACCTAGTGCACATAGTTTAGGGCGTGGACTACCAGGGTATCTAATCCTGTTTGCTCCCCACGCTTTCGTCCATGAGTGTCAGAAACGTACCAGTAAGCTGCCTTCGCATTTGGTGTTCTTCTCGATATCAACGCTTATTACGACTACACCGAGAATTCCGCTTACCTCTTCCGATCTCTAGTTTAGTAGTATCAAGAGCAGCCTTAACGTTAAGCGTTAAGTTTTAACCCCTGACTTGCCAAACCACCTGCGGACGCTTTACGCCCAATAAATCCGGATAACGCTTGAGGTCTCTGTATTACCGCTGCTGCTGGCACAGAGTTAGCAACCTCTTATTCATATGGTACCGTCACTAATTCTTCCCATATAAAAGTAGTTTACAATCCGAAGACCTTCATCCTACACGCGGCGTCGCTCCTTCAGACTTTCGTCCATTGAGGAATATTCTTGACTGCAGCCTCCCGTAGGAGTGTGGGCAGTGTCGCAGTCCCACTGAGGCAGGTCGCGCTCTCACGCCTGCTACCCGTCGTTGCCTTGGTAGGCCATTACCCTACCAACTAGCTGATGGGCCATAGGCCCCTCTTCAAGTGATAAATCTTTACAGGCTGGGAATTACACCCAGACTGACTATCGAGTATTAATCCACCTTTCGGTGGGCTATCCTCGTCTTGAAGGTAGGTTACCAATGTGTTACTCACCCGTTTGCCGCTCGTAACTCTAGTACACTCTAGTGATAATTTTTATCACCACAGTGTACCAGAGCACGTCGCTCGACTTGCATGCCTTAGACACGCCGCCAGCGTTCATCCTGAGCTAGAATCAAACTCTCAAAAAATGTTGACCGAAGTCAACGAATAAGAGAATTCAATCTTTCGTTCGTTTGAACGATGATTGGATTTATTATTATTGTGTTGGAATTGTAGAATTGCACCATGTTGTACACATGGCTTTTCTACGAAATAGATAGACGTTTATGGTTTTTGTCACGTCTGTATTGTCAAAGTACATTCTTTCGTTCTTTGCTCGCTAGGAACCGATCCGCCAACCACTCCAGTTGAGTGTCTGTCGGACGCAAGCAGGTACAAGAAAGAAAAAAGAGAAACCCGTACACGAGTTGCTCTTTCCTCTTCTAGTCTTCCTGCCTCCACGGGAACTTAGAAAATGTATTGGTTGTAAGAGAGTCTTAGTCGTCTCTGAAAACAGTCCAATTTACGTGTGCGCATTGTAGTATATCCGGGCACACCTGTCAAGGACACGAGGTGTGGATAACCCCACTTGCCGAGACGGCTTTTTTTGACTTCTCTTATAACCCCTTGTTTCTCCTTATTTTTGACGCTTTTTTCGCCAGGTCGCGATAGCTCCATGGTTGCCATCGAGGAGTACTTTTGGCACTTTCCAGCCATGATAATTTTCCGGACGTGTATATTGCGGATATTCTTTAGCTTCTTTGGTGGTTTCTTCTTTAAGCGACTCACTATTACCAAGCACTCCTGGGATAAGCCGAGCCACCGCCTCGGTCACGACCAATCCAGCGAGCTCTCCACCAGCCAAAACAAAGTCGCCAATGGAAAGACTTTCGTCAATGACTTTATGAATTCGCGCGTCCACACCTTCATAGCGCCCACAAATAAAAATAAGTTGATCAAAACTCCCGCGGTATTTTTCAGCAGTTTTTTGCGTAAAGGTTTTGCCCGCTGGCGAGAGTAAAATAATCCTTGTTTTTTTAGAGGTCTTCGTCACCTGTAAGGTTTTATTTTTGAGGAGTTTGGTTTTGATAGCGCCAATAGATTTGAGACACTGTACGAGTGGATCTATCTGAAGAATCATTCCCGCTCCCCCGCCATACGGCCGATCATCAACATGCCCCCATTTATCGGAGGTGAAGTCGCGGAGATTGTGTGCAACAACAGTGAGCAGTTTTTTGTTCTGCGCTCGGCCAATAATACTTTCGTTGGCGTACTGATGAACGATGTCGGGGAAAATGGTGATGAAATCAAATTGCATAGATGCTTACGAACCTATCTCTTCGGTCGACGAATCGTCGACGACTGCCCAATCGTCTTCAGGACTTTGAGATGAACTGTCTTCATCTGAAACATCTCCCTGATCGACGGCTGAGTCGGTTTTTTCGGCAAAGGCGTCGTTGATAACTCGGAAATTGCCAACCGGCATCAGATCTTCGCAGTTACTTCCACTTTTTGACTTAGCAATATAGCTTAATGAGAAATTACTAATACCACCATCAGCTACACAGCCCGAAGCGAGCTCAGCTGAAGCGTAACTACAACCGTCGTCAGTCCCTTTCTTTTCATTAAAAACGGTGAAGCAATTGCCAGATCCAGAAATGAAACTCCCCGCCCCCTTCGCATCGTCGTTTTCTATGTAGGAGTTGTAGGCCGTTTCAATTCGGCTGCCATTTTGATTTTTAAAACTATAAATATAACGACTAAGCTCATAACCAACCGGATAGGCGCCAGGGAAATTACCATCACTGACCACCTTGGCCAAAAAGACGTAGTTGCCGACAACAATTGGTGGGGTGGCCCCTTTGTAAACCTTAAAACCCTTTGATTGCAATTTAACCAAATCGTCTTCAACCAAAAAGTTATTTACTTCTTTTGGCACGTTAGCGATTGGATTTTTGACAACTTTTTCCACTACTGACTCAGAGATGGTCGGAGCGCCTTCTTTTGACGGTGTTTTTTTAGCGACTTCCGTATCATCAGAGGAATCACCAGATTCCACTTCAGTTGTTACACTAGGTTCTCCTTTTTGTTTAGCTTCTTTAATTTGATTTACTATCTGTTCAAAATCCTGACACCCTGCTCCAGCGAGCAAAACGAGCGTGACGACCCCAGCTAAAGTGAGACGCATATGTATAAATAAAAAATAGACTACCCCAATAATAGCACATTCTCTATGCAGACAGCAATAAAAAACCACCTCAACGAAGTGAGGTGGTTTTTAGTCTTCTTTATTAGATTTCGAGATTATCAACAGCGGAAGTGTCGATAGGTGCATTGTTGTCCATCATTGGACGTGGGTTTGGACCACGACCACCTTCTGGTTCATTGATTTTCAAGTTAACGCGAGCGTTATTCTTGGCACCAACGATTTTGAGAAGGGTGCGGATAGAGCGAGCAGTCTGACCCTGACGGCCGATAACGTAGCCCATATCTGCTGGATTGACGTCGAGGGTGATAAGCACACCGCGTTCATCAATAATGCGTGTTGTCTTTACGTCGGAAGGATTGTTTACAATCGCTCTGACAACATCTTCGACGAATTTCTGATCTTGTTCCATAGGATAAAGAAAATTAATTGTTTTTGTTTAGTTGCGTTTCAAACGTTACATATAGGAGCAGCAAGTCGACGGTGTGGAGAAGAGGTCGCTTTGGGCGACCGGCCACCAGTACTGCGTTTCAAAAATAGTATATCACACCTTTATCAAAAGTCAACGAAGTTACTTGGTTGCTCGTGACTTTTTTAACGTCGATTGATTCATATATTCGGTGTACCAGCTGTAGTCTCCGCCCAAGAGCCGAGCGGAAAGTTCCACGGCGAGTTTAGCAGTTTTTCCGGCCTTATCATGGCGCGGAGCGAGCTCAACAATATCAAAACCAGCCAAGCGACAGGTCTTGCCGATAAAGCTAGTGATAGCAGCGATTTCGCGATAGGTTAATCCTCCCCTGTTTACCATAGGTGTCCCCGGAGCATATTCCGCATCGATAGAATCAACATCAAGACTTACCCAGATGCGTTTCACTCGCTTTTGAAGCGCTACAATATTTTTGAATAACGGCTCAAGACCATGACGAGCGATATCCATCGCTGTAGTAGTTGGAATCTTGTGAGCTCGAATAGTATCTATTTCGGCTTGGTCCAAATCTTTGAGCCCGGCATAGACAACATTTTTTGGTTGCACCTTTTGACCCGGCTCTAAAATACTAGTAAGACTTTTGTGGCCCATACCGAGCACGCCAGCCAGCGGCATACCGTGAATATTTCCCGATACGGTTGTCGCATCGGTATTAATATCTCCGTGAGCATCAATCCAGATAACACCCAAGTCACCACCGAGCGCGACCGATGCTCCGCTGATAGTACCGAGCGATAAACTGTGATCACCACCGAGCGCAATTACCGCCCTACCCTGCTTCACCGCTGTCGCCACCCGTGCCGCCGACTCCTCAGCTGCCTCAACGATCGCTTCAGCATATTTCATTTTTATATTTCCCTTTTTTGCAGTGCGTCTGGTGGCACATGGCACCACCCCACCATCAAATACATCAATTCCAAGTGAGGCAAGCATCGGCATAAGCCCTGCTGAACGGATTGCTTTTGGACCACTGTCTGTTCCGATATTGTCTTTTCCTAGATCGAGCGGAATATCAAAAATGGCCACCTGTTTAACTGTTGGTTTTTTTTCTAAAAATGAGAGGTTATCGAGAGTCATACCGTATAAATAGTAAAACGATCGCTTGTGGCGACCGTTTTAGTATATAGTGTTTAGGCGGCTGGTGCAACGGTTTCTTTCGGAGCAGCAGCTTTTTTAGCTTCTGCAACTTGCGCATGGCGCTTCTTGGAGAGGAAAACAGATTTCTGTTTCTTATCCTTGATAGCCCCGGCAGCAACGAGAAGGTTGTGGATAGTTGGGGAAGGTTGAGCACCTTTACCGATCCAGTACATCACACGGTCGAGTTTTGGCTGAAAAGCGTTTTCTTTAGCGTGTGGATTAAATGTACCGAGAAGTTCGGTGTATTTGTCGTGGGTATCACGAGCTTTTTCAGAGACAATCAAGCGGTAGGAAGCAAGCTTCTTTTTACCAACTCGTTGTAAACGAATCATTAACATAACGTTATATAAACAGTTTTAGATAAACTGTGACGAATTTGAGAGCCCGACTACTATAGTACATTCTGAGGGTTTTGTCAACTATTCAGTGGTTTTATCCTCATACTGCTTCACATCTTCAATTTTGACACTGAGCAGCTTGGAAATACCATCGCCTTGCATGACAACGCCATAGAGGGCATTAGCTGCATGCATGGTGACACGATTGTGGGTGACGATAATAAACTGTGAATGGGTCGCGAGCTCGCCCATAATCTTCACAAACTTCATCGTATTGCTTTCATCAAGAGCTGCTTCTACTTCATCAAGCACTACAAACGGTGAAGGGTTGTTGAAAAGAATCGCGCAAATAAGGGCAATGGAAGTGAGGGTACGCTCACCACCCGAGAGCATGTTGAGATATTTAACTTTTTTACCTGGCGGGTTGGCGATAACTTCGATACCGGTCAAAATCTTTTCTTTTTTCTTTTGAAGCGCTGCGTCTTCATCAGATACTTCCGCTGGAGCCACAGTGCCATCAGGTAACACAACTTCTTCGGCTGGCGGCTCGCCATAAATCTCTTCGAGCTCAGCTGTGCCACCACCAAATAAAATCTTGAAGTAACGATCAAAATCTTTGCGAATTTTTTTGAACGCAGTGGCTCGGCGTTTTTTCATGAGTTCATCCAGCTCGGCGATAAGGGTGTTCAAATCTCCTGTCGCTTTGCGCAAATCGGTAAGCTGACCGGTGAGGAAATCGTAGCGCTCTTTGGTTTCTTTATGTTCACGCACCACCTCTTCGTCAATACCGCCAATGAGGCTCAGCTGGAATTTTAATTTTTCAATATCTCCCGCAAGCACCGTCAACTGCTCAAGCGGAACAGCTGTCACCCCGCGCTTAATAATTGAGTCAAGCGATACTTTCATATCGTTCATCACTTCTTGCGCCAAATCTTCTTGTTTGGTTTCAAGCTTGGCTAGCTCGATACGCAGATCATTGCGGCGGTTCAAAATCGCATTCACCGCTTCTTGTTTTTTCTGCATGTCGCTTTGGAGCGCAAAGACACGCTGTTTTTTCTCTTCTTCAGCTCGATTATAGTTTTCAATTTCTTCGGCAACTTTGTTTACCAAAGCATCGCCTGTGGCGCGAGCAGTTTCAAGCTCATCTTTTTGAACAGCTAATTTCTTGAGCTGGTCACCATATTCTTCGGGGCTGGCTTTGATAAGCGACAGCTCATGCTCCAACCGAGCGAGCTCGCGTTCGTTATTTTTATATTCAATTTCAATCATCTCCGCTTGTGACGCAGTTGTTCTTGAGTGAATTGTTGCCTCAAGGAGTTTACTCTTGGCAGCTTCAATCTGGCGCTCAAGGTCGGCGAGATTGTGTGTTTCGAGCGTCACTGCCGCCTGCATATCGGCGGTATGATCCTCACTACTCAAAGACAACTTAGAAGAAAAGCCAACCGAACTGCGACGGTTGCGGAAACCGCCACGCATAATACCTTTTTGTTCTACTAAATCGCCATCAAGCGTCACCATGCGAGCCCGGCCAATACCAAGACGTTCTGCGACTTTCAAATCTTTAACCACCACGGTACTGCCAAACATCATGGAAAAAATGTTGGCAAATTTGGTATCAAAACGAACCAGGTCAATCGCTTTGCCAAGCACCCCTGCTTCGCCAAGTAAACTTTCTTCATTACCGTAGCTGGCGCGCGCCTGAATTTTATTGAGAGGCAAAAAAGTAGCGACACCAAATCTGTTCTCGCGCAGATAGTCAATTGCTAAACGAGCGACACTTTCATTTTCAACAACTAAAGAAGAGAGGTGCGAGCCGGCAGCCACTTCGAGCGCCAAGCGATACTCTTCATCAACTTCACCGAGTTCAGCGACCAATCCATGGACTTTACCAAATTTATTTTTGGCTTCAAGCACTGCTTTCACCGCCGTCAGACCAGAATATTCGCGATAACTCTGCTCAGACTGGTTTTTCATCATTTCGCTTTGCAGGCGAGAAATTTTGAGGCGGAGCTGGGTAGCGTCAACGCTTAGTTTTTCGGATTGTTTTTTATGTGTTTCCGCTTCTTCACGGCGACGAGAGGCGTCAGCTTCGGCGGTTTTGAGGCGATGGGTAATCTCCCCTTCTTTGTTTTTGAGCTCGGTCACCTTGCCTTCGAGCCAGCCAACATTTTGTTGCCCAGCTTGGCTGTATTCGGTGTGCATCTGCCCTTCGAGGATAGCCAGCTGACGTTCTAAATCATTTTTGGCATGCACTGCTTCTTGGTAGCGAGCTTGGAGCGCATCAAAGACTTCTTGGCGGGTAGAGCCTCGAGCGAGTTCGGCCAATTCTTCTTGGATTTTTTCTAACAATGTAAAAGTTTCACGATATTCCCCTTCTACAACAGTGAGCTGATGCGTCAGATGATCGACTTCTGCTTTATTGCGACTATAGATTGTACTGTAATATTGCTCTTGGGCGCCATGTAGTTCGGCTTCTACTTCTTGGCGTTGCTCCAGCTTGTGCACTTGTTTAGCGAGCATTTTGAGACGCGGTTCAACTTCAGCGAGTAACGTCTCCGCCTGCTTCATATTATCTTCGGTGCGGGCGAGTTTGAGCGAAGCTTGATGTTGTTTAATTTGATGTTCTTTAATACCTGAGGCTTCATCAAAAAAATCTTTGCGCTCCGACGGCGACACGGTGAGGAGGCGATCAATCATGCCTTGACTCACAATGCTATACGCTCCCTCGGCAAATTTAGCCTTGGCCAACAAGAGATGAATATCGAGCAAACGAGCTGGATTGTTATTAACAATATATTCACTCTCCCCCGAGCGATACAATCGGCGGGTGATAACAATTTCCGGAGCATCAATGCCAGTGTCCACACCGGTGTTATCGAGCACCATAGTGACCTCGGCAGCGCTGAGCGCCCCTTTGGTTTCGGAGCCATTAAAAATAACATCCTCACTCTTTTTAGCGCGAACATGTTTCATACTCTGCTCACCCATCACCCAGCGAATCGCATCAGTGACGTTGGATTTACCAGAGCCATTTGGCCCCACAATACCAGTAACACTAAAAAATCCGTCCTTAGGCGGAAGGAAGTCGAGGATGGTTTTACTGGCGAAGGATTTAAAACCTTGAATTTCAAGTCGTTTCAGGTACATACGTCATTAGTCAGAAAAGTATACCATAAGGCCTTTATCCCCCACAAGATAGTTTGGCCACGAAAGAACCTTGACAAAAGCGATATCTATGGGTATACTGAAGCGTTGTTCTTTTTATTTCTCCCTATAGTACTCGGGGAAGAAGGCATTTGAAACGAGTTTCAAGAATCTTCTCCCCTGAGTACACCCACCCAGCCTATCTAGGGGATAGGCATTTCGCGGAGGCACGACCATGGCACGGATCGTTTTTCACGACTGCGGTATTCACGTTTCGCTCGAGATCGCCGGTCAGAAGGGCAAGCGTGTGGAGGCGCTTCGCATCTTCGTCCAGGACGAGATCGACAAGCACTACCGCTTGGGCGACATCAGCCCGGCGGAAAAGAAGGCCCTCCTCGAGGAGGCCAAGACGCACTCCAAGCTCTTCGACACGGAGGAGGAGATGATGAACGCGCTCATCGAGAGCCACCCGAAGCTCGCCAACATCCTGAAGGCGGCGAGCGTGCTCGGATACAAGTCGGCCGTCCTCATCGCGATGCCCCACGCCGAGGCTTAGCCCCCACCACCACGAACCGGAGCACCTGAGATGCTGGAAATTTGCGAAACGTGCAAGCTGCACCTTGAGCTCACTCTGCCAACTGGCGGAGTCGACCGACATCCACTGCTCGCCACGCGCGGAGCGGTGCACCGTCGAATCGACGAGCTTGAGCGGCACGAAATCATCACGGTCGTGGAGGCGACCCTGATGCGCGAAGAAGCGGACACCCACCCCAGTCTGTTCGACGACATGAACGAACTCTGCGAATCGTTCGGTCTGAACGAGCAGACCGTGGAGGGGATCAAGTCCATCGTCCGAAACAGCCATCGCCATCTCGGCAACGCGCCCGTCGTCATCGACTACAGCCCCGGACGCCGACTCCACATCGCCGTCGAGCGCCACCGCACCAGCAGGGTCGCCGAGGCCACCTAGGGAGAAACTACACGGTCACTAACCCGGCAAGCCCGACCACCTTGCCCGGCACTCACCCGACCGCTTCGGGTGACACACTAAAACAGCTTTTTTGAAGGCTGTTTTTTGTTTTTAGACTTTAATAAAATTTTATCTCTCCCCTGCTAAACTGTAGTTTGACGACCCGCTCGTCACTTTGTATACTAACCATACTATGTATATGGTAACCAAAAAAGAAAATCCAACGAATCAGGATATCCTGACCGCTATTAACGACTTTGCGAATTATGTCCAAGGGCGTTTTGACGATATCGAGGCTCGGTTTGAAGGCGTTGACGCTCGGTTTGATGGTATCGGCGGTCGATTTGAAGGTATTGAACAGCGTCTTGATAGAGTCGAAGCGACGATGGTTACCAAAGACTATCTCGATGAAAAGCTTGCTGACTTGCGCGGAGATTTAGTGGTTTTGGTTCGCAAAGAAGATGCCAAGCTCACCAAACTTATTGACCTCTTGTCCGATAAAAAAGTCCTAAGCTCCAAAGAACGCGCGGAGCTCACTCACATGGAGCCTTTTACTCGTTAATACCTGCGCTTATTAAAACAGCTCCACTCGGGCTGTTTTTTATTATCGACCCGCCATTCTTGACAATCCCCGCTTTTCTCGGTACTATGTCTCGTTCCCTATGCAACATACTGCTTATCAAATTCACCGCCATATTCAGCAAGCGAAAAAAGTGATGATCGTCCCCCACCAGAATCCTGATGGCGATGCGATTGGCGCCGCTACCGCTTTTCATGAATACCTCACCACGCTCGGCAAAGAGATTATTATTTTTTGCGCCACTTCAGTGACTGAGAAATTATTGTTTGTTCCGAATAGCACCAAAGTTGTTACTGATCCAACTGTCTTCAACGACCACACTATTGATACGATCGTCGTCCTTGATTCTGGGGATTTGCGCTACGCTGGCATCGCTGAACTCGTCAAAAACCATCCAGCGACGATTATCAACATCGACCACCACGCCACTAACGAACACTATGGCACGTACAATCTGGTTTTGACGTCAGCCGCTTCTACCACCGAAATCTTGTATCATTTTTTCCGTCACAACGGTGTGCGTGTCAACCAACACATGGCCACCTCTCTTTTGACCGGCCTCACCACCGACACCGGCAACTTTAGTAACGGCGCCACCTCTATGTCAGCTTTTTCTGTCGGTGGTGAGCTTATCCGCTCGGGTGGTAATTACAACCTGATTAACAATGCCACTCTGCGCAATAAATCTGTCGACACCTTGAAGCTCTGGGGCAAAGTATTGTCGCGCCTCGAAAAAGATGAACGCCTCGGCCTTACCCACACCTATCTCACCCAAGCAGATATGCGTGAATACAATGTACCGGATAATGAAAGTGAAGGGATTGCTAATTTCTTGAATAATTTAGAAAATACCAATATCGCTTTGATTCTCAAAGAAACACCTGACGGTAAAATCAAAGGTAGTTTCCGCACCACCAAAGATACTATCGATGTCTCAGCCATGGCGAAAGCCCTTGGTGGCGGTGGTCACAAAAAAGCTGCCGGCTTTGCTTGCGAAGGCACTATTGAAAGCGTGCTTGCTCGCATCTTGGCAATGTAAATTGACAACCTCGTGTAGCTTGTATATTATTAGAAAACCTTTCCGGGATAGTTGAGAGGTACAACGCCACGCTGTTAACGTGGATATCCTTGGTTCGATTCCAAGTCCCGGAGCTAATACATAAGACGACCTATAAAGGTCGTCTTATGTATTATTTTTGAGTTTGGAACCGAACGAAAGACGCGCCAGAAAGAAGTCAGGTTTTTCTCTTATTAATTGACGCCCCACCCTATAGGGAGTACAGTACCTATCCAGCAGTTATTCAACTGTACAACCCATTGGTTCGTGCACATTCCCATGGTCTACAGATAGCACTATCCATATGACAGAAGAAAAACCAGCTGCCCCAGCTCCAGCACCGACTGTTCCAGAGAAGAAGGATGAACCGAAGAAAGTCTAGTTTCCGCCAGATCGCCAAACAGACCTCACCAGGGTCTGTTTTTGTTTTGAGCGGTCGCTTGACACCCCTTCTTTGGCCGTGGGATACTAAACCGTACTAACATAACCTATTATGTATGCCTGAAACACGACGCCGCGAAACTTCATCAGAAGATTTCCCAACACTCGCTATCACCAAAGGCTTGGTATCTGAACAAGCCCAAAGTCTCAGTCGCGACCTCATTTTGGCTATCCAAAAAACTGCCGCTGAGTTTCGTGTCGCTGAAGATTCCGAGAAAAGCCAAGCTTCTTTCCGCAAGGCCTACGAAGTTCTCCAAAAATTACCAGACATTGATTTTGGCACTTTGTCCGCTATCGACTGTGGTGTTAGTGAACGTGATTTTACTATCTTCAAAAAACTTCTCCTCCGTCGCTTGGAGCATGGCAACATCGCTACTCTTGGCGCTATTGAATCGCTCGACGAATAATCTAACCTTACCCTATGAACAAACCAGCTCCGGTGACCTCTTTGTATTCCAACTATCTCATCCCGACAGTTATTGAAAAAACGAATATGGGTGAGCGCGCCTACGATATCTATTCGCGCCTGCTCCAAGACAGAATTATTTTCCTTGGCAGTGAAATTGATGACAACGTCGCAAACGTGATTATCGCCCAACTCCTCTTCCTTGAAAACCAAAGCCCAGAAAAAGATATTAAATTGTATATTAATTCTCCAGGCGGATCGGTGACTGCTGGCCTCGCTATCTACGACACCATGCAACATATCAAAGCTGATGTCAGCACTATCTGTGTTGGCTTGGCGGCGAGTATGGCCGCGGTACTTCTCTCGGCTGGCAAAAAAGGTAAACGCTTCGCCTTGCCGAATAGTGAAATTATGATCCACCAAGTCATGGGTGGTATGGAGGGCCAAGCAAGCGACATCAAAATCCGCGCTGAGCGGATGCTTCGGATGAAAGAGCGTCTTAACAAGATTCTCGCCGACACCACCGGCAAAGATATTAAAGCCGTGGAAAAAGACACTGACCGCGACAACTTTATGCTCCCAACTGAGGCTCTCAAATACGGCCTAATCGATAAAGTAATCGACTAAAACACACGCTCACAGCCTACCCGCCCTGCCCTGGGGCGGGTTTGTTTTATTTTGGCTAATATAAGCCATTTTATCTCTTTTTCAGCTATACGGGCTTGACAACAGGAGCTATCTGTGCTATACTTGACCGTTACCTGCTAAACACAGGTTTCCAGTACCAGATTTGGACGCACCGTCGAGACTATTCACACGGATCTCCCTGAAGTACTGTTTACAACCGACTATACCCTAACACTCCGGATGCAGTTTGAAAATGGATTTGGGGAAATGCTTGTTTCTCGGCTCCGTGCTGACGAAATAAGTATCTCCCCGCGTCCACGACAAGCATGGAGATGTGTTATTGGGTAGACTGGCTTCGCGCTGGGCTCTACTTCTGTAACACATCTTCTTGGGTGCGGTTTCGGTCACTTCTGTGACCACAAATGCAAAACTCCCTCGTACCAGCAATGGTGCGAGGGAGATTTTTTTTCGTTTGGTTTATTGTCCGGCTGGAGCGAGAGCACCAGCAGATGTTGAAGACACCGTCCCAGCTGATGGAGCACAGGTGGTTTGCCCAGCACAACTACCCTTTGGTACGCCGACCATACAGATGCGTGGCAGTGGTCGGTAGTAACTATCAAATGGTAATTCAATCGTCTCCCCTTCTGGAGTGGTGCGCGTATAGGTGAAGGTGGCATTAGCTCCGCGGAAGGCGTTCTGACATTTGGTTTGTCCTGGCTCAAGCGAGCCGTCGTCGATATAGAACGTTTGCTCGTCGCCGGCTGGAATCCATTTTTTCACAATCGGGTGCGTATAGGAACCACTGCGACCATCGGGCTTGCCCCACAAGCTGAAGGCAAGTTCTTGTTTTTTATAATCAATCGTCGTGAGTAGAAGAAGGTAATTGCCGGTGTCGTTGGTAAATTTAAAATCTAGGTGTGGCTCATAGAGCGTCGCGTCGGTGCCGGGGTTGCCGTTCACCGGATCAGCATAATAGCTCACCACGAGGGAATGATTGCGTCGCTCGGTAATCGGCATACCGGAGTTCATCGCCATACGGAAAAGGGTTGTCCCCACTTGGCACATCCCGCCACCAATTTCTGGTTTAATCTCCCGGCCTTTAATCACCATCTCTGGCAAGAAACCATTTTCAGCGGTAAACGGGCCAGCTGATTTATTAGCAGAAAAAACTTCACCTGGTTTAATAAGCGTACCGTTGAGGCGCTTCACCGCGAGAGCAATATTTTTAATACGATTAGTGTGACTATCTTTGAAACTAGAATAGCCCGTGCCGATAAGATCGGTAATGCCGAGTTCGTTAATGTCAGCTGTTTTGACCGTTGGCTCGACAATTTCTACCACCACACCCACTGTTCGGATGTCTGACGGTGTATTGTAGTTGCGAGCGGAAAAAGCCAAATTAACTTGCTTGGCTGTTTCCGAAGCGTTTACTTTGAGACCGGTTTGGCTCCCTTGAAACTCTTCTACTTTGCCATCTTTGATAGCAAATTTTGCTTCTTTAGCTTCAGTATCAATTGCTGGAGAAACGGTTTCGTGGATAAAATCTCCAAGCATTGTTTCATCAAGCACTAAGACAGGCAGAGCATCAGCATCTTTTACCACCGTTAACCAGCTCGCCATATTAGTGCGTGAAATCACCCACTCTTCGCGAGCGTTAGTTTTGTTGTTAACATAATTCAAGCTGAGCGGACCAGCGCTCAACACCAACGGAACATTGCCCACCACTTTTGCCACATCTTGTTTGGTAATGGTTGGTGTCGTGGTTTCAAGAGCGATACTAAGCGGACTAAATGATAAAGCTCCGAGTGTCTGCTCTATTTGTAGACGAAGTGCTTGGTAGTTAAATGATTGACCATCTTTTTCTGGAACAACGGTCGCTCGTTCGTCTCTACTGACCACAATTCGAGCATCGGCTCCCCTGTCTTCAAACGGCGCCAAAATACCTTTCACCATATCTTCCAAGCCGTTTTCTTGAACTTCAACTGGCACGATCACGGTGTGCGTATTAAAACGAAGACGGAGTGGGGATAAAAATCTAGTGAGCACACTACCGGTGCGTCCTTGGTTGAGAGCTTCGCGAGCGGTAGATTCACTATCGAGCTGAACAATTTCACTACTCGTGTCACCAGCAACAACAGTGTTAATCACGACCGATTGCGCTTGGCCTTTGAGGTCGGTAAACGAGAGGGTGACACCTTCTTTGGCATAACGGTTGTTGGCGGTTTCAATGAGTGCAACCACTTCGTTTCGAGATAAACCACCCAGATCAAGCAGGCCGACTTTGACCCCTGGAAAGACTTTGCTGTCGTAGGACATGTTATAGAGCGCAATTCCCCCAATAGCACCTCCCACAAGCACCACCAGAACCCCGAGAACGCCTAATACCACCCGAAAACGACGTGGGGGTGGGTTAATGGTGTTTTGTACGGCTGCGGCCGTTTGTGACACGAAATCCATAGGCGACTAATCCTCAATAACAATAATAGGAATACTACTGGTAACAATCGCCTTTGGCAAGTAAATAGCCAAGACGCCATTTCGGTATTCTGATCGCCCCATATCGGCTTTAACATCTACTGGAAGAACGATGGTGCGGGAAAAAGTTCCCCAATAGCATTCGGTGGTAAAATATTGTGATGCTTTGGGTACTGGCGACAAACGACGACCGCGAATGGTGAGAAAATCGTTGTGGAGATGAAGCTCAATATCTTCTGGTTTGGTACCGGCCATGGTGGCAACAATAACCAGCTCCTCTGGTGTTTCAGAAACATCCACCGACAACTGGCCTTCTTCATGTTCAGCGAGACTGCGCTCACCAGCTTGGCGAGCAAGCCAAATAAGCTCATCCGGAGGGCGGATTGGAGCGTTTTTAAAAGGAATAGGATTACTCATGGACATAGAGAAAAGAGTGGCTACTGAGCAAAGTATAGCACAGAAGGCCGGCGTGGGACAACGCCCCCGCCGAGCCGTATTGACCGATTTATAGAAACTTGGTAGTATGGTTATGCTTTATTTTGAAGAGGCCGTGGTAGCTCATTGGTAGAGCGCTGCCCTGAAGAGGCAGGCGTAGCCAGTTCGATTCTGGCCCGCGGCACAGGGTATATAACCCACCAACAATTTACGGGGTATGGCTCAATTGGCTAGAGCGTCTGGTTTGGGACCAGAAGGTTGAGAGTTCAAGTCTCTCTACCCCGACTAATAATAAAACCGTCCATGATTGGACGGTTTTATTATTTAACCAACAACCTTACAGACATCCGCACAAACAAAAACAGCCTTGCTAATAAGACTGTTTTTGAAAGGGTAGCGATGGTTTGCCCCCTCGACAACGGTGTCTCGCTACGATAACACCGAAGTGATACGATTCCTCGCCTAGAACGGCGGATCGTCTTTCTCAGGCTCTTCCGGGGGCGGGGCGGGCTTTTCCTCCTTCTTCATCTTGGGGACGAATCCCCGACACCCGATGTGCCCCAGGGAACCGTAGTAGCCCTGACCACAGAACGAGCACGAGCGGTAGCGCAGTTCGTTATCTCGCGAACACGACATGTAACACCTCCGAGGTTGAAGTTATTGCCATACTAACGCGCCACTTAGAGAAAGTCAACAGATTAAAAAACCACCCAATCGGGTGGTTTTGTTTTTGGTGCGGGATTTTAGAAGTTGAGCTTTTCGTAGAAACTGCCAACAACTGGCAATGCTTCTTGTTTGCCTTGAGCTGCTTTGACCAAGCCCATAATCCAGAGGATAAGGAAGGCGAGGGAAACCAAGATCTCAAGACCAAAGAGGAAAATGTATGAGGTAACGATATTCCACACCACCCAAGTCAAAAGCAAGCCGAGACTTTGTTTGACATGAAACTTCACAAATGGGTCGTTCTTAGCGTCGGTCAAGAGCGGTACGAAGAACAAGAAGTAAGCAATAATTGCCATCGTCGTGTTCTTGCCACCGCCAGCTGGTGCTGGAGCTGGTGTTGGGGCTGGTTGCTGTGTGTCCATACTAGAAAAGAAAGAATTAATCCCGAAGGGCGGGAGATTATTTGGAAAAAGCGAGGTAGGCTGGAACAAACAAGTTCACTACTGGAACAATCATAAGCACACCGATCCAATCTGGTTTGCCGAGGCGTTTAGCAATTTCCATGAAAACCAAGATGGAGATAACGACGTTAACAAGCGGAATGAGGAAGAGCAAAAACCACCACATTGGCTTATTAGCAATTTTGAGAATCAGGAAAACGTTGACGATTGGTACAAAAGCGAGCCAGCCGTTTGGGGTAGCTGTTTTTTTAGCCATCATCATGAAACAGACACCAAAATAAATCCAGGTAACGAGGGTAATAATACCCATAACGCCGGCCATCATGCCAGCAACCTGCTGATTGATTTCACCTTCCATAAGGAAATACTATAAAAATAAAAATCTCTCTTACGACAAGAATACCATATCTTGAGGCACGGGGACAATAACCTGTCAACTTGACTATCCCCTATTTTTTGATACACTACTCTCCGTCGTAAAAGGAGAGATGGCCGAGTGGTTTAAGGCAGCAGTTTACTAAACTGCCGGGCTCGAAAGGGCCTCTAGAGTTCGAATCTCTATCTCTCCGCACAAAACAAAACACCCTAATGGGTGTTTTGTTTTATATTGAATGTGAAAAAAAAGATTCAAATGCCAGAACAACATCGTACGACATATAAAAACAAGACGCCCGCCGGATGAAATCCGGACGGGCGAGGTGGAAGCGCTGGATCTTCGAACCCGAGTGGGTGTTTAGATCTGCGCCTCTGGCGGGGAGCCTGCTTTGCGCACGAGCGTGCGCTAGGGGCATCTCCCAAATGCCTAGGGTGGACCGGGGCGGTCGTAGCTAGGCTAAATTGACGGGTAGTACGCACGCTAGAGCAAGGCTCTAGTCGTCGCTATCGTCTTCAGAATCGTCGGCGTCGCCGTCGTCTGAATCCGAGTCTTCGGTATTGCTGGGGTCGTCCTCAGCTTCGTCAGAACTGCAGTCGTAGCTGGTGCACTGGTCACCGAGCCGATTGTCACGTTCGATTTTTTCGTGGGCTTCGCGCTTGCTTTGCACGTTATTTACATAGCCATACGAAGTATCACAATCGCGACAAAGAATCTCATAACTACGAATCTCTGGCCCGTCATCATCGCCGGGAAGCAAATCGTAGATAATCCTTTCGAGCCCGCTCATTGGGATGTACTTCAGGTAATACCAGTTACCCATGACACACTCCTCGTGTGAGTTGGCCTGCGACATGCGGGCTAACTAAAAAGGATACTAGCAAAAGTATCCCGAAAAGTCAAGGTAATTGGGCTGTTTTTACTCTAATTCAAGCCGAAAATATTCTTGCCCGTTGACCGGGTCGGTGGTTTCCTCAAAACCATATCGTTCCAAAAACGCTCGTCCCATTTTGGTATCGGCAAGAGCAGTGATGTAGGCGCATTTGCCAGTGCGCGCTTTAGCGACCGATGCTTTGAATAAATCTTCAGACAAAACACCGTCACGGAGATCTCGGTCAACTAAAATGACTCCGAAGGCTGCATATTTCACCTTTTCGTTGTCGGTCCGGAATTCATAGGTAACAATCCCCTCAAGATTACCCGCCCTGTCCCGACGCTCTTCAACGTCATAACCGTCGAGTGCGGTGTTGATAATATACTCATGCTTATCTCGACCGCCTGGATAATTTTCTTTAATAAATTGACTGTATTCAGCGAATTTCGCTTCGCCGGCATCTCGTCGTTCTCCGCGCATAGACAAAAAAATACGTTGTAGTTTAGTCTCTACAACGTATCATAGTTTGGATAGTTTCAGCAACTTAGAGAGCGCCGAGATCAAGTGTTTGGTCAATCGTCATTGACTCTACAAATTCGTAGGCGTGGCTGACCAGAATAACAGCACCTTCAAATTCATCAAGGGCTTTAGCGATAATTGGTAAATGACGGAAGTTAATATGGTTCGTTGGCTCGTCCATAATCAGAAGCCCTGGCTTTTGGAGCACAAAGCGCGCGTAGCAGAGCAAACCTTTCTGCCCTTCCGAGAGTGAGCCGACTTTATTTTTGAGCATATCTGAAGTGAGGAGAAATTGCGCCGCTGTCGCATAGATTTCTTGGTTCCATGGTTCGTCCATCATCTCTTCGAGTGCTTGGTAGGCGGTTTTTTCAAAATCTAAACCAGAAAAATCTTGACGGTAATAGCCGACGCGCACATCTTTGGTGATAGAAGCTCCCGATTCCTGGCCAGTCGCCAACGCTTCGAGGAAGGTGCTTTTGCCAATCCCGTTTGGACCTTTGACGAGAAGACGTTGTTTTTTGCGAAGCGACAGTGGGACACTGAGTGTTTTACGAGTCGGCTCGTGATTAATCATCACCCCAACTGAAGAAATAGTTGCGACTGCTCCAACAATATCTGTCTGAGCAGGAATAGTGAATTCATTAATGGTTTTATCTTCTTGACGTTCATCTACCATCTCATCTTCGGCTTCGGCCACCTGCTCTTTGAGCTTGCTCGCCAATTTACGCATCTTACCACCTTTATGCGAGAAAAAGTTTACTTTATCTTTTTTATCTTGAATACTTTTCTTGAGCTGAGCATTTTTGGCGCGCTCGCGTTCAATCTGCGCTTCAATTTCTCCAAGCACACTGTAATAGTCGCCGATGTACTGCTCCACTTTGTGGGTGTAGGAGTCCAAATACAAGACACCGTGAGTGAAGGCGTTCAAAAAGTTAGCGTCGTGCGAGATAACTAAGCAGGTCTTTGGGTAGTCCATCAAAAACTGCGTGAGGTGCTCAATACCTTGGGTATCCAAATTGTTGGTTGGCTCATCAAGCAGCAAAATATCTGGCTCTTGAATAAGCGCATAAGCAAGAAGTAGACGTGCCTGCTGACCGCCAGAGAATTGTTTAATTTTTCGATCGAGCGGAGCGACAAGGTGCACTACTTCAAGCACGTCTTTAATACGCTTCGGCAAATCATACATTTTTTTATCAAAAGCGGAGGCAAAAAATTCTTCCACAGTTTTTTCCATGTTGTCGCGCTTCATCACCTGTGTCGCAATAGCGATCGTAGCCCCAAGACCAAGATGCACTCCCCCACTGTCAGGCTTCAAATCGCCGGTAATCATCTTGAAAATAGTACTTTTACCGGCACCATTTTGCCCCATGATAGTAATTTTGGCATTTTCACGAATAGAAAAACTCGCCTCGTCGAGGATAGTTTTGGTATGGTCATAATTAAATGACACTTCGTCAAAGCGGACAATAACGTCGCCGTGGTTCATAGGGTTAAAAAAGGAGAAACAATGAGGCTATGGTATACCATGAAAAATAGAGAAAGTCAACGTGCGCTAACAAAAACCCCGCTTAGCGAGCGGGGTTTTGCGAGGGTGAGCTTATTTAGCAATATGTATTTCTACGTCCCGATCAAGCGGAGCGGTCACACGCATCGAGGTGACAATATCGTTCCAATACGGTGAACTAAGATTTTCCCAGCGTTTAACATTTACCCGAATACCGTCAGAGGAGATGACCATTTCCGGCGTTGGTGTGTCGTTATCTGGCGTTGGGCAGACAATATACGTAGAGCCGGCTCCACCAGAAGCATTGCAGTGTGTTGGAATTTGAAACGTAGCAACACCGCCAATGGTGAGCTCTTTTTTGGAAACAACCTGCTCTTGTACAACTAATTTCTGAGGGCAACCAGCGCCGGCGAGGATGAGGAGGGACGCAACTGTCAAGATGATTTTTTTCATAGAGTATTTTAAGAATTATTTTTCGGCGGTAACGGAAAAAACATGCTGACTCTTTTTTTGTATTCCGCAAATTCTGGTTTTTCGACCATTTTCCTTTCTAAAAGAGGAATACCAGAAACTTTCAAAATTAAGAAGGTAATCGTGAGTGGGCCAATAATTCCAAATGCGCCGCCCGGTACGGTAAGGGCGCTGAGCCCTATCCCCCACCACTGTGTAACTTCTCCAAAATAGTTAGGGTGGCGACTGTACCCCCACAAACCACTTTGGATTATTTTTCCTTTGTTCAGCGGGTTGCTAATAAAGCGAGCAAGCTGTGCATCGCCAACCGCTTCAAACAAAAATCCTACCAACCAAACACCAAAAGCTAGACCGTCTAGCACACCCAGGGGTTGACCAACGTTGCGGTTGACGAGCATCACTGGCAGAGCAATACAATAGAGTAAGGCGCCTTGTAGAAGATACACTTGCGCGTATGAGCGGAGATAAAACCATTTTCCCCATTCCTGACGCCAGGCGAGGTAGCGATAATCTTCACTCTTTCCTTTGTTGCGACGATAAATGTGCCAGGCCAATCGTGCGCCCCACACAGTCACTAGACTATTTACTACGAGCCCACGCAACGATGTTTCCTCAGACAAAAAATAGGCTACCCAGGCTACAACCACAAACCCCAATCCCCAGGCACTGTCCGCAACATCATTTCTTTTTTTGAGCAGAGAAATAACAAACCAAACATTCATGTAGCCAAATAAGACGACAGCGAGTGCTAAAAAATAGCTCATACACCTAGTTTATTGGCGACGAAGTAAGTTACTGTCGAAACTGAGGCAGCGAGCGTTGCGCCCCACAACAAATCGACAACAGTGACTAACAACGGCCAATCTTTGAGTGTGGCCAAATTGGTGAGATCGTAGGTGGCATAGGTGATGAAGCCAAATAGCGCTCCAAGAAGTACGGCCTGTACCCACGAACCTTTTTGAAGAGCCGGCTGAACAACAAACACTACGAGCCCGGCGATAAACACTAGGTAAAAAATAATGGCTGCAGCCCAGTTAATATCACTCTTCATCAAAAAACCAATCTGCTTGCTATAGAAATTTTTTGCAACAAGCCCGAGCCAAACCATGTCAATTGCAAAAAAGATCGGCAGGGCAATGAGGTATAACTTGGCAAACATATATTATTTATTTAAAAAAGTAATAGTAAGTTGCAAAACGGTCGCAAACGACACCCAGAGCAGATACGGGATTTGGGCGTATGCGAGAACGCGAGCGTGCGGATAAATCGCTACGATCGCCCAAATAAGCGTGCCGAGCACAAGCAAAATATCAACTGCTGCCAAAAGATTATTTTTGAGACCAAATTGCAAAGGAGTGAAAGCAGCGTTAAACACCAAATTAAGAATAAACGGGACAGCTACAGCAAAGGCGATTTCTTTTTTCCAGGCCATTAAAAATACTTTTCCAAAAGTAACGGCAATAATACAATACAAGACCGTCCAAACCGGACCAAAAAGCCAGCTTGGTGGAGCCCATGATGGTCTGATTAATTGTGAGTACCAGTTATATGAATTCATAGATTATTTTTATAGAGATTCAACACTGTCCATTTTTTTAGACTGTACCGAACCGTCTTCATTGAAAGAAAAAGCACCTTTTATTTTGGCTCCAGCAATAACTTCTGGTAGCCAGAAAATATCATCTGACCACATTTCAGCGAAAGGGATTTTTTCGACAGTGAACCATTCTGGTTTCATCTCTTCACTTTCCAGTATAGCACCTTCCCACTCTTCGGAGAAATAGACATGGGCCAGTAAATTCCAGGTTGGATTGTGTGGGAAATAAAACGATAGTTCAGCTACTTTTTTGAGATTTTTTGGCTGAACACCGACTTCTTCCTGCGCTTCTCGCTTGGCAGCATCTTCAATTGTTTCTCCTAGCTCTACTTTGCCACCCACACCATTCCACTTCCCCATCCCAAATCCTCGTTTTTTCATCGCCAAACATAGCTCTCTGATAGCGCCATCGTGCCGTTTAATGAGGAATAGGAGGGTAACTGGGCGGAGGGAAGTCATAGCTATGTAACTATAGCCCAGCGGGTGGGAATGTACAAGATAAGAAAACCCCTTACTTTGACGAATGACGCGCACCAGGCTACAATGCAATTATCAAAAATTTAAGCATGTTGGCCGTGAAACGAATTTCAACCCTATTTCTCCAGACAGTCATTGTGCTCATCGGCATCGGTGTTTTTGTTTTTATGCTTTGGGAGCCTCATCTTGAAGGCAGGAACGTGAACGCCACATTTTTTGAAATCTACTTCAACGATCCTTTCTTGGTATATGCCTATACAGCGTCCATTGCTTTTTTTATAGCGCTCTACCAAGCATTCAAAGTCGTAGGGTATGCCCGAAGCACAACATTATTCTCGCCAGCGACTGTGAAGGCGGTGCGGACAATTAAACATTGCGCATTATCTCTTGCGGGTTTAGTTGCAGCGCCAGTAGCCTACTTGTTTATAGTTCGACCAGGAGATGATATTGCCGGTGGTGTGGCAATGGGCCTGATGATCATTTTTATCTCTGTTATAGTTGCCGCTGTTTCGGATGTCTGTGAAGGAATACTACAAAGCGCTGTAGATAAAAAATAGTCTGAAGAATAATTACTAAAAATAATTTAAACTAACATACTATGACAACGATCAATCCGTATATAAATTTCAACGGCAACGCCGAAGAGGCGTTTACATTTTATAAATCAGTTTTTGGCGGAGAGTTTGGAAAGATTACTCGCTTCAAAGACATGGCGAGTCCTGAGTTTCCGGTAGCAGAAAAAGAAGCCAACAAAATAATGCGCATTACTTTGCCTATCGGCCCAAATATACTGATTGCCAATGATATTCCAGAAAGTATGGGGCGAGTAAACGAAAAAGAAAATAGATCCAAAATTGCAATTACTGCGGAAAATAAAGAGGAAGCAGATGCACTATTTAACGGGCTTTCGGCAGGCGGGGAAGTAGAAATGCCAATGGCAGAGAGTCCTTGGGGCACCTACTTTGCAATGTTTAGAGACAAGTATGGAATCGAGTGGACAGTGGAGTGTTCAAATAAAATCTAACTATGAAAAGTATTGCAAAAACCATTTCTGAATATAATAAGTTACAGGTAGTAGGCGCAAAAAAGATTTGCGCTATTTTAGAGCTGAATATAAATAAATATTTAAAGAAGAGTGAATCAAAGGTGTGGCACGGTACGCCGGTGTGGTTTATACAAGAAAATCCAATCGTTTCATACTCTGTTCGAAAAGACGGCAGAGTATCACTTATGTTTTTTAGCGGGCAAGGTTTTAAAGACACAGCTTTAAAATCAGAAGGAACATTTAAAGCAGCCGAAATTTTTTATACAGATGTAAAAGAAATTAAAATTGCTGATTTAAAAAAGTGGCTTAAGCAGGCGCAAGATATACAGTGGGACTACAAAAATATCGTAAAGCGAAAAGGCGTTTTGAAAAAGATACCTACACAAAAGAAGGCTTAAATAAAAAGACACCCACAAGGGTGTCTTTTTATTGGCGGAGAGGGGGAGATTCGAACTCCCGAGGCCTTGCGGCCTGCAGCTTTAGCAAAGCTGGACGATAGACCACTCTGACACCTCTCCGTTGGTCTAGAACGACTCAATAGTACTCAAAAATTGTCCTACCGTCAAGGTGTGGTATACTAGGCGGAATCCTATGAAACAGCGTATTTTGACCCTTATTGTCGCGAGTTTGGCTGTGTATGCCTTTGCTTTTTCTATCCTGTCTCGCACCTTTGACGGTGATTTTGGCTGGCACCTGCGTTTTGGCAAAGAAACTACCCTCGGCGCCCTGCCATATATAGATACCTATACCTATACCTTTTTTGGTCGGCCATGGAACAACCACGAATGGGGTGGTGATGTTCTCTTTTGGCTTATCTATGACGCCACCACAAACATTGGCCTCACTGCTTTCATAGTCCTGGGGGTCACTCTCGCTTTTCTTCTTTTCCCGGTAATTTTTTTGAAACGCTTTTCGCTCGCCACAATCCTCGCGAGTGGGATCACTCTCGCCACCGTTGATTATATTCTCTCTATGCGCCAAACAACAATGGCGCCGTTATTATTTGTTGCTCTTATTTATCTCTTGGAAGCTTTCCCTCGTCGACCTCGCTTGGCTTTTTATCTTATCCCGCTCATGTGGGCATGGTCGGCGTTTCACGGCAGTTGGATTCTTGGCTATATGACCGTCGCCGTCTACGCCTTTGGTAACGCGCTTGAATATTTTAGTTACCGCTATATCCCCCGCTTGGCCAATGGTGTGTTTTGGCGATCCAAAGACTATGCTCTGATTGGCGGAGTGACGCTTGCATCTATTCTCTCTATCACTATTAATCCGTATGGCTGGCATCTGCTAGCTGAGGTGGGCAGTTATTTTACCGAAAATTATTTCAAACAATACATCACCGAATGGTTGCCAAGCTACACCTATCCAGTCTATTGGTCGTTTTTTGTATTAGTGGCCGTCGTTTTAATTTTCACCGTACGTGGATGGTTGGCGAAGAAAATCACTATTCCGCAGTTAGGTGTTATTGCGATGATTATGCTCAGCGCGATTTTGTATCGCCGAAACGCGCTGTATTTTGCTATGCTCGCGACCCCATTTATTGCTTACATCTTCGCCGCTGTGTGGGAGGGGTTTTCTCCACGACTCGCCAAGCACCAAAAAACCCTCTCTCTCGGAATACTGACGGCGGCGCTGGCGGTTACTGGTTATTTTTTCCGCATCGCTTGGTATATCCCTGATCCGTGGACCAACGACGCTTTTCTTATGAGTCGAGGCTTCCCGGCCCCAGCTGTTCGCGCACTCGAGCGCGAAACCAAACAACTCGTTATCTTCAACGAATTTCATTGGGGTGGATTTTTAAACTGGACATTGCCCGACAGCTTAGTCTATCTCGACGGCCGAGGCACAGCCACTTGGCGACTATCCCCTTCAAGCACCCTCTACGGCGACTACCGCCGACTTCGTTTTGACCCAGGCGGCTTGGCTTTGATTGAAACGAGCCCAGCCCAGTATATTCTCCTGGAAAAACGTTTCTCAGGTTATTACAAAACACCAAACCGTCTTGATCGGTTGGTTTTTGGATCTGATCTTGAAAAGATTGTTAATGCTTCAAGCACTCAGCTTGAAATCGACCTCGTCACGTCTACCAACTGGAGTGTGCTATTTGAAGACACTCATTCTATTGTCTACCGCCGGTCGCGAGAGTAAAGCCGTGCACCACTTCTGCGCCAGCGTCTTTGAGAGCTTTGGCGCAGGCCTCCAAGGTGGCGCCGGTGGTGTAGACGTCATCAACGAGCAAGACTTCTTTAGGTACTTCCCCACCCTGCCAGACAAACGCTTCACGTACATTTTCGTACCGCTCCGTGCTAGAGAGTGTTGCTTGTTGTTTGGTGGCGCGAACCCGCACCAGGCTCACAGTGTTGAGTGGTAGCGAATATTTTTCTGCCAAACATTCGGCAATAACTGCCGACTGGTTATAATCCCGATCACGTTCACGCGCCCGAAACAACGGCACAGGAATGGCGGTTGGCCTGATATACTTTTCTCGCTCAATTGTTATTACCTTCTTCCATACCTCGCCGATAGTTTTTTGATGGTGATATTTAAATTGTTGAATCAGTCGCCCGATAATACCGTCAGAGGTATACGTATAGAGCGAATACATGCTATCTAAACATGTTAGCGGCCGACAAGTGTCACAAGTGCGAGCACCCGGCGCGCGACATGATGCACAAAAACTCCTCTCTGTAAGGAGTTTTTCTTGTGTTCGGCAAGGGTGACACCACCACTCGCCTTCGGCCCTACACTGGAGACAGTGTGTAGGAAATAATGCTTCAATGAGCCACCCGACCACGCCGGATAGCATAGGTTAGCGCGCTTTAACGGTGAAACTGTCGGCTAGCCAATTTTTTCCAGAGAGAACCATAACTACGGTAACATCTTGATAGCTTTCTAGTGTTTTTTTACCGGTTTCTTCAGTGGTTTTGCGCACCTTTACCAAAACTTCCGCTCGCGCATCTGTCCAAGAATTCAAGGTGGTATTCATCGCCTCAGCCAAGACCGACATATATGTTTGGTTGAGCGGTGCTGGTTTGTTGAGTGGTTGACTAATCCGCGTCCAGAGTGTTGGCGTGACCAGATCTCGCACCTCGCGAATATTTTGGAAATTATTTTGAGTGGAGAAGCTGTTGTAACGCTCTACAAATACTTTGGCGAGTTGGCGAACACCGTTTTGGGTGTTCTCAAGCGACGAAGCTGGCTTGATTTGCAATCCTGTTGGCACGGTTGTCGATGGCACACTTGGGGTTGTCTGGTAGACTGGCACAGGAGCGGTGGTGGTGACGCCCGGCTCAACCGCTTCTCCTCCGCGCGAACGGATAAAACGCACCAACAAAACTGCCCCGACAAAAGCGAGGACGAGGAGCGCCATTCCAATAAATATACGGTTGCGTAGAGGCATAGACAGATAGGTTATTTGGCAATTTGAGCTTCAAACTCTTTTTTAGCTTTTTCAATTTCCATCAATTGCTCTGGATTGGTGGTGACGATCTGATCTTCGGTGTAGGAAGCCACCACTTTGATAGCTGCGTGCTTAAACCCAGCAAAGAAAATACCTTCACCCACTCCACTCTCGAGCAAGAGATATTTTTCACTATCGGTGAGGAGAAACACTTTTTGGATAAGATCCACCGACGCTGGCGATTGTTTCATGAGAAGCTGAAGCGCCGAGTTGGTCACAATCGCTTGGCCATATTGCGATTTCAAGAAATCGTTCACATCTTGGGTGATAGTGGTCACACCGAGATAATATTTGCGACAACGTTTGACGAGAGCAAAGATAAACCGAGCGGAGTCTTCGTGTTGCATGAGCCACCAAGCTTCATCAATAACTAAAATGCGTTTCTTGCGTTCACTGCGCACCACATTCCAGATATAGTTGACGATAGCGTAGATAGCTAGTGGGCGAAGCTCGTCTTCCAAATCACGCACGGAGAAAATAACCAACTGGTTTTTCATGTCTACATTGGTTGGCGAGTTGAACAAGCCAGCAAAGGTACCTTCGGTAAATTTCTTGAGCTTCAAGACCAACTCTTCGGAGCCTTCCATGCCTTCCAAAACTTCTTCTAAATCTTGCATGATTGGCGGTTCAGCGGTGCGCAAGTCTGCGTCATTGGTAATATCTTTTTTAGCATAGGTTTCAATGAGCGCCCGGTCGATCAGCGAATCCTGCGCTGTGGTGAGACCGCCAAGCATAATACGGAGCAACCCTTTGACGGTAATAACGGCGCCACGGATAACATCTTCGGTGGACACTTCCTGACCCATTGGGCGAGGCAAATCAAACGGGTTAATTTTTGCTTCTGATGACAGCGAGATATTTACATAGGTACCGCCAACAGCATCGCAAAGATGTTTGTATTCCATTTCCGGATCAATAACGATCACTTCCACACCCATCATCATGGTACGGAGGATTTCTAATTTCACCGCATAACTTTTACCAGCACCGGACGTCGCGAAGACGACCATGTTGGCATTCTGCAGCGAGAAACGATCAAACAAGATAAGACTATTGTTATGGCGGTTGATGCCATACAAAATACCACTATCACTCGTGAGCTCAGCCGAAATGAATGGGAACGAGGCCGCAATTGGGCTGGAGTTCATGTTGAACGAAATCAGAAGCTCGTCGTTACAGAGTGGCATAGTGGAATTAAAACCTTGCTCTGCTTGATAGAGAACTTTGCGGGTGTTGATAAGTTTGGCACCAAAAATACTTTCAATATCTTCCGAGGCTTGATCGAGCTTTTCTTTGCTTTCAGCGTATACGGTGATGTAAAAAGCAAATTGGAAAAAGTGCTCGGTCCCCTGAGTCAAACTGTCGCGCAATTGTTCAATATCGCGAAGCGCTGTTTCACGTATTGGGTCGCGCGGCGCGCCTTTGTCATGATCAGCAGTGATTTGGGCTTCGAGCGCACCCACTTTATTTTTGAGTTGTTTTAAAATAATTTCTGCTTTGACCGGATAAAAATACATGGAAATATCCATGGTGCGCGACAGGTTGATAATTGGCGAACTCCAACCGATAGAAATATACCGAGGATACGAAACGACAAATAAGGTTCGGCAAAAGGTGGTGCCGAGCTGGATAAAATTAGACTCGACATTAAAAGCTGCCGGCGCAATAAGATCGCGAATCGAGACGACACCTTCGCGATAAATCCGCTCTTCTTCGAGCGTCACCAACTCTTCGCTCGATTTATCCGCGAGTTTTTTCTCTTCTTTTTCCAGTTTATTTTCTTTGATGCCAGTTTCTTTGCTGACACTCGTTGGTTTAAAAGCCATATTATTCTTCGGTTCGTAATTCGTTCAAATTGCCCAACTCTTGGGATAAAGCAATATCAGTATTATACGTCGAAAAGTACAGTTCGATAAGCGACTGAGTATCGAGACGCACGGTGGTGAGCCCCATCGAGCTCAAGCCCGACTCAATTTGGCGCACTCGGCTATCTAAATCATATTTGCGCTTAGTAAATCGTTCGCCTTTGAGCTTGATCACCGAGGCTGGATTGACCACTTCGCCCATTCTGGCAAAAAATCCTTTATTTTTGTTGGAGCTTGGATCGTAGGGTACGACAACGTAAAACTGCTTGTTCATAATTTCGCCAAGCGATACGAGCTCGCTCACAAAGGCTCGATAATCGGCAATTTGCGTGCGAAGTAATTCGTTAGTTTGATTTTTTTCTTGCTCCAACAGCTTATCCATATACGGCTTGGTCTGGAGTTTGCGCGATTGGATCAAAATCTGGAGCGGATGATCGAGTGAATTTAAAAATGAAACGTAGCCCGAAATAATCGCACTTTGTTCATCTTCGTTTTTGAGGGCGAAGTTGATACTCGACACCATAATGACCGCTCGAAGCGTACCATCTTTCATCACCACCGTGTCTTGCTTGATTTCTGAAATCAAAAGATGGTGCTGGGTGGAAGGCATTTTTGGTTTTTTTTGAACTGGCTTTGTATCTTTCATACATTATTCCCCTTTATAATAACCGCCCGTATTCACCATGAGTGATAAATCTCGGATGCGCGTATGCGAGGCGGACTTGGTCAAATCTGCTTTCTCCTCAACTTTTTCTGGCTCATTATCTTTCATAATCGCTTTGAGCTCAGCAACGGTATTAAATTTATTCCAGGCTCGGCGACTTGGACGGCGGGTAGTCTGGAGAATATTCAGCAAGAAAAAATGAAACGGTTGGCCGTTGATAGTAGCAAAGGCAAAAATCAGGGTGAGCCCGCCGATCAGGGCGAGAAGCACAATAAAGAGCGATGTATCGGCAAATTTAAATGATAAAAAACACAGCAAACCACCAACTAGGATAATCACAAATTGACGGCTCGTAATTGGCCCAAAAATTTTATCCTCCACGTCAATAAATTGTGGCACCATGAATTGGTTCATCATAGGTAGTCGAGTTGACGCTCCATAGTTATAATCGCTTGCATTTCCAGGAATGTAATTGTTTTAGTATCGGTGAGAGCGCTAAGCGGAGTCTTGCCGGCAAGCGCATGAATCGCTGTCGTTACATATTCTCCGTAGAGCGGTGACGCTTTCCAAGCATCAAGCGCTTCGAGATATAGCAAAATTGACTCGCCTTGTAGGTTGATAAACTTTTGTTTGAGGCGAAGAGCTGCTTCTTCAGGTTTGTTTGAAAGCCGACGGAAATCGGTGAGACCAAACGAGCGAATTTCGTCGGTTGGACCAACTGCTCCAGGTTTGGCAATAATATCTTTCATTGACGATTTTGCTCGCGAGTCGGCGGCGAGTTTCATAAACGGATCTTCGGCAGCAGTAGTTTTGGTGAATGTTTCAATGACTTTCTCTTTCGTGAGCGGAGCGGCTGGGGTTGAAGCTGGTCGAGGCGACACCACCGGCATTGGGCGTGGAACAACAGGGGTAGCGACCGGCTGAGCGGTCATTGGCTTTGGTGCTGGCTGGAAAGCCGGCTTTGACGGAGTAGCCTGAACAACCGGCTTAACTGGAGCAGGTGCCACTGGTTTTGGCGAACTCGTTGCCTCTTGGCCATGTTTGAAAGCATTAAATGGTGTGGTGGTGGCTGGTAGTTCTTTTTTGTACGGAATAAGATCTTCAAAGCCTGGAAGATGTTTCAAAACTTCGTGAGCCTGGTCGCGAGTGAGACCAACTCCCCCATCTTGTTCAGATCGACTGAGCGCTTCTTCTACCTGATCAACACTACGAATATCTTTGAGGCGAAGCTGAATCAAAGTGCGAAGACGGTTGAGATTATTTTTAGAAACAGTAAACGATAATTTTCCGATGATTTCATCGGCTTGAGCATCACGCGGCAAACTAATCAGTGGTGCGCCAGAGCTGGTTTTTGGAGCTGGCTCTTCGAGGAGTGAGGACATGTCAGCTTTTGGCAGAGCTGACTTGGCTAGGCGAGGTGGTGCGACTGGTGAAGTCGCTACTACCGGCTTTTGCTCAGGAGCAGGCTCAACTGGTAAATTATCCGGCACGACAACGGGTGGTTTTTCTGGAACAGAGGCAACCTGAGTCGGAACGGCTGGAACTGGAGCTGGCGAAGCCGATGCTCCAGCTTTTTTTTGACGAATCTCATCAAGGCTCATGCGCACCATAGTGCCATCAGCTTTTTTGACAAGAATTGTTTTTCCTCCTGTGTCGGCCATAAAAATATTATTTTAAAAGCGCTTCGTTCCATTCAAACGCGCCAGTTTGTTCGTTGTAGACATACAACTCTCGTATTGTATCATCGTTATACTTTACTGCCCACTCTTCGAGCATACCAAGCACCGCTTCAGGATCTTCAAATTGCCCATCTTCACTCTGTTTGAATTTACTTTGGGCAACAAGTTGAATATCTAGATAGGTTGGTTTTGGGGTTGGAGCGGCAGCAACAGAAGGTTTTACAGCTGGCTTTGCTTCGGTCTTTGGGGCGGTTTGTGGGGCTGGAACTGGCTCAGTAACAGCCGAAGAAGGCCCCTCGCCTACAACCTTGCCAGCAAGCGCTCGCTTATATTGCACAGCGCCTTCTTCAATATAGGCGTCGATCGCATCAGCCATGCTTGGATTAGTATAGGCCTGCACTGTAGCCCAAATTGACGACGGCTCGCGCTCGGTAAAGAAGTCGTATAACCCAACGAGTTGCTCGATCAACTCTTTATCTTCAGCAATAGAAAAGCGCATTGCCCCCTCATCATTTTTCGCAAAAAAGGTATCTTTAATTTTTCCCATGACTTCGGCCACTTCGAGCGAGGTAGTGGTGCTCAATTTTGTTCGTTTAATATCGGTGATAAGATCTTTAACCAGCACATCTTTTCCTTGCCACACCCCGACAAACGCCTCAGATTCAAAAAAGGCTTGGCGAATATCTGCATAAAGTACGGCCATATCTTTGTCATCAAGACTGCGTGAAGCCAAATACCACATGATTGTTTTCCAGACATCAAAATCAAGAGTAAAGGCCATTGCAATCTGCCGACCAATCACTATCTTTACAAAGGTATCGCGATCGAGCTCAGCATAGAGCTTCCAGGATAGCTCTGTATACAATCTAAAATACGTCCAGCGATACAAACTATCAACCCGAGCATTTTCTCCTTTAAAATCTTCGTGGAGTTTGCCCCAGGTAACCAAAAGATCTTCAGGTTTTTTATGCCCGCTACGAATAGCTTGTTCAATCGCTTCAAACGATTGTATACTGACTTGTTTAACAAACAACATAGTGTAAATAAACCGCTCTAAAAACTCTGTTCACTAAATAGTACTAAGGGTTCGCTGGTGGTTGAGGTGGCGGAGGTGTACCAGCGGCACCGCTTTGACCTGCATTATTACGATTCTGTCTATTTAAATTATCAATAACGCCCTTAACATAATTCTTTTGGTTAGCATCTGTCATACGCTCATAGGCAAACTGCAACATCTGCGCCAAACCACGGCTATCTTTGGCACTTTTTACTAACTCATCAACCAACTCCTGTGTCTTGCCCCCTGAATTATCCAAAATTTCAGCGAAGTCTGCCTTGACGTATTCATCAATACTAGAAGTAATGTTGTTGGTAACTGGCGCTACCATTTTCACTACGATATTCTTAGATTCGTCAGATTTGACGACGTATTTACCATTTGTATTTTTATCTACCGAACCACCAAAGCCGGCTAAAGTGGTAATTTTAGAGCCGGACAACGCATTGTCACGACGACCTTTCACATAACTTAAGCCATCAGAATCATCTTTTGTAAGCACTGTTTTGAGCTGACCATCTGGTAGTGTTTCCACACTGAAAAGACCAGCTAAACTTAGCGCACCTTGACCAGCGGCTTTTTCAGACTCAAGACGAATTTGCGAGCGTAGTTCTTCAGGAAGAGAGCTAAACTCCCGCTCAACATCAGCCTCACTTACCGCTTTATTTAAAATAGCGCTAAGACGCTGAGCTTGATTTCTTTTTAGCGCAGGAGCTGCAATTTCAACACTTGAATCAAGCGGAATGTTGGCCCCTGCTTTATTAAGTTCTTTTAATACTGTCATCTGAATACCTTCAGCGTAGGCAGCGTGACGATCCAAATTACCAATAGACATTTCAATAGCGCCTTGTCGCAACTGATTCAAGGCTGCTGCAGCTTCTGCTGCTTGCGCTGGGTTTCCTGCTGAAGCCAAAGCTCTTTCGGCATCTTGTACTCTTTTCAACTGCGCAAGACTACGGGCCATAGCGGAGATGAAGTCACCAACAACCTGAGCTTCAATTTTAACTTTAGCTTGCTTATCAAGTGTTTTTTGTAAATTAGTGGCTTCGCTAGCGCGATTGTTGCGAGTGAGATATTCGTCGCGAGCCTTGGCAACTTCTCGTTCTCGCTCAGTGCTTGTTTTATATTCCACCTGCTCAGTGACAGCTTTGGCGGCAAAAAAACCTGGAACACGTTCTTGAGCGGCCAACGTTTGTTCGGAACGAACAGCCTGACGACCAGCTTCATCGCGCTCGGCGGCTGCTTTTGCACCAAAGACATCAGCTTTTTGTTCGGCTGCCAAGACACTGGCTTCGCGCTTACTTTCTACACCAGCTTGAACAACATTTTTTTCTGCTTCATATTTAAACACTTTAGCTTTTTGTTCGGCAGCTAGAATTTGTTCGGCATTTTTAGCTTCAATCTGTGCTTCAGCGGCTTTAGTGTTGGCTCGAGCGCCAAGAATTATACCTTCTCGTTCATGGAATGTTTCATCGCCTTTTTCCATTAATTTAAGCTCATGCATGGCGTATTTTTCTGCTCGTTTTGCTTCGGAATGTTGTTCGATTTGATGTTCACGAACACCTAAATCAAGCTTGAGCTGACCTTGCCATGATTTACTCGTGCTGTAGGTTTCTTCCACAATAACCTCCTGCATGTGCGCAGCCTTTTCAACATCTTCTAGACGCTTCTCAGCACGACCGCGGGTTTCAACAATCATAGCACCGAGTGTGCCAAGCTTACCGGCCAAACCAGCTTTTTCTTTATTTTTATCAACAGTCCCTTGCTGTTTGGCGAGCTCTGCCTGTTCTTTTTCTGTCAAACCGCCGCCGGTTCGCTGTTTCTGTTCGAGACGAGCAATTTCTTTTTTAGCAGCAACTGTTTCTTCGATAGCTTTAGCTTGCGCGTTACGTTTTTCATCAGATTTTCCAATAGCAATTTTTGCCACGTTCAAACCGGTTTCAGCCAAGCGAACGGCTGGACGAGCGGCATATTTAAGAGCTTCTTTGCCTGCTTCAGCACCTTTATCAACAGCCCATCGTGCCGCCATCGCACCACTGGCATACATACCAACTTTCTTGCCAAAATCCACTGCTTCACCAGCCCATTCGCCACCGACGCCACCAAGCTGACTGGCAGCACGAGCGCCGACCATCAACATACCAATAGCGATAGCGAAATTGGCCATATTGTTCCAATCCCAGGCCGCACCAACACCCGATGCCTGATCACCCAAAATACTGTCGGCGTCGGCCGTGTTAATTACCGAGCCACCAGCGATTTCATCATGCACCTTGCCGTTGCCAGCAGTGACAAAAGCGAGCCAGATAAAAAACAACAACACCGGACCGGTGATGACGTTGGCTGTAAATTCACTCCACCACTGATTAGCATATTCTTCGGTTTGTGGAAGTACGCTCAACACAAACGCGAGTGGCGACAAAACAATCAGCACCCAGAGCACCACCATGCGGGCAATCAACATGAACAAAATAGCCAGCATCATTCCCATCGCAATAGAGGCAAAGACGAGCGAACCAACTGAGGCTAGGAAAATATTCGTATTATCAAAAGTTTTTGGATCAGCACTGGTGGAGAGTTCGCGAATCTTGTCCAAATTAAACATCTGAATTAAATTACCGCCAGCAGTGGCGGCAATACCGTTCACAAAAGTAATCATCACTACTTGCGCAACATCAATCACGACACCACAAATAGTTCGACTAAAGTTCACCAGAATAGCGGCCATCACCATTTTTACCAACATTTTTTTCCATTCGTAATGTTCCAGGCCAAGAATGGTGCCAAAAGCAATGACTAATAAAATCACAACAAAACCCATGTTGGTAATATCTCGGACCATCACCCAACCAACATTGACGGCGGAGGCATTTAAGAAATCGTTATAGCCCGCGAGCTCAATAATAAAACTGAGCGCAAACATGGTGAGCGACAAACACAAGCGAGCGAGCGCCAAAATAATACTGGTGAGAAGCGACAACCAAAAGCCTGGGCTCGAGATGCCATCGGTGGCAGTCTGTACACCTGGGGCTGTTTCGCCGGCAGCAAAAGCCGGGTGAACACCTGCTATTGCCATCGCACTTACGATACCAAAAAACATCGCCACACCGATGGTTTTTCGATGGCGATAGAGTGACTTTTTCCATGACGAGACTACTTTTTGGACAAGCTCAAAAGACATGGAGACAGAATTATCAAATGGATAGGTTTAGTATACCACAAAATAGCCAAACCAACGAGACAATGTGGGGATAATACCTGACTGTTTTGAGCGGTTTTGGCGAGTTTTGCTGAAAGGTCGTTTTTTTGGCTAAGATACTATCCACAGGGCGCACTAGTCTTGACAAAACGCCTGTGCTATGGTATATATGTATGTTGTCTAAGAAAGAGAAGTAGGGCTGTTTTTAGCCATTTCTAGACATTTTGATCATTAAAAACGAGTGCTCGGACAAGAATAGCAATATTCTTCCCCGCCTCTATAACGATGGAAATAACACAAGACGACCTAGAGTCGCTGGAGATTGGCCATGAGAAAATTACTTCACAGTACGGAGTAGTTGTCTAACGGCCAATCTCGGCAACGGGCAATCACGCCCAACTCAAACCCCCTACACGGGGAGGATCCCATGCGCAGCATGTATCTGAAGGGGCTCCTCGGAGCCATCACCCTTTCTCTCGCGGTCGCTTGCGGCCCCGGGACGCCCGGCAACCCGGACGGCAACGACATCGGCAACGATGGCGGAGCTGTCTCGGAGAAGGTCGCTGTCAAGAACGTCCAGATCGTCGATCTGCAGAAGAACCAGGCCACCTTCAACTTTGAGGTTGTGGGCCAGCCCGTGAGCGTCACGGGTACTTGTAAGACGGTCGGCACCACCGACTGGCACCAGGAAGGGTACGCTGTAAAGATCGGAGGAGGACGGTTCTCCTACACGGCGGGTCTCAACCCCCGCCTTCTGCCCGACACGGCCTACGAATTCGTCGCGACGGCCATTGACACCGACGGCGCCACGAGCGAGGTTACGATCTCGTTCACGACGCCCAAGGATGTTCCGGTGGAAGATCCGATGTGGACGTATGCCAAGGCGGTGATTCAGGGCAAGTACAATGTGGCACGTGAAGACGTGAACGAGCTGGTTGACCCCAACCACATTCGTCTCTCAACCACCTCAACGACGAAGTGCCCGACCGGCAAGAAGCTCTCGGGCCTCGGCTGGGAGGACTCTATCTGTTTCGACCCGGTGACCCTCACCGGCCACCGCCAGATCGACAATGATCGGATCGACATCACCTTCGAGATGTGCAACGTCTCGGCGGTGAACGAGAACTTCCCCCAGTTCGCCGAGATCACCAACGCCTGGTGCCAGACGCATGTCTGCCCGGCCGAGTGTCTCGACCAGTGGGGGCAGCCTCGTAGCGCCCAACTCATCATGCGCAGCACTGAGCTGTTCATGGGCGTAACCACCAACGGAACGAATCTGAAGGTCGAGAACTTCAACAACTAACCCAGATAAGGACGTCTGAGTGCATTCCATCGTTCCGCGCCGGACCTAACGGGATCAAACCCAATAGGTCCGGCGCACACAAAAAACCTGTACAGATATTCTGTACAGGTTTTTTCGTTTGAGAGATTTCTCCTAGTTATTGCGCTGGAGCATCGGCTGGCACTACCACACGGCCAGTGCCATTACCAAATAATTGCCAAGAAGCTGGGCGAATACTTTTTGTAATTCGATCAACACAAGCGTCCGCAAAACACCCACCCTTAGCCGGGTTACAAGACCCAGTACACCAACCCCAGTTATCTTGTGCATACACTTTTGGTTGGAAGACACAGAAACCGTTAGCAAAACTTCCGCCACCAGCCCCAATGTTACACAAGCCGTTTGGCTGACTAGTATCACTCGTGCTTCGGCAATAGTTTTCACTCGCCTGATTACATTCGTAGACATGATTTTTGAATTGGTAATAGCCAGCGTTACACGTCTTGTCTTGGAGAATACCAAAGTGCTGTGACTGTCCAATGATTTCTGGACTACAAATGTCTAATGTTTGACAATCGTTGTTGCTGACGCAAGCAACAGTCGTCGTGACGCTAGCTGCCAACTCATTTGGGAAAACATTTTTCAGAATACAGCGTTTTGTCGCCGAGCCCGGAACAATCGCTTCACACGAACCATCTTTAGCCCCGCGTTGGTTGCGGTAATATGACGGATCGCCCGAGATATAATCATCACGAGTGTTGTCGCTATCGCCCCAATTGACGGCTAATTTACGAATCGGCATTTGATTGTTATCAGCAAAGGCAAAGAAGCGAAGCGAGACTGGTGTCCCAGCAGCAACCGGCACAATACCACCGGTATAGAACTGGTTATTAGCAAACACGGTGATACCTTTCCCGCCTTCCTGACAACGCTCTTTTCCACCAACAAATCGGCAGTTGCCGACAGCGAGGACGGTTGGAGCAAACCCAGAAGTACCGCGCACATCCCAGCCGTCGCCTTCTTCTTGGTAGGATTCTGGTGTATAACCACCGGTTGTTTTGGTTCGACAAGTTTGTTCACAGACAGCAGTGCGTTGCGCATCGCCTAACATTGCTGTGGCGCTACAATAATTAGCGTTAGATAATTCGCCTCCACCAGAACTCGAGATAAAACAATCAGCCGGCACTGAGCAAGCCTGACCTTCCATAGCAGCATTATAATCAATTTGATCATCAGAATTTGGCGGACGATAGCAAACCTGTGAATTGGTTGGGAATGTTGGACGAGACAATTCAAAACGAGTCGCTTTGGCAAAAATCTTTTTAAGTTGTGTTACAAAACGATCATCTTCTTGCTGATACCCAACCGCTGTAGCATCACTGTCAAAATAGGTTTTAACTTTTCTATCATTTGGACTATCAAAATACTCACCAATTGTGCATTTATATTGAGGATCAAACATGCGAGATTTGATAACCACTGCTCCCGGACCAAATCCGCTCAAACCAACATTAAGTGAAGTGGCGCTATACGGCAAACAATCACCACTTATTGAAGGGAAGGCATTTTCATCAACTTGCTTCCATAGATTTTGAGTAAAGCCCACAATAGTACTTGGATTATCCCCTGTCTCGTACAGTACCTTACAGCGATCTTCTGTTCGCTTTACTTCGAACTGCCCTGGGAATTCAGCTGGGTAATTACCAACTGGTCGCCAATAGATACTAGACTCTGGCTTGACGCAATCAAAGCTGATTCTGATTTCGTCTTCACCGGCTGTATCAGGTCCACAGGCTGGAACTGGTTGTTTGTTAATAAGTGTTACTTTTGGAACAAGTCCTGGTGCACACGCATCTTGCAGATTTCTCTCAACACTCCAATCAGCCATGTTTTTAACATAGTTAGTAGAGCCAGCGACCATACAAGCCCAAGCGCCACCATCAAGTGTACACTCACTATTGTCACTACCTCGGTAGGTACCGTTTCTTACCAACGCTATCGCTTCGGCCAAGCTTACCATATCACCATTAGCATTCTTAAATTTATTAATGATATCATTTTGACTCACAGCGCCATTAAACGAGCCGCCATTAAAGAATTTTCCGTCACAATCGAGGTAATACGACAAGTTCGATGCATAGCCATACACCGCTTCCCAACGCTCAGACTGCGCGCAGTAGGTCGGCCCACCCTCAGCATACCCCAACTTACCAGCATCAAAACCGGCTTCCACAAATTGGTTGTAGAGATCAGCGGTACCATTGGTGCGCCCCGGGAACCAGGTGAGACACTGTTGGTCGTCTGGGTTGCCGTAGAGAACGCTGCGAGAATCTGTTTCTAAGCAATATCCGCGGTAGCCAAGCAATTTAGAGCTATTTGTTTGACGCTGACAAGTACCATCCGGTGCGCAGTCACTATTTTGCGTACAGACTTTTTCTTGACTATCGGCTGTACGACCATTAGAACCACCGACACACAAACCAACCGGAACACCGGCCACACGACACAAACCACCACCACTGCTACACTGGCTATCTTCGGTACACCCGGTGACCTCAGTATCATCAGTATAATCACCACCAACACAGACCAGACCGACTGAGGCTGCTGGAGCTTTTATTAAACCTTCCGTCATGTTTGGCTTCTCGCGATTCCAATAGCGCACGAGGGCATCACCATAGTTGACTTTGGTGTAATCACAGTCACAAGCTGTATTTGACGGAGAGCCATCGAGGCCTGGAACGGCAGTTTCGCCACACTTGTTGGCGAGGCCGTACACGGCGTTGTTGTTTTTGAGGAACGTGGTGAATGGGAACGGAGCATCTTTTTCTGGATAGCCACGGCAAATCTGACTTTGAGCTTTTTCAAGTTCGCCAAAATCATTTTTACCATCAATGGTGCGAACGCAAGTTTTGTTGATACACAAACCTTGGTTGGTGAGTTTGCCACACACCTGACCATCTACTTTACACGAAGTACTCTTGTTTTGCTGAGTGATTGATAAGCCATCAGGGCAGTTTTGTCCACCACAAGGAATCGGCTTGATTAAACGGTAATCTTTTTTATCTGACGATGAAGTGAAGTTGATATCGGTCAATTCTTCAACTGGGTAGAGGCCTAAGATTGAGTAGCCAGTATAATCCATACCCGACCAGCCGATAGAGCGACTGCGGTAAATATCTTCGTTCAATACTTGGTTGGAGTAGTTGCTCTGCACCCAGCGCTTACATCCGCCGTTGCCATCTGACTCAGCACAGCGCTGAACATTCTCACAGATATCTTTATATTTACCTGTGTCACGATCAAAAACAGTCTTGGAACCCTGACATTGCAACCATTCACCACATTCGCGATCGCGATTTACTTTGATGATGATATTACCGTCGTTAGCTGGATCAGCGGTCACTGGAGCTGGCACTTTGCGACCATTGTTGGCTTCGCTCGAAGCGTAGAGCGCTTTGGTGTTAAAGAATTTATTTGGATTGTCTACTTGATCAAAGACAGCACAGCCTTCTTTTTGGCTTACCTGACCAGCACAATCCCCTTCGCTCACGCGATTATCTTTCAAGAAATAGTACGATTTATTATTATCCGTGCGGTCGACAAACTGCGTACACGCATTTTGGTTAGTTGGACATTCACCAACAAAATTATTATATTGTGTGTTTTCCGAAGACCACAGACTATATTCACCATTACTCAAATAGTTGCGATAACATGGTTGTGAGCCGACGTCGGTACAGGTATTACCAGCGCCACATTGGCTGTCTTGACTACAGTTCTTCCCAGCATCATTACTACAGACACCAACACCTTTCCAGAACCAACCGTCGGATTGAACGGTGGTGAACCCCGCCCCGGTTGGGACTTTTACCGGCACACCCTTGGCATAGGCACAGACTTTTTGTCCAGTGATAGCTGGATCTTTGAAATAACGAGTATCCGCACCGTCACTATAGGCGTTACAGCCAACAGCCTCAGCTCCGCAAAGCGCTGTGTCATAGAGAGCTGGGTCATTTTTGATAAGTGCTGTCGTAAACTGAGCACCGCCTGGGGTCAATTGCTGAGCGCCAGCAAAGGTACAGCCGAGATCGGCTTGATTACACGTGGCCGCCTGGTTAGCTACCAAATACATTGGGTAGGTGCTAGTGGTGTCGGAAGGGATATAAATAGTGGACGAAACAAAGCCGTTGCTTGCCCCGCCTGAGAAGGTGGAAATGGCAGTTTTTATTTGCGCTGCTTCGTGGCCACGAACAGTAATATAACAGCCGGTATCGCCAGTTGGGATAACACAGGAAAAAGCTTCGCCGCCAATAGTAACTTGAGCGGTTGAACCGCCACGACCAGGAACCCAGACGTTATTAGCCGAGGCTTTGGTTTGTGATGGGGTGTTTTTGGTATCTAGAACAGCGGTACAGCCAATAGCATTTTCGCGACACAAATAACTGAAACCAGTCAAATAGTAGTTACGGTTATTTTGATCAGCGTAAGCCGAGCAACCGAGTGCCTCACCGGGCAAATTATCGGCGACATCGCTATCACAAATTGGATCAACGCTGAGTGATTTTTTAACTAAATACTGAAGATCGCGCACGCGAACGACACGAACGTTATCTACAAACAACTGGGTGTTTGGCTGAGTACCCACAAACGAGATTTGTGTTGTTGAGGTGGTGTTGGAATAGGTAAACGGACCAACGCGGTAGGTGTTCCAAGTGTCGTTGACCGGAGTGGCACCGACCGGCTGAGTCATTCCACCAACCCGCACCGAAATTGATCCGACATTGCCTTTGGCCCAGAAGGTGAGGTCATAGGTTTGCCCAGGAATAAGGGTGGTGGCGCGAGAAATTCCAGCAGCCGCAACAGCTGAGAAAGAGTGCTCGTTGACCCGAACAGATTCACTTGATAACGCTCCACCGCCCCAAGCCGACAAGGCTGACGTTGAAGTGACATTTTCAAAAGTGTCATTGAAGATAATTTCTACATTGTTACCAGCGTTGCCTTTATAGGCACGGCAGGTGTCAGCACTCGCTGAACAACTGCGACTTACTCCAGCGGTGTTTTCAGCACCACCTGGGAGACCATCATAGAAACAACTACCTTCGCGGTATTCACCATTTTGGAAACATAATTTACAAACCCCTACTCCACCACTGGTGTCCCAGAAACCTTTAGCATCTGAACACGAGCCGGCAGTGTTGGTGGAGCCGTCAGAAACAGTATAGAAATCATTAGTGCTCAAACGATATGGCGTACAGGATTCGCTTACTGGGATAGTGTTAGACAGCAGGCGGTAGTAGACTTTTCCACTATCATCATTAAATTGACGACAATCGAGCGGTGCTGTGCCGTTCTTATATGATGTTTCAGTACATGAAGCGAGCTGTTCAGCTAACTCAGCGGTAGTTTTAAAAGAATATTTTGGCGCTCCAAGCGGACCATTAGAAATATCTTTATTTTCTACCAAAAGATAGGTTTTTAGTTGGAAACCACCTTGCACTGAACCTTCGTAGGTAATAAAATTCTTACCCGCTTCTTTGCTTGGGTGGGCGCAGGTGCGCAAATAAGAAAAGTATTCAGTCTTTTCGAGGCCGCCTTGAGTGGTGCTCAAATTGGTGAAAGCGCTACAGCCTTCGTCAACCGCGGCACAAGCAGTACCAGACGATGGAATAATATAGGCAACACTTTGACCGCTTGAATAGGTACTTGGCATTTCGCGATACGCATCGTAGCCGATACATTTAGCGTCACACTGATCGTTCCAATCAACTTGATTGCCGATGACTTCAGCTGGGGTGAATTTCCCCGGCACACGCTCACTACCCCCGATAGTTGGAGTGTAAAAATTACAATTTACTTCTTCAGGAATACAGACACCGGAATAGTCTTTACAACTTGCTGAGCCATCAAGACGCGCTAAATCGGCGACAGTCATTGGCTGATCAACCATTAGCGTCGTTGGGTCGGCGTCGTAACATTTCAAATAGTCTGGAGCCTTTTTAACAAACAACGACTCCCCTGTCCCCGCTACTTTGAACGCTGAACAGCCAGCTGACCCGGCGGAACAACTGGTGGAAACTTTATTGTTGAAATAAATACCGGTATTAGTGTCGTTGACAGAGCTGAAGGCACCTGGGGCAACCCAACTACCATTGGCGTTTTGAGTGAGACTATAGGCACGGCAGCCGACATTTTCTTGAGTACATGAAGCAGTATCGAGCGTGCGATACAAATAAGCTGCCTGACGGCCATTGGCGTCGGTGAAAGCACGACAGGTGGCATACTGTGGGGCACACGTCTGCGCATCAAACTTCCAAGTATTTTTTTCGCGAGTGCAGTACGCAAAATCATTACAATTGCCATTGGCATCAAAGGCAACACAGGTCTGAACATCAACACATTCTTGGAGGCGATCTGGCACGCCGTTGGTCAAAATGTTTGGGCCGTAGACCAAAGCGTTACATTTAGCTGGCGGAACTTTGAGCACCCAACTTGGATCAACTAAATGACAGAACGGGAAGTTGGAACTGGCGATACTTGGATCGGTTTGGCATTTCAAAAAGCCGTCAACCACTTCGGAAAGTCTCCATGGGCGATCTGGACTACTGTTTTTGGCGGCAATTTCAAAACCGAGCGGTAAAATACGCAATTGGCGCAACACTTGGATATTGCTATAACAGTAGGCTTTGTTGAAACAATCTTTATCTTTGTTACGACCGTCGTTTTCAGCTGGAGGCAAGAGATACCAGTCGCCATGGAGCCAGCCTTGCGCAATCGCTTCTTGGATAGTCACCGGCTTGCCAAGCTGAGCTTGTTTGAAAGCCACGACCATCTGGTCATCCATGCGACAATTGTAGAGTCCTGGATTTTCAGGGCAGTTGCTAAGCTGAGAAATAAGATCAAAACTTTCTACCGAATCAATTTTTACTGCTTGCAAATAACTAAAGAAGCTTTGGGCCACAGCAACACCACCGCCAGCAATACCATAGAACTCCCCAGCCAAGCCTTGTTGACTCTGGGCAAATGGACCGCCAGCTGTTCCGCCACTCGCTGGACACTTATCTCCAATACAACCAGCACCAAAGGGTAAAACACCTTTTTCTTGGAAGTTTTTGACCGCTGTACCCACCAGGGTATTTAAAAACAAAGATAAGGCCGCTGGAATGACCTTAATATCTCCGTTAGCTAGCAAAGCATTCAACTGATCGTTGGTGGCTTTTTGCTCTTTATCTGGAGTGTTGGCTTTGAATTGTTCGGCGATAAGCGGAGCGGGCGTCTGGATGTCACCGCTAACTTTACTTTCTTTAGCTTTAAAACCTTGTCCTTCTTGGCGATCAAGGAGGAGGGCTTCTTTTTGTTGTTTAATGACATTGTTAATTTTTTCAGTGGTCTGACCGTAGAGACCGAGCGGACTGTCGTCAGTCGAGAGAGATAAACTAAATTGTTTGCTTAGTTGCGCCGTGCCACCATATTTACTTTTCCAAGCATCGCCATCGAGCCAAGTTTTGGTGAAATTAGAAAAAGTACAATTAGGGGTGCCTTGTGGGCCAGCAAATGTTGGGCCGGTAAACTGGGTGCGGAGACCGACTTTGAAAGCTAAGTCTAATTTAACATCGGGAATTTTACACAAATTAATACCACCAGCTTTACCAAGCTCATCAAGGGCAGTGCCAGCAGCGCCGTCGGCAACAGAAGATAAATAGTCGCCAAAACCTTTGGTTTGGGCAAGTGGGGTTTGACCATTACCGCCAGTCGCGAGCCACACTGCTGAATCATAGGCCACTTTACGGATAGCATAACCTACTGCCCGAACCACAGCGTTGACTGAAGCAGCTTTTAAACCTTCCCAAATAATAGTGAGGATGTCGTCTGCAGCTTTTGGAATATCGCTCGTCACAGTCACTGGAATTTGTGCTGAAGCAACCTGCGGAACCAAAATCGCCCCAAAACTGCTCACAGCAACGACAGCCACCATAGCCCAGGTGGTGAGAATTTTAGAAATCTTGGAAAACATACGTGGATGTACCGTTTTGAACAATGATTAAGGGCGTGGCGATGTTTTGGCACTCGAGCTAGCATAGGCCGCGGCGGCCATAGCCAACAATTCTTTATCACTTAGACTTTTAACTACTGCTTCATCAAGACCACCGGCAATAAGGAGTGACCGCACCTGCGCTGGATCAGATAACACCGAGCGAATATCTCCTGTTTCAGAAACATCTATCATTTGGGGCTCAACGAGAGTTGAGGTGGCACTAATCGACAAATTACCTTCTCCAGATACAATTGGATTGTCGCATTGTTGTCCAGCTGGGCAGTTTGGATTTTGTCCTTTTTCAACTTCCTGCTTATCACTCACACCATCAGAGTCAGTATCTTTCAAATACGGACTGGTCTGGTATACATATAATTCATCAAAATCATTGAGGCCATCAAAATCAGTATCACGAAAACGAAGCGCTTCTGGCGAATTAACTTCGTCTTTCAAACTTCCTGGAACAGTGTTCGTTAGGGCAAATGGCGCATAGAGACGATTGCGGATTTGAAGCGCCCCAAGAGCCACGCTAATAAGCGCAAAAATGAGCAGTAAAGCTACGCCGAGCTTCTGCTCATGAGAAAACCGTGGCGGCAACGTTTCATTGTCCGTACCGTCCATAACGCAACAGTGTTAAAAACTGTACGTAGTATACCACAGTTTACAACTTGGTATAAGTGGATAAACGCTTGGCAAGGAGAATCCAATCTTCCATGGATACTTCTTGTGCTCGAGCCTCGAGCGGAATACCGAGTTCCACAAAAATATCCTGCACTTCCCCTTTATGTTTTTTGCCAACAACTGGCAGAAGGTTTTTAATGAGTAATTTACGACGCTGGGCAAAACCGGCTTTGACCAAAGTGAAAAAAAAGTCACTATCTTTCTTGGCGATGAGCGGTTTTTGGTGTGGGGTGAGGGTAATAACCGCCGAATCAACGGCTGGCACCGGCCAAAACGATGTTTTTGGCACCTGAGCAGTAATAGTTGGCGTCGCGTAGAGCTGAACGGATAGAGCGAGGAGCGATAAATCTCCTGCCTGAGCACAGATGCGCTCAGCTACCTCTTTTTGCACCATACACACCAGCACAGTTGGCGGGATGTCTAGTTCTAAAAAAAGTCGAATCACAGCTGAGGTGATCTGATAGGGTAAATTGGCAATAACTTTGTACGGCACTGGCGGGGGTTCAAAACTGTGAAGAACATTCCCCCACACTACGGTCAAATTCTTGTACTGATCGCGCTTGGCCTCCCAATAGGGGGCGATTTTTTTCTCAATCTCATAACTTATCACGGTGCCGGCTTTTTCCACCAAAGGAATGGTGAGCACGCCAAAACCCGGACCAACCTCAACAACCGTGTCTCCACTCGAGACACTCCCCGCTTCGAGCATACTGGCGATCACCTGCTCATCGAGCAAATAATTTTGACCGTACTTTTTGGACGGCGTGAGGCTGTATTTTTTACACAGCGACAAAAGATAATCAGGATTAAATAATTTCGACATACACTATACTATTCAGCTTTAAGACCGGCATCAGTGTAGCGATTGGAGGCGTTCCACATCAACCAGCCAGCATTACTATATTTTTCAATTGTCTCAATTTGCGCTCGGATTTTTGAGGCATCATAGACTGCTCCGAGATGAAAAGCTTGAATCCACGGGCGCACCTCGGCGCGAGCACCAGCAAACCACGGCATGCCTTTTTGCATACCGTTATCAAAAACAAGCGCTGGGTGTTCGGCGGGATTTTTGAGTCCCAAATGCCCCGACGGATAGTGCGATGGATACATCATTGGCGCGATGTAATCAACTTCATTCACGGTATCGGCCAAACGCTGACCAATACTCATATCATCTTCGCCACTTTTTTCCATGACAAATCCAAACAAATCAAGTGAGGTCAAAACTGGCTCTGGCTTCATCTTGGCGTTCACATATTTATAAAATCTAGCCATGGTTTCATATTTTTTGCCCGTACTGCTCGCGTAGAGGACCTGGCTCATGTTACCATCAGACGGAAAGCGGACGTAGTCAAAATTAATTTCATCAAAACCATAGGTTGCCGCTTCTTTGGCTAGCGCGAGATTATACTCCCACACTTCCTGCTTGGTAGGATCAACCCAGAGTAGTCCTTTATGATCATGCCACAAACCGCCACGCTTATCTTTGATCGCCCATTCGGGCTTGGCGCGAGCCAGGGCCGGATCTTGAAAAACAGTTTGTCGAGCAATCACATAAATAGCATTGTCGTGCAATGTCTTTATAATAGTTTCTAGATTTGGTAACCGATTGTCTTTTAGTTTTTTGTCAACTGCCAAGGGTACTTTGGTGTCGTAAAGTACAAGCCCGCTATAATCTTTAATATCAATAATCACACCATTTAATTCGGTGCGGTTAATCAGGTCGATCATTTCAGCCATTTTTTTAGGACTCCCTGCTGAATAGGCAGTGAGGTAAATCGCTTTGACGGTTTGCCGAGCCGGCTTGCTTCGCTGAACTGGCGGCGGAGCTTGTATTGGCGCAATAAGAGCTTGAGATATACCATAAATCTCCGCTCCAGCCTCTTTCCAGGCAGTAGCAACACCAAAAAAACTAACACCAGCTACAACGAGCAAGCTGGTAAAAGAGACGGCTGGTGAAACCACCTGAGACATAGTTTAGAGAGAAATAATTGTTTCACCCTGACGAATAATCGTCAAAGTGCCGTCAGACTGTACTCGTACTATAGTGGTTGGCGGACGTTTCGGCAAGACGCCACGAGCGAGAATATAATCGGGCTGTACGGCGCGTCCTTGAAACATCGCTTCAACGGCCTGACTATCATACATATCACCGGCGTCAGAGACGTTGCCTGAAGTGGCGACTAACGGCTTGTTCATTATTTCGGTGAGCGACACCAAAAAAGGATCGTTCGTCACTCTGACAGCAACCGTACCGTCTTTAGCCACCACCCCCGAAGCAAGCGCCGGCTGAGCAACATTATTATATTCCCCCACCACCGTGACTGGTCCTGGCCAATAAGTCTTCGCAATTTTTTCCAAGGTATCATTCCAGATAAAATATTTTTTGGCCATGGCGATTGTTGGCACCACCACGAGGAGTGGTTTGTCTGATGGTCGGCCTTTGATAGCAAAAACAGCATCTACAGCCGATTGGTTGACGGCGTCACAACCCAGGCCATACGATGTTTCGGTGGGAACAATCACTGTTTTGCCGTTCAAAAGCTCGACAATGAGCGCTGCGGTGGTACATTCAGTTAACACTTTCATATTAGCGTTTAATCCATTTCAAATAGGCTTCGGCGAGCGGAAGCAATTCACCTTCCAAAACATTTTCTGGATCGGTTGCTTTGTATTCGGTGCGGTGATCGTTGACCATGTGATAAGGGTGCAATACATACGAGCGAATCTGATTCCCCCATTCGGCCGATTTATATTCCCCGCGTAATTCTTGGCGCTCTTTGGCTCGCTGTTCTTCGGCCAAGCGGTGGAGTTTGGCTTTCAAAATTTTCATTGCCATATCTTTGTTTTGCGCTTGCGAGCGTTCATTCTGGCATTGCACGGTGATACCTGTTGGAATATGCACGATGCGCACAGCTGAATACGTGGTGTTTACACTCTGACCACCTTTTCCGCCAGACATAAAAGTATCGATGCGTAAATCTTCTGCTTTGATAGTTACTTCTACTGAATCATCAACTTCTGGCAAGACTTCTACCAGAGCGAACGAAGTGTGACGCATTTTTTCAGCATCAAACGGTGAGATGCGTACCAGTCGATGAACACCGTGTTCAGATTTTAAATAACCAAAAGCATATCGGCCGGTGACTTCAAAGGTTACTGATTTATAACCAGCTTCCGCCCCGCGCGATTCGTCAATAATTCTGGTTTTCCAACCTTGCTTTTCGGAAAAGCGTAAAATCATGCGTAGTAACATTTCACTCCAATCTTGCGCTTCGGTTCCCCCGCTCCCTGCATGAATCGCCACGATAGCATTGTTGACATCGTAGGGTCCGCTCAAGAGAAGAGAAAACTCATAGGCGGTAAATTGTTTTTCCAGCTCAGTAATTTGTAGGGCGAGATCGGGCGCGAGCGCCGGATCACTGGAAAGTTCTAACACATCTGTAACACTTTGCTCAAGCGCTTCCCATTTATCTACTTCTTGTTTAATCGCCTGATAATCTTGCGTCACCACCTGGGCGCGGTTGCGGTCATTCCAAAAAGAACCCTCATTCATCTCCACTCCCAGCTGCTCCATCTTTTTTTTGAGACTAGCAAGATTGAGGAGTCTGGTTGTCTCCTCAATTTTTTTAGTGAGCTCTTGCAGTCGTTCCACTGACATAGGTTAGAAAATTTTTCCAAAACTAACAGCGATAAGAAGCGTCACGAGCCCCGAGCCAAGAACAGCTGAGGTGAGATAGATCCACGAATGACGGAAGGGTACGCCGAGCAAAAAAGCGAGCATGGCGCCGGTAAAAATACCACTTCCAGGCAACGGCGAAACGACAAAAAATACCAGACCGAGCATGCCATATTTTTCGTATTTTTGAAAACCGTCTTGAGCTTTTTTTAGATTATTCGCCCATTTTTTTCCAAAAAAAGTTCCAGAATTTTTTTCTACCCAGGCATGAAATCTGTCAGCGTGGTACAGCAAAAGAAGTACTGGACCAATATTGCCAAGCATAGTCAAAAAATACACTTCCCAAACTGGCATGCGATACACCAAAATCCCAAGCGGAATGGCGGCTCGTTGCTCAAGAACCGGAATCATAGCAACGAGAAAAACAGCTAATTCGTTTGGAAAACCACTAAGGTAGAGGGCGATTTGATGAAGCATAGTGTCAGATAGTGTACAGTATGCCCTCACTCTACGCAACTCGCATCAAACCCTTGACAAAAAGCCCTTTTTCTAGTAGCATGCTCAAGCTTCACCAACCCCGGCCTAGGAGGGCCCCATGTCGAGCCAGAGCTCAGCAAACGGACACGATGGCGGTACGGACGACGAAGTCAACCTCTCACTCGAGAGCCCGGAGGTCATCTCCGACCATACGAGCAAGAAGGGTGTCGAATACAACCCCTTCGGCGGGGTCAACATCGACCTCACCAGCTTCCCCGAGTGGATGGAGACCAAGGGCTTCTAGCCCCCCCCACTTGAAGCCAACAACTCGGCTTCCGTTGGGCCACATAAAGCCACCCCAACGTCACAATCTGTTGATACCATCGACCGATTGTGACGGGTGGCTTTTTTGTTTCTTGAGATAAAGAAAAAATAAAGTCCGACCCATTGACAAAAACGTTATTTTTAGCTATAACAGAGGCATCTTGAGACGCTCCAACCAGCGCTCACGAATCCGCGCCATGCCGGCTCGGAAACAACAAAGCGAGGATAGCTCTATGACAATCGAGACTCCCCCACCAGAATCATTTGGATTTGATGGTGGAATGGACGATGCCGGACATGCTCCGTATATCGACAAGCTTTTGCGCGAAACCCTCACTGAAGTGGTACTATTATATGCCAAAGAGGAACGGGTGACACCCGAGTATGCCGATCGTGTGCGCCTGGAGTTTTTGCGCTTTCTGTCATTAGCTCGTTTTGACGACGGCCTCCTGTTGCCGCCCACTCCAGTGGAACGTTTCTGGAAACTGTTCGTCACAGCAATGCCTGCTCGCTATCAGGAGCTCAGCCAGACGCACTTTTTTGGGAGTACCCCTCCCTACCCGGTGCCTCAGGGTAGCCGTCCAGAATTGCTCAAACGCACCAAGCACACCCTTTGCAAGTACTACAAGCAGTACGACGCCGACATCTGGGGAATGACCGATGAGACCGATTAGCGCGACGAGGCGAAGGAGAGCTCGATTACTACCACCCCGGCGACGCGGATGTAAGTATATTCCTACTTCATCCGCGTCCGCCCCCAACCCTACTACCAATTCAAAAACCTGTACGAAATTCGTACAGGTTTTTTATATGACTACTAAGGGTGTTCAACTCGTTTAGTACATCCCCATACCGCCACCCATGCCACCGCCCATAGCTGGAGCAGATGATTCATCTTTCTTTGGTAAATCAGTGATGATAGCCTCGGTAGTGAGGAACATTCCAGCAATACTAGCGGCGTTCTGGAGAGCACTGCGGGTGACTTTGGCCGGGTCAATAATACCAGCTTTAACCATATCTTCGTAGACACCGGTCGCTGCGTTATACCCCATCGCTCCAGTACCTTTTTTCACTTCTTCAGCCACAACGGCTCCATCAACACCAGCGTTCTCAGCAATTTGGCGAAGCGGCTCTTCGAGAGCTCGGCGGACAATAGCGATAGCAATCGCTTCGTCAGGTGATAATTTCAAACCGTCTAAAGCTTTGATAGCGCGAATAAGAGCCACGCCACCACCTGGCACAACACCTTCTTCCACAGCTGCTTTGGTCGCGCCGACAGCGTCTTCAATGCGATGTTTTACTTCTTTCATTTCAGTTTCAGTAGCAGCGCCAACACGGATAATTGCTACCCCACCAGCTAATTTTGCCAAACGCTCTTGTAATTTTTCACGATCAAAGTCGCTGTCAACTGCTTCAATTGAGCGCTTAATTTGGAGAACACGCTCAGCAATAATTGCTTTATCACCTTTGCCTTCAACAATCGTACAGGTTTCTTTGGTAGCGATAACTTTATGAGCCCGGCCCAAATCTTCTACTTCTGTTTTGTCTAATTTAAGACCTAATTCTTCAGTAATCACCTTACCACCAGTGAGAACAGCGATATCCTGAAGCATTTCTTTGCGACGGTCACCAAAGCCTGGAGCTTTGACAGCCAACACGTTGAAACTACCGCGCAATTTATTGAGCACAAAGGTAGACAGTGCTTCGCCATCTACATCTTCAGCAATAATCACAATATCTTTTTTGCCAGACTGAGCTAATTTTTCAAGCACCGGCAAAACGTCGTGAATCGATGAGATTTTTTTATCAGTAATTAAAATATACGGATCAGTGTATTCAGCTTCCATGCGCTCAGTGTTGGTCACCATATAATGCGACACGTAGCCTTTATCAAAACGCATACCTTGGACGGTTTCGATTTCCAAGCCAAACGATTGTGATTCCTCAACAGTAATAACACCGTCTTTACCAACTGCCTTCATCGCGTCGGCAATTTTCGCGCCAATTTCTTTATCGTTGGCGGAAATAGCAGCCACATTAGCAATTTCGTCTTGCTCCACCGGCTTCGCAATATTTTTTTGGATTTCTTTAACAATCGCCTCAACGCATTTATCAATACCACGCTTGAGAGCGACAGCATTTGCGCCAGCGGTGACATTTTTAAAACCTTCGGTCACAATTGCTTGCGCCAAGACGGTCGCTGTCGTTGTACCATCGCCAACATCGTCGTTGGTTTTGCTAGCAACTTCTTTCACCAGCTCCACGCCGGCATTTTCAAATTTATCTTCTACTTCCACTTCTTTAGCAACACTTACACCATCTTTGGTGATGGTCGGCGCGCCATAGCCTTTATCAAGCACCACGTTCCGCCCCCTTGGGCCGAGCGTGACTTTGACGACATTAGCCAAGATGTTCACACCTTGCACTAATTTACGACGAGCTTCGTCGGAAAAAATAATTTGTTTAGCCATAGACAGTATAATTATTCTACAATTGCCAAGATATCATCTTGGGCAACAATTTTAAATTCTTCTTTTTCAATTTTGACTGCATCGCCACCCCACGACTTGAGCAGCACGCGATCGCCGACTTTGACATCCATTTTTGAACGAGTGCCATTGTCGAGCAATTTACCCGGACCAACCGCTACTACCTCACCTTCTGGTTTTTTCTCATCGCTACCCGGGAGCACCAAACCAAACGAGGTTACTTCATCTACTTTTTTTTGTTTAATCAGAACGTTGTCACCGAGAGGTTTAATAGTCATACTTTAGAAAAAATTTATCTTTTTTTAAACTGGATTTTATCACTCAGTAAATGTGAGTGATAAATCCTCGTGTAAGTCATCTTAGTATATACAAAACACTCCGTCAAGGAGTGCTCTGTTGGTAAGATGTGGATAAGCCGAACTATTCTTTTTTGGCTATACTTAGAGAAAAAATAACCGCGCTCATTATAGCTCCCGACCCCAAGGTCCACCAAAAATGTTCGGTCATATATCCGGCCAAAACAACTACTATACAGGCTAGCCCGAGCGGATTGTGGTGGGCAACTACACGGATCAACCCTCCCAAACCAACCAGTACAAGCCCCACGAGCGCCAGACCACCCTCAACGGCCAACAGGGCCAGTGTGTTGTGAACAGGCTGAGAAGTGCTCAGGCTCCCCGTTCGTTCAAAGGCGAGCCGTGTGGAGGCTCCAGGGCCCACTCCAAGGGCAGGGGCGGAAGTAAACATCTCCCAAGCCTTAGCGTACTGCGACGTTCGCTCTACGAACGATCTATTTTCTAAGCGCCCTGTGCCGGTGAGACGAGTGACAACGAGCGGCCATACGAACATACTGCCGAGAACAATTATTACCCCGACACATGCGAGTTGACGATAGTAGCGTTGCGTCGTGAGCTGATCTTTTTTCTGATACACACCCACTCCGAGCGCCCCCAAAGCAAGTAGCGCCGCCGCCCAAGCTGAACGAGCAAATGACACCAGAAGACCAAGTGTTACAACAGCTTGTCCTAGCACAATCCATTTTTCGTATTTTTTTGAATCAAACACAACGATGATAAGTGCACCAACAACCAAGGCTCCAGCGAGAAAACTTCCAAGCTGGGCAGGTGAACCAAAACTACCATACGCCCGGAGCCAACGCTCCCCACCAACTTCAATCACAAACATCCCGAGCCGACTCGCTTCTTGCGGAGCTATACCCGACCAGGCCCACGAAAAAACTTTTTGCACTCCAAATTGCACGAGCGCGAGAATACCCTGTCCCACCCCACTTAGCCAAAAAACTCCAAGGAACATGTCTGGACGACGGCGCACCTCTGTAGCAAGAATGAGTAGTAAACAAAAAGATTCAAGTAGACGAAACAGATAAACCCAGGCGAGTTGTCTATCTTGACTCGCCCAGAGCACCGCTGAAAGAACTACTACTATAGCGCTTACCACGACTAACCGATGCCGGCGTTTGATAGGCAAAAAAAGTGACGGTTCCGCAACGTGTCTTGTTTTTACTAATTGAAAAAAATACAGATAAAAAAGCACCCACGCAAGCACCTCAACAGCGTACAAACTATGTGTCGTATATTCCCAAGATACTCCCCCGAGCATTGTTGGCTCAACAATATACCGTGCTTGCCATGGCACTAACAAAACAATACTGAGCGATAGGAAGGTTATCAGGCGTGAGAGCATAAACAGGCTATTATAGTCCGAGTGAGCGACATTTTTCTATCCAAGCAGCGTACACACTCGCCCGAGAATCTGCTTCGTGTAGTTTTACCACTCCGTCTCGCAAGACAACGGCGTTGTCTGGTTTGTTAGCTCGTTCTTTGACCGAAAACTTCATTTTTAATTCTTGAATAGCTTTCATTTGCCCTTCAACTAACGCTCCGTATGCGCCTCGCCAAGAAATTTCAAAAAACCGCTTAACCACCTTGCTCAAACGCCCCAACTGAAAGATTGGCGGAATGCTCGTTATTTTTCGGTGCGGAATGAGATGGTGCGTCCAACGATTGGCTCGAAGCAATTTTTCATACCAATTATCTGGGTCATACACGGGCACCATTTGGTGGATAAAATAAGCTCCATGAATATCTTCGGGGACAGCGCGTAGAGGCGCCAGATCTAAATTATCGGTATCAATAAAATACGACAAACACAGTCGGTCGGCTTCGTGGTCGCCATACGTGCGCGATCCGGTGAGGCGTAAAATGCTATTCGCAATGAGGCGGACAATCCACAGTCGTTTTTTCTCGGTAATAATCATCACATCAATATCACTCTCTCGGACAGCGGTTTCACGCCCAACAGAATTACAGACGAGCACTGCTTTGAGAAATGGTATCCAGGCGAGAAAACGAACTAGTTTTTTTGCTTGGTACAATTTAGCATCGCTCCACACTACTCGAGAACGTCTTTTTTCCACCAACGCTTCTTGGCCAACCAAAAAATAATAGCCAAATTTAACACCCACTCTCCCCTGCCCCACTAAGCTATTCAGTGTATCAAAAATATCTTCGGGCAAAGCTTTGTCGAGCTCCACTAGATACAAAAAAACTTCTTCTTTGGTGAGCGGAAAATCGCTCAAGTCAAAATAAGCGAGAGTGCGAAGAATGGCCGATTCAAGCGTAGCATTAGTCATATGGCACTAGTATACTAGACTCCCCCTAAAACGCAAAAACCTCCCGAGCGGGAGGTTGTCTGCTAGCTTGTGTCTTTAAGAAACAATCTTTCCTTCAATCACGTCTGGTTTGTTATTTTTTGTATCGTCACTTTTTGGAGTCGCGCGATTCATAAACAACTGTTGAGCTACCATAAGCCCGGTACTAAGGAACCAATACAATGTGAGACCGGCTGGGAAACGAATACCAATAATCGCGGTCAAAATCGGCATGAAGTACAACATCTGTTTGTTCATCATTGCAGCCATTGATTCGTCTTTGGCGCCATCGCCAGCATTTTTTGGTGGTTGTTGACGCACCAAACTCTTGGCCTGAGCCCACTGAGCGAGACCAGCCAAAATAGCGAGAACAATACTTGGCTTGGCCAAATCAAGACCACCAAAAGTTACTGTGTTGAGGGTGCCTGGATTTAAGACAAAGGTGTAGAGATCACCAGCAAAACTATGCGCTGGATTCACCGCATCGCGAAGCACAAAGAAAAGTGCGAAGAGAATTGGTAATTGTACGAGCATCGGCAAACAGGAAGCGAGCGGATTTACTTTGTGCTCTTTATAAAGAGCCATGGTTGCTTCAGCTTGCTTTTGACGATCATTCGGATATTCCTTTTTGAGCGCTTCAAGCTTTGGTTGAATTTCTTGCATCGAGCGCTGCGCTTTGATAGAAGCGGCGGTGAGCGGATAGAGCACCAAACGAACAAGGACAGTGAGGGTGAAGATCACCAACCCAAAATCATGCGCTGGCATCACATTGTAGAGCCAGATAAACAAGTTGAGAATCGGCTGGTAGAGAATGGTGTGAAACATAATACTTTTTTAACCTGCACTTTCAGGATCAACAGCATCCTCAGAAGTAACTTCTTCTGAATCAACCGGCTTTTTTTCTTCGCCAGCTGGTTTGCCGTCTTCAATAACATTAATTTTCCAACCGGTGAGCTCAGAAGCGAGGCGAACATTTTGACCACCGCGACCGATAGCGATAGAAAATTGTTCTGGAGCAACAGTCACGTCGGCTACTTTTTCAGCTTCTTTTAATTCTACACGAACAACTTTGGCTGGAGAAAGCGCGTGGGTAATATACTGTTCAGCATTTTCGTTATATTGGATAACATCGATTTTTTCGCCACCCAATTCTTCAATGATTGTATTAATACGGCTACCGCGCTGACCGATACAAGAGCCGATTGGATCAATAGAAGGATCAGCGGTTACCACTGCCACTTTGGAGCGGAAGCCACCGTCGCGGGCAATACCTTTGATTTCAATAACACCGTCAGCGATTTCTGGAATTTCTTGGCGGAAAATTTCACGCACCATTCCCGGAGCGGAGCGGGACAAAATAATTTCTGGTCCACGAGCAGTCATCTCTACGCGAGAGACAAAAAATTTCATTCGAGCACCTGGGCGATAATGTTCGCCATTGATCATATGGTCAGCTGGCATTACACCAGTGATTTTACCTAAATCAACCAACACCTTGCGGCCTTCAACACGTTGAATGGTGCCGACGATAATTTGATTTTCTTGATTTTTGAAATCACCAAACACCATAGTGCGTTCTGCTTCGCGCACTTTTTGGATGATGACTTGCTTAGCAGTCATCGCAGCCATACGACCAAAGTCGTGTGGAATTTCCAAAGCGATTTCGAGCGTTTCGCCAACTTTCGCACTCTTCTTCACTTCTTTAGCGGCCGAAAGCATGAGTTCCATCTTTGGATTGAAGCGTGGTAAATCGGCTGTTTCTTCGTCGGTCAATTCACGATTTTCTTCGCGAGCTTTTTCACGACGAGCGGTCAATTCTTCTTGGGCTTTTTCCAAGACATCTTCGGCAATATCTTCGACAACAACCTTAATATCCCAAGCTTTCATGTCGCCGGTGTTTGGATCAAATTTAACTTTAATATTTTGCTGTTTGTTACCAAAATCTTTACGATAGGCGGCGGCGAGCGCTGCTTCAATCGTCTCCATAACTGCTTCGTACGACAAGTTTTTTTCGTCGCAGAGCGCTTGGATGGCTTTTGTGATTTCTGACATAGACTATGCTAAAAATGAATGAGGATAAAAAAAGAGCGACTTTCTTTAAAGTCACCCTTACTGTCAACAGTATACCACGAAGCGCTTCGCCTGTCAAACCCTAATTTGAGGCTAACTGGTTAGGCTTTGGAAGGGGTTTGGTGGGGGTTTTACCGGTAATAACCACCCTATCTCCCACGTCTAAAAAGGCGTACATTTTCTCTACATCTTTATAGGAAATATTCACGCAACCGTGGCTCATCGGGCGAATACCAAACTGATTGTGCCAATAGGCGCCGTGAAGATAGAAGCTTCGCTTAAACTCCAAATTCCACTTGGTGTTCGGCAGGTTATACCCCGGACCAACATAGTGATGTACTGGCAATTTACGTATGATTTCAAATTCTCCCGTTGGGGTTGGGGTAGCTAATTTTCCACTCGAAACTGGAACAGTGGCGATTTGTACTCCACCTAAAAAATAGGCTAGCTGCTGTGTACTCAAATCTACTTCGACATGGCGTTCCAAACTGCGATCACGATCGCCTTTGAGCGGGTTAAAGCCATTTTTTACCTCAGCTCCATCAAGAAAGCTGTCGTCGTCAGTGTCGGTATCCAAAAGATCGGTGTGGAGTTCGATTTCTAATTCATCGGATAACCCATCTTTGTCGGAATCAACTTCAGACATTTTTTTCATATTAGGAAAGCGTGGTGAATAGCCGGTGTCCACTTCTTTGCCGTCAGAAAAACTATCACTATCCGAGTCGTTGTTGTTTGGATCAGTGTGATACACCAATGTTTCTAGATCATCTGACAAACCATCACTGTCAAAATCAACCGACGAGATAGCCTGAACAACTCCACCATTGAGGAGGAGAGCAAAAAAGAAAATAAGGCCGATAGATTTGGTCATGGCAGTAGTATAGCACCTCCCTCGTCTGTCCGTAAAATAGCTATCCCCCATTTTTCTAGCCGCCGAATCACTCGAAGCGACGGGTGGCCATAACGATTTTTCTTACCTGATGAGATTATAGCTGTGGTCGGACCGACCGCCCGAAGAAAATCTTCACCACTCGAACTATTGCTTCCATGATGACCGACTTTGAGCGTGCTCGCCCCAAGCGCCAAACAACGCCATTTTTTAGTCGGACAATATTTTTTGAGCAAAGCCTGTTCAAGTGGAATTTCTGCGTCCCCTGTAAATAAGAACGAGTCATTTTGGTGTTCAAGACGAAAAACAATAGAAAAATTATTACTGTCGTCACTCGGTAGTGTCATCAACAAACTGCTGTCTGGAGAGAAAAAATACAGGCGACTATCGCCTATCCTCCACCGAGCTGGTGCTGTGAGTTTTTTTATTTTTTGACCTTCATTAGCAATGCTTTCTTCAAACGCCTGCCAAGCTGGATCACCCGGCTTTGTGCGACCGTTGGTAAAAACCCGTCTTACATCGTAGCGATTCAACACTTCGGCACAACCACCATAGTGATCGAGATCGGGGTGCGTGACGATGAGATAGTCAATAGTGCGAACATACGCTGGCAGAGCTTGTCCAATTTCGCTTAACACTTTTTTATTCGGCCCGCAATCAATGAGCGTGGTTTCGCTGGTTTCAAATTGAATAAGCGAGCTATCCCCTTGCCCAACATTCAAAAACCACACCCGAAAGGTGTGGCGCTTGGTTTCTGACCAATAATAATACAAGACAGCGAGCAGGCTGAGTGTGGCGACAGTGAAAAATAGTCTTTTTTTCATAGTGCTGACGAGTCAGCACCCCCATTATTTTTGCGCAACGATAATTTGGTTGACCCACACACCACCCTCTGCCACTCGCACATCCTCAACAATCGTATAAGCGAGCTCTTCCAATATTTCTCGGATTTTTTCCGGTCGATGATAATACGACTCGATCACAATATCTCCTTCTGAAGTCGCGACTACTGGCGGATCTTTTTGATTAATATTAGTTACCACCAATCGCCCACCATCTTTGAGGACAGCGTACGCTTCGTCAAAAAACCGGCTTGGGTCTTTGAGGTGAACAATCATAAAGGCCGAGATAACGATATCAAACTCCGTATCAAGAAAAGATAAAGCCTCGGCGTCACCAACTACTGTAGTAATTTTTGGATTTTTCTTTGTGACTATCTTTAACATCTCTTCGGAGACATCAAGCGCGGTAACAACAGCTCCTAGCTTGGCGAGCTGCGTTGCCAGTCGCCCGGTGCCAGCGCCGACATCTAAAATCGTTTTACCGAGAATATCACCAAGCAGTGGTAGCAGGCGGTTTTTTTCAAAACTGTTGAGGTATTTTTCTTTGGAATCATACTCTGAGGCTGCGAGATCGTAGCCTTTAGCTGAATCATAAACTTTTATTTTTCCTTTGGACATACCAGATAAGCGCTATATAACAAAGGAGCATTGCCCACCACGGAATGGTGAGGGGTATAGTGCTCCAGGGCAAGCCACCAAAAAAGGTAGCTAAACGTATGACATACTGTAGCCCAAAACCGGTGAGGAACGCAACCGCCTGCCCCAGAGGAAAGGAAACAGCACTCGCTAAGATCGAAACAAAACTCGCGAGCATTATCCATGGAATAATCGGCACAACTATCAGGTTGGCTGGCAGAGCGACGAGCGAAACGGCGCCAAACTGAAATAACATAAGCGGCAATGTGGTAACAAGCGCCGAAAGCGTAACAGCGAATGATTCGTGAATAGCCTTTATCAAAGCGCTTGGTGAAATTAGATTTATTTTCTGATTAATCAAGGGCGAAATATAGACCAAACCAATGGTGGCTAAAAAAGACAACTGGAAACCTGCATCATAGAGAAGAATAAGCGGATTTTCTAAAAGCATAACTGACGCTGTAACTACCAAGACCGTTCCTATTGATAATGGACGCCCTAAACGCTCTCCAAGAATAACTATCGTACCCATGATCGCCGCGCGCACTGCCGAAGCGGATAGTCCAACCAAAACGACAAACAACCAAACGCTGACTACCACCACCCAAAAAGCTTGCCGCCGCCATAATCCAGCACGGATACCAATAGTCATAAGAATACTGGCAATAATCGTAATATTAAAACCAGATACCGCAATAATATGGGTAATGCCGGTGGCGCTAAAGGCCTCTTTGAGTTCGGGCGGAAGCCCACTTCTGCTCCCATAGAGGATACCGGCGACCAAACTACTATCTGGCTCCGCCCAAAGCCGACCGACTTGCCTATCAAGCGCGGATTTTAATTGCAGAATACTACCAAGCGCTTTTTGAAAAAGTGTTTTTTCTTTGGGAACAACTCCTTGAATCACTGGTTTTTGACACAGCGACGAGACACCTTCTTTGGCCAAGTATTTATCATAACGAAACGTACTGTCTTCGCTGGCTGCCGGGGCTTCGAGCCGACAAAGCGCCCGCACCGTCTCGCCATAGTCATAGCGCGGATAGGCGCCATACGACACTAGCACCAAACCTCGCACTTCCCCGCCCCCGAGACTATTTACCTCAACAACATAATTGGTTTTATCTACCCGTCTGTCTGGTTCGCGAGTAATTGTTCCGACGATTTCGACCAGGTTTCCATTATAAAAACAAACTGCGCTGGGCGATGTGCAATCTGCCCCAGCAACCATCACTCGCCACACTCCTAAAATCAAAAAACAACTGGCCAAAATCACCAATCTTGTTTCGTGCTGTCGCCAAAAAATCAAGGCGAATACCAAAAGTATCCAGAGCATCAAACCGACAATAATCGCTTGGGCCGGTTGTGTATTCACAAGTGAAGCGCTCCCCACTCCAGCGATAAACAAAAAACAAAACGCCAGAAGCGTTCTGTTTTTGGAGATACAAATAAATTGTACCCCCTCCTTGATTGTCATACTAACTAGATTACTACACTGACCAATTTACCTTTGATATAGATAATTTTCTTTGGAGATTTGCCTTCGAGCCATTTCTGCACCTTTTCGCTCTTGAGTACTAATTCTTTGACTTGCTCTTCGGTAATATCCGCCGGAACCTCTAAGGTGTCCCGGACTTTACCGTTGATTTGTACGGCGAGAGTGAGAGTTGATTCAACTGTTAATTCAGGGCGGAACGTTGGCCAGGCTTCAAAGGTAATCGTTTTTTTGTTACCGAGCACTTTGACCCAAATTTCTTCGGCCACATGTGGCGCAAATGGCGACAAGAGTTTGGCAAAAATACCATATTCTTCTCGGCTAATCTTCTGCTCTTTGCTAAAATGGTTCACCAATTCCATCAGCTTAGCAATTGCCGTGTTGAACGACATCTTATCAATATCTTCACCGACTTTTTTAATCGTCTGGTGCATGATAACTTGTTCGTTGCTTTCTCCGTCGACTAAGGTGTCTTGTAAATTCCAAACACGGTCAATAAATCGGCGCACACCGACGAGGCCGTTGGTGTCCCATTGCACAAATTGATCAAACGGACCCATAAACATAATGTAGGCGCGGAACGCGTCGGCACCAAACTGATCTACCATTTCATCAGGGTTGATAACATTACCGCGAGATTTACTCATCTTTTCACCATCAGGCCCGAGAATCATACCGTGACTCGTGCGTTTCTTGTACGGTTCGCGCGTTGGGACAACTCCGATATCAAACAAAAACTGATTCCAGAAACGAGAATACAACAAGTGGAGCACAGTATGTTCCATGCCACCGTTGTACCAATCAACTGGCGACCAGTACTTGAGCTTCTCTGGTGAAGCAAAGACTTTCGTATTCTTTGGGTCGATATAACGAAGGAAATACCAGCTTGAACCAGCCCAGTTAGGCATGGTGTCGGTTTCGCGACGAGCTTTACCACCACAGCGAGGACATTTTGTGTTCACCCATGTATCCATAGCGGCGAGTGGTGACTCCCCTGTGTCGGTTGGTTCGTATTTTTTTACTTTTGGCAATTCTAACGGCAACTCTTTTTCATCGAGCGGTATCCAGCCAGGATTCATCTCTTCGCCCTTACTTTCAAACTTTCCACTCTTAGCACAAGCTTCGCAATGAACGAGCGGAATCGGCTCGCCCCAATAACGCTGACGAGAAAAGACCCAGTCGCGAAGTTTAAAATTAACCTTGCGCTTGCCGAGTTTTTTTTCTTCGAACCAAGCGATCATTTTCTTTTTGGCATCAGTAGTTGTGAGACCGTTTAAAAATTCAGAGTTACAAGCAACACCAGTTTCAGTGAAGGCCTTGTCTTCGCTACCACCTTCAACTACTGGCTTTATTGCCAAACCAAACTTCTTCGCAAATTCAAAATCGCGTTCATCATGCGCTGGCACGCCCATAATCGCACCGGTGCCAACACCGCCCATGACATAATTGGTAACCCAGACAGGCACTTCTTCGCCGTTGGCTGGATTAGCCACCGTGAAGCCAGCCGAGATACCAGTCTTTTCCGCTTCGTCGCGGTCAGCGGTCGCCACGCGCTCTTTCAATGTTTTTTCAATATACTCAACAATCTTCTGGTCAGCCTTCCAACCAATGCCAAGCCATTCTTTGGCGAGTTCGGCTGACACAGCGATATACGTGACACCAAAAATCGTATCTGGACGAGTGGTGAAAACAGTAATCGGATGTTCGTTTTGTCCTTTAACAAAAAACTGCACCTCTGCCCCCTCGCTTTTGCCGATCCAATTTTCCTGCTGCACGCGAGCTGGGGTGATGTAATCTACTTCTTTCAATCCTTCGAGGAGCTTATCAGCATATTTGGTAATTGCCAACATCCACTGCTCTTTGTTGCGCTGCTCAACAGCGGTACCACAACGTTCACAACAGCCTTGCACAACTTCTTCGTTGGCGAGCCCAATTTTATCTTTCGGACACCAGTTGATTGGCTGGTTTTTCTTGTAGGCCAAACCATGCTTATAGAGTTGTAAAAAAATCCACTGCGTCCATTTGAAATATTTTGGATCTGTCGTGTCAACAGCGCGCGACCAATCAAAGCCGTAGCCAAGCGAAGTCAGCTGGCGAGTAAAGTTGGCGATATTTTCGGCTGTCACCTCTTCTGGAGGGCGACCGGTCTTGATAGCGTAATTTTCTGTTGGCAAACCAAAGGCGTCAAAGCCGATTGGATATAGCACATTAAAACCATCCATACGACGCTTGCGCGTGATGACATCCATAGCGGTAAATGGTCGAGGGTGACCCACGTGGAGCCCGGCACCAGACGGATACGGAAACTCAATCAAGCCATAAAATTTTGGCTTGGAGGAATCTTCGGCTGCTTCAAAAGTACCGTTCTTTTTCCAGTATTTTTGCCACTTTGGTTCAATATCTTTTGGCTCGTATTTTGACATAAAAGATAATCAAGAGAATGAGTCCATTCTACCGAGAGGACGGATAAAAAGCAAGCTATAAATAAGGAAGCCCGTCTGTCGTGGAGTACGAGAGGCGGGCTAATCCCTTACGCTAGGCGTGGTGCCTAGTGGTACGTTACCAGATACGTGGAGCGGCGCGGGGTGTGATTACAGGAGACGACTGAAACAGCGAAGTGGTTACACTTGAGGCAGTGGTCGAAATCAATTTCTTGACCATCGACACACAGCGACTCGTCTCCCCTATTCTGTATGACCTGACTGTAGGCGGCGAGCATTTTCGGGGTGGCTTCACTAGCTGTGATGAAATGACCCGCCTTCACATGCACTTCGGCAGTCTCCTGAGGCCAATCGGCGCCATACTTGATGATTCCAAAATCGCCGACATGATCAGGGCTTTCCTGTACATAAAATTCCACTACCATTCTAGGATCAGTTTCAAGCTCTGTCTTCTTGGTGGCATATCCGCCGATAAGGCAGAGAACCGCCAGCGCAAACGTGGCCTTCCAATTTTTGAGATCCTGATTATTATCCACGGACGACCTCCGCTTTTGGGTTGACGTACCTATGAGGGACGCTGTTATTATCGTCATTTTTTGAGCTTTTGTCAATCCTTGGCAGTGCGCAACTACTTCTGGCAATGCGGGCAAAAATGCGTCCCCCGGCCAGCGATTTTCTTTTTATGAATCAGACCTTTTTTACAGGCCAAGCATCGTTCCCCATCGCGCTCGTAGACTTTAAGAAATCTCACAAAATTACCAGTTCGCCCGTCGCTGTCGACATAATTATTAAAAGTTGTCCCTCGCTCTTTAACAGCAAGAGCAATAATTTTTTTAGAAGCTTCAAACAAGGCGCGAATTTCAGCGGTGGTGAGGCTGTCTGTCTTTCTCCATGGCAACACGTGGGCGCGATGACAAATCTCGTCGGCATAAATATTGCCAATTCCCGCAACAACATCTTGGCGAAGAAGTATCGCTTTGAGCACCACTGACCGGCGTTGCAACACCCCGCTTAATGCCTCTAAGGTAAACCGTTTAGTGAGCGGTTCAATACCATACGTCGCTTCAATCGCTTGCTTATCCGCCAGCGTCACCAGACGCGCATAGCCAAACCGACGCATATCGTTAAAATACAAAACACCACCGTCATTAAAATGAAAAATAATCTGAGTATGCTTGTCAGGCAATTTCCATTCTAACGTTTCTCGATGGGCTTTGAGGCTTTTACTTGGATCTATTGCCAAAAGTGTTTGAAGTGGCGTTTGACTGTGCCCACCAGCCAATACTTTTTTGCCTTTGGCGTAGATAAGCTGACCGGTCATTTTAAGATGTACCAGCAAATACAGCTCGGGACGACGCAAACGAAACATCAGAAGCTTCCCCACCCGCTCAATCGCTTCAATTGTATTTCCAGTCATTGCCTGGGGCAATGGTTCAGCTGACCCGCGTACTGCTTTGTCCCGGACAACGTCAACTGCCACCACTTTTTTATGGCAGATTTTAGGCACTAAGTCGCGACGAATAGTTTCTACTTCCGGCAATTCTGGCATAGATTATTTCCACCCTCTATCTTTCATTGCTTGAGCAATGCGCTCCACCGCCAAAACGAAGGCGGCAGTACGAAGATCAATGTTGTACTTCTCTTTGTTTGCCCAGACCGAAGTGAAAGCAGCGGTCATTAATTTTTTAAGTTTACTTAAAACTTCTTCTTCCTCCCAATAATAATTCATGGCGTTTTGTACCTGTTCAAAATAGGACACCGTAACACCGCCCGCATTGGTGAGCACATCCGGAATTACCAGCACCCCTTTTTTGAATAATAATTCATCGGCTTCCGGGGTGGTTGGGCCATTGGCCAGCTCCGCAATAATTTTTGCTTGGACGCGAGGTGCGTTGTCGGCGGTAATTTGGTTTTCAAGCGCTGCTGGCACCAACACATCAACCGCCAATTCTAGCAGTTCACTATTAGAAATAGTCTTTGTCCCCGCAAAACCAAGCACGCTACCAGTAGTTTCTTTATGTTTTTCAAGCGTGTCGATAGCTAGCGCGCCACTAGCGACAATCGCCCCTTTAGAATCGCTAACAGCAACAATCTGATAACCAAGACCGCTCAAAATATGCGCCATATGACTCCCAGCATTACCAAAGCCTTGAATAGCTACTGTAGTATCACTGGCTTTTTTACCCAATTTTTTCATCGCTTCTTCGAGCACATAGACGCCGCCTTGCGCTGTCGCAAAACCACGCCCAGCCGATCCGCCGAGAGACAGTGGTTTACCGGTGATTACTCCAGGCGCATGATGCCCAACACACTTTTCATACTCATCAAGCATCCAACCCATAATTTGTGGCGTAGTGTAAACATCTGGCGCTGGAATATCTTTGGTTGGCCCAAGATGTGTGTAGAGCGCTCGAATATACCCACGAGACAACCGCTCGAGCTCCCCTGCCGATAATTCTTTTGGATTAACAATCACCCCACCCTTGCCACCACCGAGTGGCAGATTAAGGGTGGCACATTTAATCGCCATCCAAAACGACAGAGCGGTCACTTCATCTTCCGAAACATTGGGGTGAAACCGAATACCACCTTTGTAGGGGCCACGGGCGTTGTTGTATTGGCTACGGAAACCAACAAATTCTTTGATCTCACCAGAGTCCAGGGTGACTGAGATAGTCGTCCGATGCACAGCTTGCGGTTTTTTGAGCTGTTCAAGCAAGTGTGGAGCTAAATCAATTTTTTTCGCCGCGTTATCTAATTGTTTTAAAGCGTTTTCAAAAGCTGAGTGTGCCATATGCGTAATACTTAGAACTAAAGGTAAGTAATCGTATACCCGACGCTTAAAAATTGCAATATAAAAAAATCCCCGCCGAAGCGAGGATTTGTCTAATTACATGTGTTTTTTGATAACTTCGAGCATTTTTTCTTTCTGCACACCACCCACGATTTCATCAACGACTGAGCCGTCTTTGAACACGAGGAAGGTGGGAATACTCATGACATTATATTCTCCAGCGACGTTAGGATTTTCATCTACGTTCACTTTGCCGACTTTGACTGTGCCAGCGAGTTCAGAAGCAATTTCATCTACATACGGGCCAGTTTGCTGGCACGGACCACACCATGGAGCCCAGAAATCTACAAAGGTCAATTGATTTGCCATTTTTACTTCGCTTTCGAAGTTGGCATCGGTAAAGACAAGCGCCATATATCTTTTAATTATTTTTGTAAGATAAGTTTTTTAATTTTTTCTTCTTCTTTATAAGCTTCGAGCACGTCGCCAACTTCCAACTTCATCTTACCTTCAAATTGGAGACCACATTCGTTGCCTTGCGGGATTTCGTTCATAGACTGCTTGCCTGATTGAAGCGCCGGGATTTTACCAACAGCAATAATTTCACCGTTGCGTTTCACCCGAGCTTTACAACCTTTGGACAATTTACCAGATTCTACCCGACCACCAACAATCATGCTGGAGCGTTCGGTGCGGAAGATGGCTAAGATTTTGAAAATACCAAGTTCAGTCGTAATAATTTCCGCAGTCAACAATTTTTCGAGCTCAACTTTTACCTTGTCGAGGAGATCGTAGATAATAGTATACTGGTAGAACGGCACTCCTGTCGACTGGATCATTTCCAACGAGTTTGGCGAAGTGTTCACACTAAAGCCAAAGATCATACCGCCAGCAGTGTGAGCACGAGAAACGTCATCGGCGGTAATGTTACCGAGCCCTTTGCCGATAATTTTAATTGCCACTTCTTCGGTTTTGATAGATTCAAGCGAGCCAATAAGCGCTTCAAGCGAACCGAGGGTGTCGGCTTTGACCACGATATTGAGCGTCTTTTTCTGAGCATCTTCGTCAGTGTCAGTTTTGGCAACAGAAACAGTTTGTTTTTCAGCACCAGTTTGAATAGATTTTTTATTGCGCACATCCACCTGCTCAGCTGTGCCAGCTTTACTCACATCGAGCACGTCGCCCACTTGAGGCGCCAATTTGAAACCGAGAATACGGACAGGACAACTTGGAGGAGCTTCTTGAATCGCTTCGCCACGATGATTTTTGAGCGCGCGTACTTTACCGTAAACTTCACCGTTGATAACCAGCGGATCGTTGACGCGAAGTGTACCGGTCTGCACCAAAATGGTAGCGACAGGGCCAGCGCCTTTGTCTACGTGAGCTTCGATGACTGTGCCAGCAGCTCCGCGAGCTGGATCGGCTTTGATAGCGTCGGCGTGTACATCAGCGAGCACCAAAATGGTATCTAAAATTTTATTAATATTTTTATTTTCTTTTGCTGAAATTTCTACTACCGGAACATCGCCACCCCAATCTTCGGGAATAACGTTATGGGTGCCGAGGTCAGAGCGAACACGTTGCACGTCAGCGCCCGGTTTATCAATTTTGTTGATAGCTACTAAAAATGGCAATTTAGCCGCTTTAATAATATTAATCGCTTCAACTGTCTGAGGTTTGACACTGTCATCAGCTGCGACCACGAGAATAGCAATATCAGCAACTTTCGCACCGCGACTACGCATAACCGTGAACGCTTCGTGACCCGGAGTATCAATAAAAGTCAAAGGAGAATGGACTTTGGTTTTTGGATTCACCCAATCAACTTGGTAGGCACCAATATGCTGCGTAATACCACCGGCTTCGCCAGCCATCACGTTGGTGTTGCGAATTGCATCGAGTAGTTTTGTTTTACCGTGGTCAACGTGGCCCATTACCACTACCACTGGTGGGCGAAGAGTCGTTGCGCCTGTGGCGAGCACACTTTCAAGACCGGCCAAATGACTGTCTTGCATAGCAGTGTCGACAGCTCCCACAACTTCTTCTTGGACAGTAAACCCAAGATCTTGAGCGATCAAGACAGCTGTATCATGATCAATATTTTCATTTTGCGCTGCCAAGATACCGCTCTTCATAAGCTCCACAATCACCTTGTTGACTGGAATCTGTAAGCGTTCGGCAAATTCGCGCACGGTCAAAATTGACGGGATGACAACAGTCACACCAGTCGTTTTGCGCATTTCTTTTTCTAATTCTTTTTGTTTATCTTTTTCTTCCTGCTCACGACGCTCCATCATGAATTTGATACGTTTCCAATCGCGTTGAATTTGTTGTGCGACGCGATCATCAATCTTCACTGCTCGGGCACCGATATCAAAACCAAACTCCGGCAAGATTTGGAGGAGCTTCTGAGGGTGGATTTTTAGCTGTCGAGCCAGTTCGGAGACGTTCATGGAAGAGGTTTTAGAAAGTGTATAACGCGGTTAGTATATATAAGATAAGGCAGAAAGTCAACTGTTTTGCCGGGTATTTGGACAAAAAACCCGCCACTGTCTGGCGGGCTGTTTTGAAGCGTGGTTACTGGCCTCAAGCGAGCGGGCGCTTCAGGCAACTAACGTAGCGAGGTTCGGGCCGACCGAACCTCCTGAAAATGGGAGTTTGGGGTATATCCGGCAACTCCAGGGAAAAATGATGGGCTAGCGACTGCCAGGTGACGACGCGCTCGAAACATTGACGCTCGAGCTGGCCGGAACCGAACTGCCAATCGCAGAAGTGAACCCCTCCAGGTTCGGCTTCGGCGACTGCAACGCATAGATGAACAGGGACATTCCAACCCACAGGAGCAGGATGGACAACAGCAAGAACTTCTCAGTATCGTTGAAATCCTTCCAATTGAAGAGCGGCTTCGGCTGCTTGGAAAACATGGGACTGACCTCCGTAGTGTCCCGCGAACGGGACGGGTTGAACTGCACTTACGCGACACTACCGTACAGAACCTCTCGGTTCTCCACAAAGTGTCGGCAAATGATTGTTCGTACCTGTGCTATCATTTTTCGTATAAAAGAGCGGTGTCTTCCTAGGGGAATTCTCACAGGAAGATACATAGTATAGGGTATATGAGCGATTTTGTCAACCCTTTTTTCGCTAGATTGGCTATTCTTAGCCAAAAACTTGTGTAAAACCGTCAAATGCGTTAGTATGGGCTTACCTATGACCACCCCTACCCCACTGTATCTCCTTATTAATAAACCAGCTGGCTGGACGAGTTTTGATGCCGTCAATTATGTACGCAAAGGTATCCGGAAGACCCATCCAGCAATAAAAAATATCAAAGTTGGTCACGCTGGCACCCTTGATCCGTTCGCAACCGGGCTACTTATTATTGGAGTGGGGCGCACTGCCACCCGCGAGCTCGATAGCTTTAAGGCACTCAAAAAAACCTACCAAGCCACCATCCGCCTTGGCAACGTGTCAGACACCGATGATTCCACCGGCGTTATCTCCCCCACCACCTCCCTACAACCAACTCGTGAACAGGTTGAAGCTGTCCTTTTAGGTTTTGTCGGCAAACAAACTCAGACTCCACCGATGTATTCAGCCAAAAAAGTTGGCGGCGATCGCCTCTACAAACTCGCTCGTCGAGGCATCACCGTGGAGCGCGAACCGTCTATCATCACCATCTACGACCTTCGCTTACTTGAATATACCTATCCTATTATTACTATTGAGGTCACCTGCTCCGCTGGCACCTATATCCGTACACTCGCTCGAGACATTGGCGACAAGCTGGGCACTGGCGCCTACTGCGACACCC